>CAKTQP010000049.1 GCA_934597165.1 uncultured Oscillospiraceae bacterium
TCTTCTAAAGAGAACTCAACCCGAATCTTTTTCGAGTCGACCTCACCCTTGGAAAGCAAAACAACCGTCTCAACATGGCTCGTCCGGCAGAACAAGTCCACCCCAACCGCCTGTTCAGCGCGATACCCCAGCTGGGTGAACCGCTTCAAGTCCCGCGCCAGAGTGGCCGGGTCGCAGGAGACGTAGACCACTCGGCTGGGCGCCATGGCGCAGATGGAGTCGATGACGTCAGGCGCCAGTCCCTTCCGAGGCGGGTCCACGCACACCACGTCCGGGCGGATGCCCCGCTGCTCCAGGTCGGCGGCGGCTTTGCTGGCGTCGGCGCAGATGAATTCCACGTTGGTCACGCCGTTCTTCTTGGCATTGGCCCAGGCGTCCTCAATGGCAGGTGGCACGATCTCCGCGCCGATGACGTGTTTCGCCCGCTGTGCCATCACCAGACTGATGGTGCCCGTGCCGCAGTACAAGTCCACCACTGTCTCTTCGCCGGTCAGCCCGGCAAACTCCAACGCGCAGTTGTACAGCACCTCCGCCTGGTCTCGGTTGACCTGGAAGAAGGAGGGGATGGACAGCTGGAAGGTCAGGCCGCACAGCCGGTCTTCCAAGGTGTCGTGCCCCCACAACACGCGGTACTCCCGTCCCAAGATCACGTTGGTCTTGCGGGTGTTCACGTTCAAGACCACTCCCACCGCCTTGGGACAGGCGGCGGTCAGCGCCTTGGCTAACTCCTTCTCAAAGGGCAGCGCCTTGGCGTTGGCCACCACGCAGATGAGGGACTGCCGCTTCCGGTTGGTGCGGACGAACACGTGGCGGATGAGCCCATCACCGGTGCGCTCATCATAGGCGGGGACGGCGTACTTGTGCATCCACTTGCGCACCACCCGACCGGCCTTGTCTGCGATGTCCGATTGGAGCAGACAGCTGCCCACGTCGATGACCTCATGGCTGCGGCCGCGGTAGAAGCCCACCTTCACCCCAGTCTTGTGATCCTGACTCACCGGGAACGCCGCCTTGTTCCGGTAGCGCTGGGTGTCCTTGGCCCCGTACATCTGGCTGACGGACAGGTCAAGCCCGCCGATGCGCTGTAGGGCGTCGTCGATGCGCTGACGTTTCAGGAATAGCTCTTCTTCGTAGGTCATGTGCCGCAGGGTGCAGCCGCCGCAGACGGGGAAGTGGGGACAGTCGGAGGGGATGCGAGCGGGGGATTTTTCGAGGATCTTCACCACCCGTGCCCAGGCGCAGGACTTGCCCACCTTCATCAGCGAGACCTGACAGGTCTCTCCCCGCAGCGCCCCCCGGACGAACACCGCCATGCCGTCCAGCCGGCCGATGCCCTGACCGTCGCTGGCGTAGCGGTCGATGGTGATGGTGTGGATGCTGTTCTTTTTCAGTTCTGGCATAGTCGTGCCCTCCGATGTCTGTTTGTTGCGATTGTCTTTTATTTTACAATAGGTGAGGGGGAGAAGTAAATGGATAGGACTGAAAAGAATGGAAAATGGTTGAATTTGTACGATGCTTGTGCTACAATACTGGAAGAAGGTGTAAACCCAACAGAGAGAGTAGGAGGGAACCATGAGAAAGGGAAAGAGCTTGACCGCGCTGCTGCTGGCGCTGGTTCTGTGTCTGAGCGTTTTGCCGGCGGGCGTGCTGGCGAGCGAGGCGGAAGCGGAAGAGCCCCAAGCGACCGAGACCGGAGAACTGGTTCAGGAGCCGGAGGAGGATGTTTCACCGAGTACTATGGCGGCTATGTCGGGGAAGTGCGGGGAAAATCTGACCTGGAAGCTGGATAGTAAGGGGATTTTGACCATTAGTGGCAAGGGGGAGATGCGAAATTGGAGTAAAGACGATGGGTCGCTAAGGTGGGATGGAACAAGTTGGCATTTCAACAGCGAGAAGATTGTATCTGTCGTGATAAAAAACGGAGTGACAAGTATTGGTGATGGAGCGTTCTATACCTGCAAAAACTTGACTAGTATTGCTATTCCTAATTCCGTCATTAGAATCGGAAACTGGGCGTTTGCCGGTTGTGTTAAGTTAACGAAACTTACTATTCCGAATAGCGTGACAAATATAGGCGATTACGCAGTTTATAATTGCAATGGATTGACGAGTATTTCCATTCCGGCTAGTGTAACTAGCATTGGGAGCTATCCTTTTGCTGAATGCAGTCGTCTGAATAATATTTCTGTAGCAAGCGGAAATAAAAACTATTCCTCAGATAAAGGTGTTCTGTACAACAAGAAGAAAACGGAATTAGTTCGCTATCCTGCTGGGAAAAAAGGTTCCTATGTTATACCAGAAGGAGTGACAGACATACATGACCTTGCATTCAACCAATGTAAAAGTTTGTCAGGGGTTTCTTTTCCGAATAGCTTGAGGTATATTGGGAAGTTTGCATTTAGCGTTGATACTGGGATAACGAGCATCACTATTCCGGCTGGCGTGACCAGTATTGATGACGCTGCATTTTCTCTGTGTGACAATTTAACTCGGATTTATTTTAAGGGAAACGCCCCAACTCTCATTGAAGATGATGGTACCTCAGGTCCTTTGAAAGCGAGATATGGCACTTTCTGCAATGTCACCGCCACCGCCTACTACCCCAAAGGCAACAAGACCTGGACGAGCAGCAAGCGGAAAAGCTACGGCGGCAAGCTCACCTGGAAAACCTGGTCGCCCAACCAGCCCAAAGGCGTCTCCCTGGTCAGCGTGACCAACCAGAAGGGCAAAAAGTTGAAAGTGACTTGGAAGAAGAACGCTGCCGCCACCGGCTATGAGGTGCAGTATTCCACTTCCAGCAAGTTCAAGAGCGCCAAAAAGGGAAAGATCAAAAAGGCGTCCACCACCAGCACGACCATTTCCAAGCTGACAAAGGGCAAGAAATATTACGTCCGCATCCGTACCTACAAGACCGTCAGCGGCAAGAACTACTACTCTGGCTGGAGCAAGGTGAAAACAGCGACGGTGAAAAAGTAACGGAACCACAACATCGTGGCTGCTGCCGTTGGCGGCAGCCAGAAAGGGAGGAAAGGCAACATGAAAAAGAGAACGATGGCAGCCTTGCTGCTGGTGTTGGCGCTGGGGTTTCAGCTGCTGCCCGCTAGCGTGTTGGCGGCTGAGACACCCCAGGTGCAGACGACGGGCTGGGTGGAAGACGCTGGGCTGGAGACCATGGCGGCTCCGGCGGCGGTGAAGCTGTCCAGTGTCAAAAATATCTCCAGCAAGTCCATCAAGGTCACCTGGAAAAAGAAGAGCGGCGTGACGGGGTATCAGGTGCAGTATTCCACCTCCAGCAAGATGAAGAAAGCCAAGACCGTGACCGTGAAAAAGGCCAAGACCACCAGCGTGACCATCTCCAAGCTGAAGAAGGGCAAGAAATACTATGTCCGCGTCCGCGCCTACACCAAGAAGAAGGGGAAGACCAAATACACCGCCTGGAGCGCAAAGAAAAGTGTTGTGTTTCGTGGGCGGATGCTGACGGAAAAAGAGGCGGTCGCCATTGCGCAGAAGCATTGGAAGTTAAAGCCCGGTGCGGTTGCTCCGGAAAATGGGTATGAGCTAGACATTTTTTGGAATGGCAAGACCACGAAAAATGGGCGGAAATACTATGATGTGTCCCTGAAATGGCTGGTAGACCATGGTTGGTGGTCTACGTTAGACCGTATTTATATTGACGTCTATACCGGGGAATGCATTTCTGCATATTAAAGGGAAAAGGGTTGCAGAACCACCCACGTCAAGAAGGCAGAGCCTTTCGGCTCTGCCTTTTCGCTCCATTGAACAAGAAAAAGCGCGGAAAACGACAAAAATACAGGGAATCTTTCTCAATTTTGTGTTTCACTTTCGCTTACATTTGTGTTATAATTCAATCTGAATGAGTACATCCGCAACGGATTTAAGAAAGGAATCGATAAAGCATGGGAATGATGAGAAAACTTCTCGGAACCAACTCCAAGCGGGAAGTCAAAAAGATTACCCCCATTGTAGATAAAATTGAGGCACTGTCCGACGAATACAAAGCCCTCACCGACGAACAGCTCCGCGCCAAGACCGACGAGTTCAAGGCACGCCTGGCCGCCGGCGCCACCCTGGACGACATCCTCCCCGAAGCCTTCGCCACCTGCCGGGAAGCGGCAGATCGTGTCCTGGGCCTCCGTCCCTACCGCGTCCAGCTCATCGGCGGCATCATCCTCCATCAGGGCCGTATCGCCGAAATGAAGACCGGCGAAGGTAAGACCCTGGTGGCCACCCTGCCCGCCTACCTCAACGCCCTCACCGGCGAAGGCATCCACATCGTCACCGTCAACGACTACCTGGCAAAACGTGACTCCGAGTGGATGGGCAAGGTCTACCGTTTCCTGGGTCTGTCCGTCGGTCTGATCGTCCACGGCCTGACCAAGGCAGAGCGCAAGGCCGCTTATGACGCCGACATCACCTATGGCACCAACAACGAGATCGGCTTCGACTACCTCCGTGACAACATGGCCGTCTACGATCGGGACACCGTCCAGCGCAACCTGACCTTCGCCATCGTGGACGAAGTGGACTCCATCCTCATCGACGAAGCCCGTACCCCCCTCATCATCTCCGGCCGGGGCGAAGAGTCCACCAAGCTGTATCAGATGGCCGACCAGTTCGCAAAAGACTTGGATTGTTATGTGGTCGCCGAGACCGATGACAAGGAATTCGACGAGGACGTGGAGCAGAACTACGACTACATCGTGGAAGAAAAGCGCAAGACCGCTACGCTGACCGCCCGCGGCATCGCCAAGGCAGAGAAGTTCTTCCACCTGGACAACCTGGCCGACGAAGAGAACACCACCATCAACCACCACATCAACCAGGCCATCCGCGCCCGCGGCGTCATGAAGAAGGACATCGACTACGTGGTCAAGGATAACCAGGTGGTTATCGTGGACGAGTTCACCGGTCGTCTCATGTTCGGCCGTCGCTATAACGAAGGTCTGCACCAGGCCATCGAAGCCAAGGAGAGCCTGAAGGTCGCCAACGAGTCCAAGACCCTGGCCACCATCACCTTCCAGAACTTCTTCCGCCTCTACGACAAGCTCTCCGGCATGACCGGTACCGCGATGACCGAAGAGGACGAATTCAGCTCCATCTACGACCTGGACATCGTGGAGATCCCCACCAACAAGCCCGTCGTCCGTGTGGATTACCCCGACGTGGTCTATAAGACCGAGGCTGGCAAGTATCGTGCCATCGTCAAGCAGATCGAAGAGTGCCACGAGAAGGGTCAGCCCGTCCTGGTGGGTACTGTCTCCATCGAAAAATCCGAGCGCATCTCCCGGATGCTCCGAGACAAGGGCATCCCCCACAACGTGCTGAACGCTAAGAACCACGAGAAGGAAGCGGAGATCATCGCACAGGCTGGTAAGCTGGGCGCCGTCACCGTCGCCACCAACATGGCAGGCCGTGGTACCGACATCGTCCTGGGCGGTAACGCCGAGTACATGGCCAAGGCAGACCTGCGCCGCGCCGGGTTCAACGGGGAAGTCATCTCCGAAGCCACCGGCTACGCCGAGAGCAACAACCCCGACGTCCTGGAGGCACGCCGTCAGTTCGCCGAGAACCAGGCTCGTTATAAGGAAGAGATCAAGGTCGAGGCGGAGAAGGTCCGCCAGGCCGGCGGCCTGTTCATCCTGGGCACCGAACGCCACGAAGCCCGCCGTATCGACAACCAGCTCCGTGGCCGTTCCGGCCGTCAGGGCGACCCCGGCGCCAGCCGCTTCTTCCTGTCCCTGGAGGACGACATCCTGCGTCTGTTCGGCAGCGACCGCATCGCCAAGCTCATGGACACCATGAAGATCGACGAGGATACTCCCATCGACGCCAAAATGCTCTCCAGCGCCATCGAGAACGCCCAGAAGAAGGTGGAATCCCGTAACTTCCAGGCTCGTAAGGACGTTCTGGACTACGACGACGTCATGAACACCCAGCGTGAAGTCATCTACGGCGAACGCCGCAAGGTGCTGTCCGGCCAGAACATGAAGGAAGTCATCCTGGGCATGGTGGACGGCGTCATCGAGCGTGCCATCCACGGTGCCGCAGGCGAGCGTCAGCACCTGACCAACGCCGAGTTCCAGGACGCAGTGGCCGAGTTCCGCAACGTGTTCCTGACCTCCGAAGAGCTCATCTTCACCGACGAAGAGCTGGCAAACAAGTCCCTGGACGACCTGATCGCACTGGTCAAGGAACGGGCCCTCGACATCTACAACAAGAAGGAAGCCATCCTGGGCGAGCCGCTGATGCGCGAACTGGAACGCGTCATGCTGCTGCGCGTGGTGGACGAATATTGGATGGAACACATCGACGCCATGGACGACCTGAAGCAGGGCATCCGCCTGCGTGCCTACGGCCAGGAAGACCCTGTGGTGGCCTATAAGCGCCAGAGCTTTGATATGTTCGACCAGATGACCCTGGCCATCCAGGACGAGACCGTCCGCCGGGTGTACATCGCCCAGGTGCGCCGCAACCGTCTGGAACGCCGTCCCGTGGCGCAGGCTGTCCGGGAGTCCAGAGAAGATCCCGCCATGGCAGCAGCCCAGCAGACCACCGGCAAGGTGGATCGGGTGGCCGAGAACGAGGCAGAAAAGCCCAAGCGCATGCCCATCGTCAAGGGCAAGAAGATCGGCCGCAACGAGCCCTGCCCCTGCGGTTCCGGCCTGAAGTTCAAGAACTGCCACGGCAAGAACGGTGCCACCACCTATACGCCGGACGAAGACGAGAACTAAATGAATGACCTGCATTTTCAGACGAATCGGGAGGAGAACGGCCTGGTGTGGTTCTCCGCCCCTCGTCTCAATGCCGACGGCGGCGCAGTCCACGGCTTTTCCAGCCGTTTGGGCGGCGTCAGCCGCGGTTATCTGACCTCCCTGAACCTGGGCACCAGCCGCGGCGACCAGATGGAGCACGTCCGGGAGAATTGGCGGCGCTATGGGGAAGCGGTGGGCTTTGACAGCACCAAGACCGTCTTCTCCCAGCAGGTGCACCGGGATGACGTCCGGGTGGTCACCGAAGCGGACTGCGGCAAGGGTCTGTACCGGGAGCGGGACTACGACAGCGCCGACGGCCTGGTTACCAACTGCCCCGGCGTCACCCTGGCCATCTTCTCCGCCGACTGCATCCCCGTCCTGTTCCACGACCCGGTGAACCGGGTAGTCGCCGCCTGCCACGCCGGCTGGCGGGGCACTGCCGTGGGCATCGTGGGGAAGACAGTGCAGGTGATGACCCAGCAGTTCGGCTGCCGGACGGAAAACATCCGCATGGCCATCGGCCCCGGCATCTCCCGCTGCTGTTTCGAGACCCACGAGGATGTGCCCCACGCCATGTGGGCGGTTCTGGGCAAGCAGGCTGACCCATTTATCGACCGGCTGCCGAGGGAGAAGTTTTTAGTAGACCTGAAGGGCATTAACGGCCTGTGGGGTCAGCTGGCAGGAGTGCCTGCCAACCAAATTGAGATCTCCGACCTCTGTACCGCCTGCCGCCAGGACTTGTTCTGGAGCCATCGGCACGTCGGTGAGGCTCGTGGGGTCATGTCAGCGGTCATCCAGCTGACGGAATGAGAACGGGAAGTGTGCGGACGGTGTTTTTCCGTGAAAAACACCGTGTTTGTACCGTGATACGGGACGGGTCGCCGTCCCTGTGAGGTTTTTATGAACATTCGACGCATTTCAGCTCTGACAATCGCATTATCGTTACTCCTCTCACTGACCGCTTGCGGCGGACAGGGGGACAGCAGCCAAGGTTCCGCCTCGGATGCTGCGCCTGCTGCGTCCGACCAGAGCAGTGGGGGAGCTTCTGCGGCGCAGTCCTTTTCCCTGGGTTACTACAAGGGGGAAGGGCTGCATCCCTATACCTGCAGCAACACCACCAACCAGAACCTGATGGGGCTCATCTACGAACCCCTGTTCGCCATCGACCCCACCTTCGCCACCGAGCCCTGCCTGGCCAAGAGCTGCACCATCCAGGTCACCTCCGCCTCCGGCTCCCAAGCGGAGAAGGATCAGGCGGACAGCAGCGGCGACACATCCACCGGGGACACTTCCGGTACCGATGACACCCAAACGGGCGACCAAACTGGCCAAACCGACCAGTCTAAGCAACAAAAAGCCAAGGAACAGCCCCGCAGCAAGATCGCAGGCAAGACCACCTGCACCATCCAGCTCCGGGACGACGTGACCTTCTCCGACGGCACATCTCTGTCGGCGGAAGACGTGGTGTATTCCTTGGAGCAGGCTCGGCGGAAGGGGAGCATCTACCGGGAGCGCCTGTCCGACGTGACGGACATCACCGCCTCCGGCAGCACTACCGTGGTCATCGAGGTCAACGCAGCGGACGCCGCCTTTGACGCCCTGCTGGACATCCCCATCATCAGCCGCTCCGGCGGCAGCAACCCCATCGGAACTGGCCCCTACGTCCTCAACACCACAAAGGGCAAGGCCGTGTCCCTGACCCGCAACACAAGCTGGTGGCAGGACGGCACCCTGCCCGCCGACACCATCGACCTGTACGCCGCCGACGACAGTGACATGATGATCTTCGGTTTCGGCAGCGACGGTATCAGCATGGTGGACACCGACCTGACCGGCACCAACGCCCTGAGTTACACCGGCGACTACAATGTGGTGGATTACCCCACCACCAGCATGATCTACGTGGGCTGCAACACCCACTCCGGCCCCTGTCAGGATCAGTCCTTCCGACAGGCGCTGTATTACGTCTTCGACCGGGACACCCTGGCCACCAAAATGCTCTCCGGCCACGCGGAACCTACCGTGCTGCCCGTGTCGCCCAAGTCCAAGCTCTACGACGAGAAGCTGGCGGAGACTTATGCCTGGTCCGAGGAGACGGCGAAGAAAAAGTTGGCGGATGGACACTACTATAATCAGACGTTAAAACTCATCGTCAACCAGGAGTCCGCCTTCAAGACTGCCTTTGCGGAGGAGCTGAAGAAGGAGCTGGAGGCCATCGGCATCAAGGTGCAGGTGGACGCCCTGGCGTGGGATGAGTTCGCCGACGCGCTGGACAAGCGCTCCTTTGACCTGTACCTGGGCGAGGTGAAGCTGAAATCCAACTTCGACCTGACCGCGGTCATCGGCTCCAACGGCAACCTGAACTACGGCGGCTACCAGAACAAAGACCTGGAAAAGCTGCTGACCCAGTTCCAGACCGCCGACAAAGCCACCCGTCCCACCGCGGCCAAGAACCTGTACAAAGCCGTGGCGGACGCCGCTGCGACCATCCCCCTGTGCTTCAAAAATCACTCCGTGCTCACCCACTGGAGTGCTAACGCATCCATCACACCAACCCAACAAAATCTGTTTTATCATATCGCGGAATGGGATCTGAAGTGGAAACAGAACCCGTGAGCGACCCAACATCAGTCAAACAACCGGTCGAGAGAGAAGGAGGAACCGTTGTTATGGAACACGTATATCGCTGTTACGCGGAAAAGCGCGCCGGATTCGACGTGGAAGCCGAGAAGGTGTGGCGTGAGCTGAGGGAACAGCTGGGCATCGCCAACCTGGAAGGCGTGCGCATCATCTGCCGCTACGACGTAGACCAGGTGGACAAAGAAGTGTACGAGATGGCCAAGACCACCGTCTTCTCCGAGCCTATGGTGGATGATTTCTACGACGAGACCATGCCCCCCATCCAAGGCCCCCACGCCCTGCTCATCGTGGAAGCCCTCCCCGGTCAGTTCGACCAGCGGGCGGACTCCTGCGCCCAGTGCATCCAGCTGCTGGCCGGCTGCGACCGTCCCTTGGTGAAGGCCGCCACCGTCTACGTCCTCCTGGGCGACCTGTCCGACGAGGACTGCGAGAAGATCAGCCGCTACCTCATCAACCCGGTGGAAGCACGGGAAGCCACGGCGGAAAAGCCCAAAACCCTGGTGCAGACCTACGACATCCCCACCGAAGTGGCCACCCTGGACGGCTTCATCGGCAAGAACCAGGACGAGCTGCGAGAAATGCTCTCCACCTACGGCCTGGCCATGGACCTGGACGACCTGACCTTCCTCCAGGCTTACTTCCGGGACACCGAGCATCGTGACCCCACCATCACCGAGCTGCGTGTGGTGGACACCTACTGGTCTGACCACTGCCGCCACACCACCTTCGGCACCCACATCGAGGGAGTCCAGGTGGAGGACCCCCAGGTGCAGGCCGCCTATGACCAGTACCTGGCAGAACGAGTGGAGGTCTACGGTCAGGAGAAGGCCGACCAGCGTCCTAAGACCCTCATGGACATCGGCACCAGCGGCACCAAGGTCATCAAAAAGCGGGGCGGCGTGAAGAACATCGACGAGTCCGAGGAGATCAACGCCTGTTCCATCCACATCCCCGTGGCCGTGGACGGTCAGGAGGAGGACTGGCTGCTCCAGTTCAAAAACGAGACCCACAACCACCCCACCGAGATCGAACCCTTCGGCGGCGCTGCCACCTGCGTGGGCGGTGCCATCCGTGACCCCTTGGCCGGCCGTGCCTACGTCTATCAGGCCATGCGCATCACCGGCTGCGGCGATCCCAGAACCCCTATGAGCGAGACCATCGAGGGCCGTCTGCCCCAGCGCAAGCTGGCCACCACCGCCGCCGCAGGCTATTCCTCCTACGGCAACCAGATCGGCCTGGCCACCGGCGTGGTGCAGGAGTATTACCACCCCGGCTACGTGGCCAAGCACATGGAGCTGGGGGCCGTCGTGGGCGCGGTCCCCTCCGCCGCTGTGGTGCGGGAAGAACCGGCTCCCGGCGACATCGTCATCCTGCTGGGCGGCCGCACCGGCCGTGACGGCATCGGCGGCGCCACCGGCTCCTCCAAGAGCCACAACCTGTCCTCCCTGGTCACCATGGCCGCCGAGGTGCAGAAGGGCAACGCACCCGAAGAGCGCAAAATCCAGCGCCTGTTCCGCAACGGCGACGTGACCCGCATGATCAAGCGCTGCAACGACTTCGGCGCAGGCGGCGTCTCCGTCTCCATCGGCGAGCTGGCCGACGGCATCTCCATCGACCTGAACGCCGTGCGTAAGAAGTACGAGGGTCTGGACGGCACGGAGCTTGCCATCTCCGAATCCCAGGAGAGAATGTCCGTGGTGGTGGCGCCCGAGGACGCAGAAGCCTTCATCGCCGCCGCCACCGCCGAGAACCTGGAAGCCTACCAGGTGGCCGTGGTCACCGAGTCCCCCCGCATGGTCATGACTTGGAACGGCAAAGTCATCGCTGACCTGTCCCGCGCCTTCCTGAACACCAACGGCACCGTCAAGCGCACCGACGTCTACGTGCCCCAGCTGCCCGGCAAGGCAGAGGTGGGGGACACCTCCGACGTGGCAGGCCGCTTTGACGCCATCGTGAAGAATCCCAACCTGGCCTCCCAGCGCGGCCTGGGCGAACGCTTCGACGCCTCCATCGGCGCAGGCTCCATCCTGTTCCCCTACGGCGGCAAGAAACAGCTCACCCCGGCACAGGCCATGGTCGGCCTCATCCCCGTGGGCCCCGGCCGCAAGACCGACACCTGCTCCATCATGGCAGCCGGCTTCGACCCCTACCGCATGGAGCGCAACCCCTTCACCGGCGCGCGCAGCTCGGTCATTGAGTCGGTGGCCAAGGTAGTCGCCGCCGGCGGCGACGCCTCCAAGGTCTACCTCTCCCTCCAGGAGTACTTTGAACGGCTCCGAGACGAACCCGCCCGTTGGGGCAAGCCCTTCGCCGCCCTGCTGGGCGCATACCAGGCGCAGATCGGCCTGGGCGTAGCCGCCATCGGCGGCAAGGACTCCATGTCCGGCTCCTTCCTGGATCTGGACGTTCCGCCTACGCTGGTCTCCTTCGCCATCGCTCCGGGGCAGACCGGCGACGTCATTTCTCCTGAGTTCAAGGCCGCAGGCCATCCGGTCTACCTGTTCCAGGCACCGGACGGGGACTATGAAGCCCTGAAGGCCACCTGGGCACAGTTCCACCAGCTGGTCAAGGCCGGTAAAGTGGCTGCCGCTTGGGCGGTCACCGTGGGCGGCGTGGCAGAGGCTGTCATGAAGATGTCCTTCGGCAACGGCGTGGGCTTTGCTGGCACCGCTGACCTGTCCGGCGACCTGCTCTTCGGCGACCTGTGCGGCTGCATCGTGGCCGAGCTGACCGAGGACACCGACGGGGCGCTCAAGATTGGCGCCACCACCGACGACGGCAAGCTCACCGTAGCAGGTGCCACCCTGTCCGTGGCCGACCTGGCCGAGAAGTGGGAAGCCACCCTGGAAGGGGTCTATCCCACCCACGCCAGCGAGAAACCGGAAGAGATGCCCAACATGGACTACGACCGTCGCCTGCTCACCGTGGTCAAGAACCGGGTGGCACGTCCCAAGGCGGTCATCCCCGTGTTCCCCGGCACCAACTGCGAGTACGACACCGCCAACGCCTGCATCCGCGCGGGCATCGCCCCGGAAATCCTGGTCATCCGCAACCTGACCACCGACCTGCTCAACCAGTCCGCCCAGGCTCTGGAACAGGCCATCAGCCAGGCGCAGATGATCGTCCTCCCCGGCGGTTTCTCCGGCGGCGACGAACCGGAAGGGTCTGGCAAGTTCATCGCCTCCTTCTTCCGCAATCCCAGAATCAAGGATGCTGTCCATGAGATGCTCAAACAGCGGGACGGCCTGATGCTGGGCATCTGCAACGGCTTCCAGGCGCTCATCAAGCTGGGTCTGGTGCCCTACGGCGAGATCCGGGACATGGACGACAGCTGTCCCACCCTGACCTTCAACCTCATCGGCCGCCACCAGAGCCGCTACTGCGATATCCGCGTGGCCTCCGTCCTCTCTCCCTGGATGCTGAAAGCCCAGGTGGGCGACGTCTACACCGTCCCCATCTCCCACGGCGAAGGCCGCTTCGTGGCACCCCAGGCCATCCTGGACGAGATGATGAAAAACGGCCAGATCGCCACCCAGTACGTGGACGCCAACGGCGTGCCCAGCATGGACATCGCCGCCAACCCCAACGGCTCCATCCATGCCATCGAGGGCATCTTCAGCCCCGACGGGCGCATCTTCGGCAAGATGGGTCACACCGAACGGTGGAATCCGGGCGTCGCCAAGAACATTCCGGGCGAGAAGCTCATGCCCCTGTTCGAGTCCGGCGCAGAATACTTCCGATAATTTCGACAAAATGCAGGCATTTTGTCGAGGGGGCAGACGGGTGCATGCACTCGCTTTGCTCGCACACTTACCCGTCTGAGCAGTATTTTTTCCGACGTACACGCCGCCGGAAAAAATGGATTGCAATTTATTCCGCCATCTAAGATGACGGAACTCTGCGAGGCTTTTTGATTGGGAAAATCATACGGAAAACCTCGGATACCGCCTTGGTATCCGAGGTTTTTGTAGAAATACACCAGTTTGGTAGGGAAGTGGACGTGCGTTTTGCATGAAAAAAACAAAATCCGCTTTTTTCCCGGCAGGGGGTTGTAATTTGCGTTCACTTTGCTATAATAAATTTATACTTTCACTCATTGAGGTGCGATATGATTAAA
>CAKTQP010000050.1 GCA_934597165.1 uncultured Oscillospiraceae bacterium
TGGTGACCCGTACGGGATTCGAACCCATGTTACAGCCGTGAAAGGGCCGTGTCTTAACCACTTGACCAACGGGCCATTGAATTTTATCTTAAAAGGGTGGGTCGCTCCACCCTTTTAAGAGGTGGTAGCGGCGACTGGATTTGAACCAGTGACACTGCGGGTATGAACCGCATGCTCTAGCCAACTGAGCTACGCCGCCGTTTCGGTTTCGCTCGGAAGCAGCTCGTGTCCGGCGGAACAATGACTATTATAGTCATGTAGGGTCGATTTGTCAAGCACTTTTTTCAAAAAATCGAAAACTTTTTTTCCGGTGTTTTTTCCCCGTTTTTTTCGCCGGTGAATTGACAAAATCCCGAATCTGTTATAAGGTGTTTTTCATGAGTTACATTTTCTTTGACCTGGAATGGAACCAGGGGTATCCTCACAGTATCGAGGACAAATTAGACGAGATCATCCAGATCGGCGCCTGCCGTCTGGAGCAGTGGGACAGCCAGCCGGAGCCCTTTTCCTGCTACGTCCGTCCCACCATCCACAAGAAGCTCCACCACCGGGTGCGCAAGATGCTCCCGCTGGATATGGACACCTTGAAGCAGGCGGAGGGATTCCGTGCGGTGGCGCGGAAGTTCTTCCAATGGTGCGGCAGCGCCCCGGTCTTTTTCACCTGGGGCAACAGCGACATCCGGGTGCTGGATATGAACCTGTGCTGGTATGGCATGGAGGAATTTCTGGAGCTGGAGATCTACGACCTCCAGCGTGCCTTTGACCTGATGGTGCTCCACACCGACCAGCAAGCCGCCCTGAAGGACGCGGTGGAGACGCTGGGTCTGGGGGAGGATCGGGAATATCACGACGCTGGCAACGATGCGTTCTACACTGCGCTCATCGGCGCGGAGCTGGTGCGCCGCTATGGCAAGCTGCCCACCCAGGAGGAATTGGGGCAGATGGAAGCGGCGCTGCGGCGGGAACGTCGGATGCAGGCCATGCAAGAGGCTGGCGTCCAGCTGCAAGCGGTGCTGTCCCAGGAGGAGCCCCTCTATCACCGTTCCTTCGGCCTGTACAAGACGGTGGACGAGTGCCTGAGCAGCAAGAGCGCCCGGGTCATCCGCTGTCCCAAGTGCGACAGCTGGCTGTGCAACGGGAGCTGGCTGAAGGTGGAGGAGCACTACATCGCCCGCAGCCGCTGTCTGGAACACGGCCGGTTCTACACCTGCCTGACCGTCCACCAAGGCCCCTTGGGCACCCGTGGGAACATGAACCTGTTCCCGCCGGAGACCTTTTCGCCGGAGCTGTACCGGCTGTGCAAGCTGGGGGGCAAGAGCATCACCATGGGCAAGATCGTCCGCAAGCGCTCCCGCACCCGCAAGCGCAAACGCAAGGTCAAGCCCAAGCTGGAATCCGAATCCTAACCGAAACACCCGTCCGATGGCTGCCCGGACGGGTGTCTCGTTTTTGTGTGAAAAAGGCGTGGGGAGTCCCACGCCTTCTTTGGTTTCTGATGAAATTGTCTCACAGAGTTCCGGCAGGATGCCGGAATAAAATCAAATCTGAAAAAAGCGGCGACCTGCGCGTCACTTTTTTCTCTTCTCAGACGGGTAAGTGTGCGAGCAGCGCGAGTGCATGCACCCGGCTGCAAACTCGAGGAAATGCTTGCATTTCCTCGAAAGACGTTAGTCTTCGAACTCGAATTCGTCCTTAAAACGTTCCTTGAAGATGCCATACACACTGTCCAGAATAGCTTCGTCTTCCACAGCAATGTAAGCCTCTTCTTCCTCGTTGCCTTCGATCTCTTCCACCTGGAGGATCACGATCTCCATATCGTCGTCATCCACCGGGAACAGGACGATATACTGCTTGTCCTGGTATTCCACCAGATCCAGGAACTCAAACTGTTCCTCGTTGCCCTCGTCGTCGTGCAGGGTCAGGATGGTCACGTCCTCTTCTTCCATGGGGATGTTCTTGTTTTCGTCCATATGATTTTGTTCTCCTTCAAATAATTACAAATACACAAGGTGCCGCTCCCTATTGTACCAGAGCGACGGGGAAAAAGCCATGGAGAATCCCCCAAAATTCCAACTTGATCGGGGACTCTTTCCAGCAATTACAGCGCTTCCGGCTTATACAGCTCCGCTTCCATGTCCTTGATGATCTGCACACGATCCGCGTGACGGCCGCCCTGGAAGGTAGCGCCGAAGAAAGCGTCCACGATGGCCTTGGCCAGCTCGTCGCCCACCACACGGGCGCCCATGGCCACGATCTGGCAGTTGTTGTGCTCTACGATCATCCGGGCGGTATAAGGCTCGCTGCACACGCCGGCACGGATGCCAGGGACCTTGTTGGCGGCCAGGGAGATGCCCACGCCGGTGCCGCAGACCAGGACGCCCTTGTCCACTTCGCCAGCCTTGATGGCCTCGGCCACCTTGCGGCCCATGATGGGGTAATCCACCCGCTTGGTGGGGTCGTTGACGCCGTAATCCACGCACTCATAGCCCTTCCCCTTCAGGTATTCCAGCAGGGTGTTCTTCAAATCGACCGCGGCATGGTCGCAGGCAAAGCCAATCTTCATCTCAGTATCCTCCTCACAGCTGTTTGCTGTATCTGTTGCGCAGGCCGGTACACCCGGCACGCTTGTTTTTTCTTGTCAGAACATTATACTACACCCTTTTCCCCTTGTAAATACAGGATTCCCCACCGCAGCTGTCCGTCAGCGGTGGTAATTCACATATTATTTACGAAAGACTTGTTGACCTTTCTAGGGAGATGGAGTATCATACTTTACGAAATCTTAAACTTATCTCTATGTTATAAGGAGTTTTATTTGTGAACTTTCTCCGCAAACTCATGTACGGCCGCTATGGCTCTGACCAGTTGAACCTGTTCCTGCTCATCGCCTGCCTCCTCTGTTGGATCCTGTGCCGCTTCGTCAAGGTGTCCATCGTCGCGCAGATCCTCTCTGTGGTGGGATACGTGCTCATCCTCTACTCCCTCTACCGCACCTTCTCCCGGAACTACGACCGGCGTCGGGCAGAGAACAACAAGTTCTTATCCATCACAGATCCCCTCACCCGGAACTTCCGGCGCATGAACGCCCAGGCACGGGATCGGGATCACAAGTATTTCCGCTGCCCCACCTGCGGCCAGCTGCTGCGGGTCCCCAAGGGGAAGGGGCGCATCCATATCTCCTGCCGCAACTGCGGCACGTCCTTTGACAAAAAGACCTGACCGGTACCAAAAAACGCTCTGGAATCCCATTCCAGAGCGTTTTTTCTGTGGTTATCGGTCACGCCCGTCCAAGGGGACATAGAGCTCCTTCAGGAAGCTGTAATAGGGCCACAGCCACTGAAAGCCCTCCGTCAGAGTCGGGATGAGGGCGGGCGAGAACAAAGTCTCGTCCGGCGGGAAGGCGGCGCAGAGGGAAAGGCTCTTCCGGTTGAACCAGGGCTGGAGCAGTGGGGACACCGCCCCCTTGGGGCGCTTGTACTCCTCCCCTTCCAGGTGGAACAACTCCTGTCCGTTGAGCTGCTGCGCCAACGCCTCCATCCGTTCTGGGTTGTCCAGGATGTGCTGGCGGTAGGCAGCCATGAGGGAGGGCTTGGGGCAGTAGTAGCCCATGCCGTACTCGTACCCTTCCGGGTAGATCTCAAAGTAGAACACCGGCTCCACCGTCGCCCACTGCTCCACCGGCGGGCGGAGGGTGAACCACAGGTGATCCTTGTACGGCCCCCGTCCGTGGAGGCGGCGGGCGTCCCGATAGATCCGGGAGACGTGGACATTGAACTGGCTCTCCGGCTGCCGCTGGAGCAGTTCCGCCTGCACCTCCGCGCCCAACTCCTTCAGCGGACGGTACAGAAATTCCTCGTACATGGCCTTGTGCTCCAAAAACCAGCTCCGCTCGTTGTTCAGCCGCACGCCCCACAGAAATTCCATGGTCTCTTCCCGAAATCCGTCAAACATCCCTTGCTCCTTCCTCCGAAAAAGGCCGCTCCGCAACCTATCTGTGCGAAACGGCCTTTGCGCTGTCTGTTGGTCAACCGGCCGTCTGGTCAGTCTTCTTTTTCTCGTCGGTCTTCTTTTTGTCCTTCTTCTCGGTCTTATTCTTTTTCTTCTTTGTCTCCGCCTTTTTGGCGCCCACGGTGACCACCTGGTCTCGACGGGTGTAGACACTGAAGGACTCCTTGGTCCTGGAAATCAATTTGCCGTTGCCATCATAGAGTTCCCGATAGGTCTGGACTCTAGACCCGTTCTCGCCCTCTTCGGTGACGGCGGAATAGCCCACCGGCTTGGTGTCGTCCTTCACCGTCACCGTCTTATAGGGGTTCCGGGAGAGGACTTCGTTGACAAACTTCACCGTGATGTTGTCCGTCTTGGTGCCCCAGATCTCACAGGTGCAGACGCCGTTGGCATAACCGGCCACCACCTTGATGGGATACTTGGTGTTATTCTTGAACACGTAGTCCGGCGCGCCCCAGGAGACAGTGGCGTCCAGCCCCAGAGGGACGTAAGTAGACTCGAACATATGGTTCTCCCGGTGGACGATCTCCAGGTTGGAGAGCACGGTGGCACAGTACAGGGTGGAGGACACCTGGCAGATGCCGCCGCCCAGCTCCTGGACAGTCTTGCCGTTGAGGTACGCCCCCGCCTCCTGGAAGCCACGGGCTGCTGTCCGCTGTCCCACAACCCCGTTATAGGAGAAGGTCTCTCCCGGCAGCAGGATGGTGTTGTTGCAGTGCTGGCTGGCCAGGCGGACGTTGTTGATGCGGGCGGCGGTACCGGCTACGTTGGTGCTGTAGCCGCCCAGGCGATCCTTGAACAGGTTCTTTTTCAGGTTCTGGGTGCTGATGTCCGCCGTGGTCAGCTTCAAGCTGATGCTCTTGGACTCGCCCTCTTCCAGCCCTTCGATGGCCGCGGCCGCTTCCTTTTTGTCAAAGCTGATGCCGGTGGTGGAGGCCACGATGGCATAGTTGTTCTTGGGGTCCAGAGTGGCGTCCTTGGCCTTGGTGTAGACCTTCTTATACACCTTGTCCATGTCCAGCGCCTTGGGCTCAGAGTCCTTCATGGGCGCTGCGATGACGGTCTCATAGTCCCCATCGTCCACGGCGTCGGTGATGCGTTCATAGAGGGCGTCCTTATCCACCGCCTGGCCGTTGGTGCCACGGGTGAAGGTGATCTGACTCTTGGTCACCTTGTAGCTGTCCGCCACTGCCGTGTCCACCTTGAGCACGCCGCTGTCCTTGACGCTGGTCTGCATGGCCTTCTCGTCCTTGATGTGGGGGTAGACTGTCTTATGGTAGCCCGCCACGTGGGAGAACAGCCAGACCAAGCCACGGCGGAAGAACCCGGTGTGGCCGTGGGCAAACGCCTTCTCCGCCGCCTCGTCCGCCTTCAAGTCCAGCACCTTGCTCATGTCCACAGTGTAGGTCTTTCCTTCCGCCTCCACCGTCAAGGTGGCGCTGGCGTACTGCTCCTGAAAATCCTTGGTCAGCACGTCCTCCGCCTCCTGCAAGGTCATGCCGCTCAGATCCTGACCGTTGACCTTGGTGTTAGGGAACATCCCGTCCTTGCACACCGTGCCGCAGAGTACCAGATAGGCGATGACCACCACTGCGCACAGGCCGATGAGGATGTAACGCTGGGTCTTTTTCTGCTGCTCCTTCCGCAGTTGGCTCCGCCGGACACGTTTCGCGCCGTCGGCCTCGGCCGGTTCTGCTGCCGGCAGCACCACAGTTTCCTGAGCCTCTGCCGCTGCGTCTGCCTTGCGGAACCGTCCTTTCACCCAGTCCACCAACTTGGTCCACGCCTGCACGATGGCCTGCCAGGCCTTTGCGGCCCACGCCTTGCCCTTCTCGCCCAAGGATGACACCTCCTTATTCTCTCTCTTCTGAGTCAAAAAACACACCTGCCCTTCTGATTCAGCTTGGGATCACGACTTTAATTTATCGCTCAATTATAGGCTTTTTCTGTCAAGATTGCAACCGGAACAAGATGACAATTTGGTATCAATTCTTTGGTCATATCGTTCACAAGGTCGAAAAAAAGCCTTGACAATCCGCCTCCCGCAAGGCAAACTGATAAGGTAGTATCGAAACGAACCAAAGGAGTTAACTTTATATGGATATTATCATCAAAGAATCCGGCGTAGCCAAGCCCCTGGTCTATATGGACACCGCCACCGGCACCGAATGCACCCTGGACATCCTCCAGATGATGGGCGCCTTCACCAACGGCACCATCACCTACAACGAGGAGACCAAGCAGTATGTCGCTCCCATCGACGAGTACAACTGGTGGAAGGACTACCTGGCTAAGAAGCAGGAGGAGGAGAAGGCTCTGTACGCTCTGTGTGAAGAGTTCGGCCAGGCCGCTGTCTCCCAGGAGTTCATGAAGTATCAGCACCTGCTCAACACCGATGAGGAGAACGAACACAAGGTCATCCAGAAGATCTTTGAGACCATCCGGGAGACCCTGTCCGCCAAGTAACCAAAAAAACGCACAAAAGCCGTGGATTTCCATCGAAATCCACGGCTTTCTTCATCCCCGCAAGGTGGGCAGCTGCTTCAGCTCCTCCACCATTTTGGTGATGGTCCCGTTGCCACCCAAAGAGTGGTAGGCGTTGTAGCTCTCCAGCACATTTTCCATGGCGTAGATGGGGATGTAGCCCTTCTCCATGTAGTGGGAGTGATCTCGGATGATCTCCGCCCGGAGCAGGCATTTCATCCCGTCCTGGGTAGACTGATACCGCCGGTACATCCGCCAGATAGCCGCCCAGGTTCCGGTCAGGATGGGCACACAGAGGGCTGTGAGCACCTGGGATACATTGACGATCATGCTGCGCCACCTTCATTCTATGGGGTAGGAGAGGCTGAACACGTATTCCTTTGCAGCCGCCCCGCCCCGGATCTGCAGCCCACCATTCGGCGTGATTTTCCCGCGCAGCGGCTGGATGTAACTGCTGCCCCACTGGGATACCGTAAAGGGCACCAGCTCCCCATGCTGCGGCGCGGGGACTTTGGCGGCAGGCAAGATGGTCGTCCAGTCGGTGATGCTCTTGGACAGGGTCACCGTGCCGCTGATCCAGCACGTGCCCAGCTTTTTGGTCACTACGAGACTGCCAGACGACAAGACTCCGCCGGAAAAGCTGGTGTAGGTGTCCGTGCCGCCGTTGACATCTAGGATATATGGCGCGTGGACAAATATCCCTTCATTTGCCAGCTTGATATAGCTCCCGTCTCCATAGTTGACATCCGTCCGATACGGCGTGTTTGCCGCTACCGGCGGGTCATCGTTATAGTCATCGGTCACCGACGCCTGTTTCAGGATGAGGTGATCGACCCCGTTTTCGTCCTGCACCGTTTGGATGACGGTCTGATTATACACTCTTTGATACAACAGCCCATCTTCGTCCGTGTCGTCATATACCCGTTCCGATACGATATGGATGCTCTCGCCGCTCAAGATGGCGCCGATGAGCTGTGCGCCGGTGATGGTGCCGGTGGCAGTGATATTCTGGGCAAAGAGGCTGTCCGTGTCGATGCGCCCCCCGTTGATCTTGGTCACGCCGTTCTCATCCTCCACGGTCAGCGCCCCCAGCTGCGCCACCTCCGCCGACAGGCTCCGCAGCTTGCCCCCCAGCAAGCCGTCATTGCGTACCCCGGCCGCTGCGTTCTCCCCCTGTCCCAGCGCCGTCACATGGGTGGTCACACCGCCGTCATAGGTGTGGCTCAGGCTCATCACCGGCACCGAACAGGTGGTGCCATCGTCCAGGGTCAGGGTGATGAGATCCCCCGCATCCAGCCGCAGGTCGCCCAAAAAGGACAGCTCCGCCGGTCGATAGGTCATCCCGCCGATACCGCTCCACAGCCCGTCCAGCCGCGCCTGGGTCATGAACGGGTTTTCGATGAGCGCCCCCGTCCCCTCCGCAGAGGTGGGCGATAGGGTCTGGGTGTTGCCGTTGGCGTCCACTACGGAGACGGAGAGCATGGAAAAGACGCTGTTACTCTCCTGGATCTCATCCATCCCCTCATAGCAGTCCGCCCGGTGCAGGGTCACCCCGCTGGCGCTGTACCAGATGAAATCCAGCTTCCCCGCTCGGTCAATGACCGCGTTGCACCCGCACAGCCCGGCGATCCAGCCCACCACCGTCCGCCGGGTGTACCCCGCCGCCAGAGACGCCATGGACACCCCAGCCAACACGCTCTGATACCCATTGACCCGGGCGGACAACGTCACCCCCGCCTTGGCAGCCACATCGTTCAAAACCGCCCACGCCGTGGCCGCAGCGCCGCTCAAGGTGGGCTGATACAGCTCCGCCAGTGCCACACCCATGGCATCCACCGCTGTCACCGTGGTCTGCCCTCCGCGGGTCACCGCCTCTGTCACCGCAAAGGTCCCTAGCGGCAGCACCTCCGCACCCGCCTGGGCGGAGAGCACCAACGCGCCCTCCAAAAACCCGGTCTGCACCCCGGAAAACTGCATCTGCACCGTCTTGGCGCAGGTGTTCCCCACGGTCAGCAGGGGCTGTTCCCCGTTGACGCTGGCGGTGATGGTCAGCGTCAGCAGCGCCCCCGTCACCGCCGTCCCATTCAGCGTCAGCGACAGTTCCTTTCGCTCCGCCCCACGCCAAAGGCTGTCCGTCAATCCTGTGTACATCTCCTCACCTCACTGTTCGATGCCGGTCACCGACACATCCCGCAGATACTGCCGTCCAGCCGCCCAGGAATAGACCGTATAGGTGGGCGTGCCGAAATACATGGTCTTGGTCACAGTGACGCCCGTTGCATCGGTAAATTTCACCGGCACGAAAGGATTGTCCCCATCGGAGACAGCGCTCTCGATGACCGCCACCTGCGCCGGTGTCAGGGGCGGCCACTTGATCTTGATGGTGGTCTTCACCGCCACCACCGTCCCCACCATCTTCCCCGCCGCCGTCCGGCCGGTGTTGGCAGACCAGATTTTTTCACGGGAGATCACCACCCCCTCCAACGCGGGGGTGGGCATTTTTTTGCTGTTGATATATAGATCGCTGACGGTGATATTCGCCATACGCTTTCCCTCCCCAGATCACTCAAATGGTGGCGCTAAGGGGATTGACCCCCGTCGCCCGTGCCTGTCGGTTGATGTAGTTGACCGTGCTGTTGGCGATGACCTTCCCATCCAGCACACACTGCACCACAATGGGACGTTCGCTGCTGACCTGCTGCGCCACACGCTCCGCCACCAAATCCAGCCACTCCGTGTTGTGCTCCAGCGGCACGATGGCCTCTCGTCCCGCCTCGCCTACTACCGTGTTGCCGAACAGGGTCGCCCCATTGACCACGCCGCCCCGAGCGGCAAATTGCAGCGTCGGCCACTTGGCACTGCCGAACAGCACCCGCGCCACCGTCTTCTTAAAACTGCTCAGACCACTGGTCACCCAGGTCAGCTTCAGCCGGATGTTTTTCCTAAAGGAGCCAATAAACCCGGCCAGGCTCTTCCAGCCGCTCTTGACCAGACCAATCTTGGCCTTCACCGACGTCCGCGCACTGCCCACCCAGGCAGACACGCTGCTCCAGCCGTTCTTCACCAGACTGACCAGCTTGCTCACCGCACCGCCAGTGTGGTCGCTGACCCAGTCCTTCACCGTGCTCCAAGTCTTGCTCAACCCAACGACCTTGCTCACCAGCCCGCCAGCCGCCTCCGACACCCAAGCCGCCACCGTCGTCCAGCCACTTTTGATCAGTGTGATGGCCGCATTGACCTTCCAATCTGTCTTGAAAAAGCCCTCCAGCTTGTCCGTCTTGGGCTGGATGCGATCCAAAATGTCGCTCAGCGCATCCATAGCCTTGGACAGGCTATCCATGAATTTGGGGCCGCCATCCTGAATCGCCCACTGTGCCAGCGGCAGCAGCACATTCTCATAGGCGTCCGCCAGACGATCCTCCGCCACATCCGCCAGATTGCGGAAGCTCTCCAGCAGGCCGCCCAAGCTCTCCAACGCCGGGCCGAAGTCCAGGTTCTGCGCCCACTGGGCCGTACTGTCCGCCAGACGCCCCACCCATTCCAGGGCATCCTGCAAAATGCCGTACACCGCGTTGACGATGCGCTCCCCGTTGCCGCAGCTCTCCCAGGCGATGCGGAACCGTTCCGCCAAAGTGCCCGCCACGTCGCAGACCTTGCTGACGATCTTCAAGACCGCCCCCACGATCTTCTCCCCAGCCTTGCTCTTCCAAATGCTCAGCCAGGTAGAGCCGACGGACTTGACCAGCTTGCCGATCTTGCCCATGGCGTTCTGGAAGCTCTTCATCACCGTCTCCCCATGGGTCTTCCACGCCTTCCGGAAGGGCTTCCAAATGTCCGCCAACACCTTGCGCACCTTCAGCGCCCATTGAGACACGCCGATCTCCATCCCCCGCAGGCCGCCCAGCCCACTGCCGGAGCCTTTGCCCTTGCCGCCGCCGGAGCTCTTGTAACCGCCGCCGGAACCGCTCTTCCGGTCGCTGAGCTTGTTGATCTGATCGAAGCTCATCAGGTCTCTCTGTGCCTTCGCCAGCGCCTTGGTGGCCTTAGTGGCAGACTTGGCGCTCTTCCCCGTCTTGCTCAGCGCATCGGACGCCTTGTTCAGCGACCGCACCGTCCCCGACAGCCGCAGCCCGAACAGGGTGCTCACAAAGGAAGCCACCCCCTCCGCCAACGGCTGGAGCACCCGCAGCAGCCGACTGAACAGATTCAGCCCCACGTTGGCCACCGGCACCATGGTGTTCCCCAGCTGCCGCAGCTGACCGGTGACCCGGCTCATGGCGTTGGACACATCATTCTGCACCCGCACCGTGTCGCTGCCCAGCTGGCTCATCTTCCACCGGGTCTCCTCCAGCGCCTGGTTGAGCTGTTGGGTCTCCCGCAGGGTATCCTGATTATTGGCCACCGCCGTTCCCTCCTTTCGCCGCCATCCGTTCCATCCGACGGCGGTATTCATTCAATCTCATCTCATTCACCTCATCGGTCGTCCAGAAGGGGAACACCTCATAGATGGGCAACTGCTTCTCCCCCGCCAGATGTCGACACAGCACCGCCGCCTGCCCCCAGGCGATGAGGGCTTGCCTCTGAAACAGCCGCCGCTGCCGCTCCTGGTCTGCCTCCACCACGGCCAGCAGCTCTCCCCAAGTCCATTCCCCGCTCTCCAACGGGGACACGCCGCACCCCCAGGCCAGCGCTTCCAGCTCCTCGGTGGTCAGCCCATCTTCTCCGCGAAAGGGCTCTCCTCCTCCGGCGCTTCTTCCGCCTCTTTGCCCTCCCGGATGTCCGCATAGGCGTCATTGACCGCTTTCGCCACGGATTCCTTCAAGGTCTTGGCCTGCTCCACCGTCACCAGCCCAGAGCAGGCAGCAATGTCAAAGGCCAGACCGCTGAACTGGATCTGACCGCAGTAGCCCTGATCCACCAGCAGGTCGTAGAACCGTTCCCCATCGGTCACAGGGTTCTCATTTCCCTCCCAGTTCAGCGCCTCTTCCAGCAGCGCCACCATCCGACGGCTGTCAGTGGCCGCTCCCAGCACCGTCTGAATGGTGTCCTCCTGGAACCGGTCTCTCAGGTTGTTCTGCCCCCGAATGGTCAGACGCAGCCGATACTGACCGTCCCCCAGCCGGAGGGTGTGATATTTTCTGCTCATATGCGTGCTCCCTTCTGTATGTGCTGTGGGGAGAGGGAGCCTCTCGGTCTCCCCCTCCCCCGTTCCAATGCGATTATGCCCTTTAGGACGCAGTGGGATTGGTCACCGTCCAGTCGCTCTGCAAGCTCACGATGAGCTTGGCGATGACCAGCTCATCCACCTTGGCGCCGGACACATAGGTGTTCACATAGCCACTGGTGGAAAATTTGGTCCCATCGGGAAATTCCACTTCCACATCCACCGCGTTACCGGCCGTCTGGAGCGCCTTGAGCTTCCGATAGTCGGAGTCGGCGGCGCTGTTGTCAAAGAGGTAGGTGACCTCAAAAGACTTGGTGTCCTGCACGCCCGGGACGTTCTTCTTCATGGTGTCCTTGAGACAGGTGGCGTCCAGCTCGGAGGGCGTCCCACCGATGTCACCGATCTCCTGTACGTAATTCATCTCCACCTCATTGACCGTCACCTTCATGCCAATGGAGGCAATGCCCTGTTTCGACATCGTATCATCCTTTCTTCCAACGATTTTGGTTAATCCATCAAACGCATCCAGCGTTTATCCACCTTCCGACCATACCGGAAGGTTTTCCGGCAGTACCCCGCCGGTTCCTCCGACCGCTCGTCCGGCCCGGCGTATTCCCGCAGAAACCCCATCTCCAGCAACGTCCGGTTCACCGCCTCGGACAGAGTGACCACCGTCCCCCGGTCAAAGGCCCACAGGTCGATCTGGTAAGAGAGCTTGTCCACCACCGGACAGTCGGTAGACGTGTTGGTGTACTCGCCCACCGTCACCAGCACCCCGTCCTGGGTCGAGCGGGGATAGCGCCCTCGGACGGTGTAGGACACAGAGCACTCCATGTCCTCCAACGCCTTGCGCACCTGGGCACGACCGTCCACCAATGTCAGCGCCGCTTCCGTCACGGCACATCACCTCCTCATGTCAGCCGCTGGAGCTGGAACACCCGGTGGCAGGGCCAGGACTGAATGGCGCGCAGCTCGTACACCGCTCCGTCGATGACCAACCGGTCAAAGACCGCCGCCTCCAAGCTGCCGTACACCACCCCTTCCAGGATGCCGCCGATCCGCTCGCCGCCAGCGTCCACCCGACCGCCGGAGGACAGATTGCCCCCCGACTGCCAGGTACGGACGGACTGCCAGCAGATGCCGTCCTCGTCGCCATCGGCTACCGTCACATCCGGATGCTCCATATCGTACACCGCCACAGCGTCTCCATAGCGGTCGGTGCCTGCCTTCCTACGGTGGAGCGCAAACCCCTTCCGCCAGGCGGCCGGCGTCCTGCGGCTCAGCATGACACCCTCCGATAGCGTGCCACGCTCTCCAGCACCTCCGCTTCCGCCTGCTTCAGCTGGCTGGGCGTCAGATA
>CAKTQP010000051.1 GCA_934597165.1 uncultured Oscillospiraceae bacterium
TCCAGGTGGGGCAGGAAGGCGTCCATGTCCTCGGTCACGAAATACAGCTCCCCGGCGTTGTTGGGGAGGGCGACCTTTTGGGTGTTCAGGAACCCCTTCCAGCTGTCCATGGTCTGCAAGGTGATGCCGCCGCTGAGGGTCACGTTGGCGTCGAAATCCGCCACCACCTCTCGCCCCAGCAGGTCGCAGTAAAAGGCTTTGGAGCGTTCCATATTGGTGACGGCCAGTAACGTGCTCTGATATTTCATCCGTTCCATCCTTTCTCCGTTGGCAGTTGCTGCATCTCCTGTCATTGTACGGGAAGACAGCTGTCTTGTCAATGTCCTTTTCCGGCGGACAAAAAACGACACACCGAGGGGTGTGTCGTTTCTGTTTGCATTTTCCTGAAATTTACGCCCGGTTGACCTTGCCGGTGATGGCGTCGATCTCAATCTCGACCATAGCCATCACGTCAAAGTAGGCAGCGATGGTAGCGTCGATCTTTTCGGGGGTCACGCCACGTGCGGCAGCTTCCTTGCGGATGATCTCCAGCTTCCGTTCCTTGTCCTCCAGGATGTGTGCCTTGCCGTGGATGACCACAGAGGCGTAACGGGTGGTGGAGTTGGCGGCGTCGCTGTACGCACCGGAGTAGCCCGCAGCGCAGACCCGGGGGTCGTGGCGGATGCAGTCCAGCTTCTGGCCTTCGTTGGCGGAGTGGAAATAGACCTTGCCGTCGTCATAGAGGCAGTCCACAACCACGTTGTAGGGGGAGCCGTCCTCGTTGAGCATGGCCACAGACAGGTACTTGAGCTGCTGCAGGATGAGGATGGCCTCTTCCTGGGTGGTCTGACAATCTACCTTTCTCATAGCTCGCATCATACTATCGTTACCTCCTATTGATAAAAATGTCAGGGGGAATTGCGCGATGGTTTGGATGGCTTACAGGCCAAACGCCCCCAGATTCAGGCCGCCGGTGAGCTTGCTGACGGTCTGGTTGGCGTCCTCGTCCACCTGACGGAGGACGTCGTTGACGGCCAGCATGACCATATCCTGGAGCATCTCCACGTCCTGGGGATCCACTGCGTCAGGGAGGATGGTGAGGCTGGTGAGCTGATGCTTGCCGTTGGCGGTCACCTTGACCGCGCCGCCGCCAGCCTGAGCGGTGTAGATCTTCTCCTCCAGCTGGCTCTGCATCTTCTGCATATCAGCCTGCATCTTCTGTGCCTGGCGGAGCATGTTCATGTTCATGCCGCCGCCCATGCCCTTCATGCCGCGGGCGTTAAAACCTTTTGCCATAGTTCAAAACTCCTTTTATTATAATCTAACAATCTTTCGGTGTCAATCTATTTGGAAATTGTTCTTTCTGCCGAAATCCAACAGCTGCGCAAAGGGGTCACCTGCCGGTTCCGCCGGAGCGGCGGGGGCTTTGCCGTCCACCAGCTTCAGCTGTACCGCCGTGCCCAGACGGTCGCTGGCCGCCTGGAGGATGGCGTTGCGCACGTTCTCCCGGCTGACCACAGGGCGAGCGAAGGAGTTGCCCAGATACAGGGTCAGCACAGCGCCCTCCAAAACCCCCTCGCACATGGCCGGGTTGTTCAGGATGGGATAAGCTCCCGGCCCCACGATGGCACGCAAGCCAGGCACCAGCTGAGGCCAGAACGTCCGGTCTCCGCCAGCGGGGGACGCTGCAACAGGTGTCTCCGCAACGGGAACCACCGGCGGCTCCTCCGGCGCAGGCGCTCGCTCCACCGGTGCAGGCACCGGCTCCGGCTGAGCCGCAGGCTGCGTCCAGGACAAAAAGTCCGGTTCCGGCGGCAGGGGGATTTCCTCCTCCATCAGCGGCGGCTCCTCTGTGGGCAGGGGAGGCTCGTCCCAGGGGACAGAATCGCTGACCGGTGCGGGCGCAGGTTCTTCCACATCCCAGGGGGGCAGGTCGTCCTCCACGGGGGCGGGGGTGGGTTCTGGTTTCGGCGCCGGTCTCGGTTTGGCCACCGGTTTCGGCGTGGGCTGTGCCTGGGGGACAGGTGGGGGAGCGACTACAGGCTGCACCGGAATCGCACCGGCCAGTTTGGCCTCCAGCTGGGCGATACGGGCGGACAGGCCGGTCAGAGACTGATCCAATTCCACCTCGCACAGCTGGATGAGGCACAGCTCCGCGTCCGTCCGCCGGTTGGCGCTGGTGCGCAGACCAGCCTGGGTGCTCTGCAACAACCCCAGCATCTGCAACAGCCGCTGACTGGGGAACTTCCGCGCCAGCAGCTCCATGGTCTCCTGGTCGTACCCGCCGGTCATCAGGGCTTCGCCACCCTGAGAAGCGGTCTTGCGGATGAGCAGGTCACGGGTCAGCGCGGACAGCTCGGACAGCACCGCGCCCACGTCCTTGCCGTCGTCGTACAGCTGCGCCAGCTGGGTCAGGGCGGCGGAAGTATCGCCGGCTGCGATGGCGTTCATAATATGAGCGGTCTTCAGGTTGCCTGCCAGACCCAGCGTGTCCAGCACGGTGTCCCGGTTCACCTGTCGGCCGGAGACCGCGCACTGATCCAACAGAGACAGGGCGTCACGCAGCGCCCCATCCGCCAGCCGCGCCAGCAGGGAAGCACCCTCCGGCGTCAGGTCGATGGACTCTTGCTGGGCGATGTATTGCAGGCGGTTCTGGATGTCCGCCGGCAAAATGCGCTTGAAGGAGAACCGCTGACAGCGGGACAGGATAGTGGCCGGCACCTTGTGCAGTTCGGTGGTGGCCAGGATGAACATGAGGTGTTCCGGCGGCTCCTCCAAAATCTTCAGCAAGGCGTTGAAGGCGGCGGTGGAGAGCATATGCACTTCGTCCACGATGTACACCCGCTTGCGCACGGCGGCCGGGGCGTACACTGCCTCGTCCCGCAGGGCGCGGATCTGATCGACGCCGTTGTTGGAGGCGGCGTCCAGCTCCACCACATCTAAAATGGCGCCACTGTCGATGCCCACGCAGGCGGGACACTTCCCGCAGGGGTTGCCCTGGATGGGGGACTCGCAGTTGACCGCCTTGGCCAAAATTTTGGCGCAGGTGGTCTTGCCGGTGCCGCGGGTGCCGGTGAACAGGTAGGCGTGGGAGAGGCGGTTGGTCTGCACCTGTTTCTTCAGCGTCTGGGTAATATGGGACTGGCCTACCACATCGTCAAAAATTTGGGGCCGCCATTTCCGGTACAGTGCCTGATACAAGGGGCTGCACTTCCTTTCTGCCGGAATAAAAAACGCGGTCAGTCCGGAACAGTCCGGCCACACCGCGCTGACTGGCATTTTGGGTAAATGCCACGATACAATCATAATAAAAACACTCCGGCGATCACTCGGATACGACTCACCCGCGGCACATGGAGTGACCGCTTAATGCTGCTCGGTTCCCCGCCTGACATGGTTCACGGGCTGCCGTTGCGCGGGACCGTAACCTCAAACGTCACCGCCGGAGCTAGTGGTATTGTACTATATCTTCCACCGTTTCGCAAGGGGCTATTTTGATTTTTTTCCGCGGGAGCCTGTCAGAGAAACTCCGGTTTGTGAAGCGAGGGGAAAAGTGAGGGTCAGATTGACAGGAAAAGCGGAAACGTGTAAAATATTTTCAAAGGCCCATGGGCCGAAAAACATGACTTTTCACAGGAGCCCCCAGAGCGGCAGGCTGTGACGAAAGATAGAACGTCCCCCAGACGGGACGGAACACGTTATGGAGGAAATGACACATGAGCGAAGAGATGAACATCCCCACCCTGACTCTGGACCCTGCCGGAGACGAAGCCGCTGCCGCTGCTGCCGCCGCCCAGGCCGCACCCGCCGCACCGGAGACGGCGACCCCGTCCCTGACCCTCACCCCGGAAGCCCCCGTGGCACAGGCCGTGGAGGACTCCGCACCCCCTGCCATCGACGAATCCATGCTGTCCGAGGCGGAGCGGAAGATCGTGGACGAGTTCGCCCAGAAGATCGACATCACCGATTCCACCCAGATCTTGCAGTACGGCACCGCCGCCCAGAAGAACATCGCCTCCTTCTCCGAGAACGCCCTGAACAAGGTGCGCACCAAGGACTTGGGCGAAGTGGGTGACGTCCTGTCCAGCCTGGTGGTGGAGCTGAAGAACAACGCCCCCGGCACCGAGAAGAAGCGGGGCTTCTTCCAGCGCAGCAAGATCAAGGTGGACGAGATGCGCGCCCAGTACGAGAAGGCAGAGGGCAACGTGGACAACATCTGCCGCATCCTGGAGCAGCACCAGGTGGCGCTGATGAAGGACGTGGCCATGTTCGACCAGATGTTCGAGCTGAACCAGCAGTATTATAAGGAACTGACCATGTATATCATCGCCGGCAAGAAGAAGCTGGAAGCCTGCCGTACCGGTGAGATGGCGCGGCTCCGCGCCAAGGCAGAACAGACCGGCGCCCAGGAGGACGCGCAGGCGTACAACGACTACGCCAACCTGATGGAGCGCTTTGACAAGAAGCTCAACGACCTGGAGCTGACCCGGATGATCTCCATCCAGATGGGCCCCCAGACCCGTCTGCTCCAGAACAACGACACCCTGATGATCGAAAAGATCCAGACCTCCCTGGTCAACACCATCCCCCTGTGGAAGAGTCAGATGGTGCTGGCATTGGGTCTGGAGCGCTCTCGCCAGGCGACCGCCGCCCAGAGCGCCGTCACCAACATGACCAACGAGCTGCTGCGCAAGAACGCGGAAATGCTCAAGATGGGCACCATCTCCACCGCCAAGGAAGCGGAACGGGGCGTGGTGGACATCGAGACCCTGCGCAAGACCAATGAGGACTTGATCTCCACCCTGGACGAAGTGATGAAGATCCAGACCGAAGGCCGCCAGAAGCGGAGAGAGGCAGAAGTGGAGCTGACCAAGATCGAAGGGGATCTGCGGCAGAAGCTCATGGAGCTGAGACACTGAGAAAGGAAAACCCAGCGGGTGGGCGTGGCAGCGTCCGCCCGTTTTCTCTCTGGAAAGGAGCGCATATGGCACAGGAAAACCCCACCGTGGGACGGTTCGCCCCCAGTCCCAGCGGTCGGATGCACTTGGGCAACGCCTTCTCCGCCCTTATCGCCTGGCTGGCTGTCCGGTCGGCGGGCGGCGAGATGGTACTGCGGCAGGAGGACTTGGACCCCCAGCGGTGCAAACGGGAGTACGCCGACCAGATTGAGGCAGATTACCGCTGGTTGGGGCTGGATTGGGATAGAGGGGGCAGTGCAGGCGGCGACGCCTATTACCAGAGCAATCGGGATGAAATCTACGCCGAAGCCTTGGAAACATTGCGCCAAAACCACCTCATCTACCCCTGCTTCTGCACCCGCAACCAGCTCCACGCCGCCTCCGCCCCCCACGCCACCGACGGCACCACCCTGTACCCCGGCACCTGCCGAAACCTGACCCCGGCGGAGCAGCTAGAGCGGGCGAAAACCCGAAAACCCGCTATGCGGGTGAAGGTGCCCGACGAGACCATTTCCTTCACCGACCACATCATGGGCGCCTACACGCAAAACCTCGCCCAGGAGTGCGGTGACTTCATCCTGCGCCGCAGCGACGGCGTGTTCGCCTATCAGCTGGCTGTGGTGGTGGACGACGCCCTCATGGGCATCAATCAGGTGGTGCGTGGGGTGGACTTGCTGTCCTCCACACCGAGACAAATTTGGCTGCAACGGCAGCTGGGATTTGCCCAGCCGGAGTACGGCCACGTGCCCCTGCTGTACGGCGCAGACGGACACCGGCTGTCCAAACGCCAGAAGGACGTGGACTTGGGCGCACTGCGCCAGATGGGAAAGCGCCCGGAGGACATCGTGGGACAGCTGGCCTGCTGGGCAGGACTCATTGACAAAGCGGAGCCGGTGCAGGCACGGGAGCTGGTGGCGGAGTTCGCGTGGGGGAAGGTGCGACGGGAGAATGTCGTGGTGGGGTGAAGGCAAGTGTATATCGAGGGGAAACCCCGCAGCGTTAAGAAAACCTGCCGGGGGCAGGTTTTTAGCGTAGGCCCCGCCCGTCAACGGGCGGGGGGACGGTCCGGGTAGGAGTACAAGGAAGAGCAGTTATGCCAGCCTACCCTAGGGGTTTCCCCTTATCGTCGAACGTAAAACATTCTGCACCTGTCCCACATATCGTACCCCCAACCTGCTAAACTAACCCTAACCAACCAAGAAAGGAGCACCCCCATGCTGCACCTGTTACTCGGCCGTGCCAAGACCGGCAAAACCACCCGCCTCTACCAGGCCATGCGGGAAAACGGCAAGCACCGCCCGCAAGTGCTCATCGTCCCCGAACAGTACTCCCACGAGGCGGAGCGTCGCCTCTGCCAGGAGCTGGGGGGCGGTGCGTCCGCCTGGGCGGAGGTGCTCTCCTTCACCCGGCTCTATCATCGCGTGCTCACCGAGACCGGCGGTCTGGCACAGCCCATGTTGGATGGCGGCGGACAGCTGCTGCTCATGCACCAGGCGGTGCACGCCGTCTCCTCCCAGCTGACCCTCTACGCTAAACCGTCCAAAAAGGCGGCTTTTTTGGAGCACCTGTTGGCCACCCGCGGCGAACTGAAGAGCTACTGCATCCAGCCCCAACAGCTCATCGAGGCCGGCGACAACGCCCCAGAAGAGGAGGGGCAGCGGCTGCGGGAGCTGGGTCTGATGCTGGAGTGCTACGACACCTTGACCCAGCGATTGGCGTCCGACCCTCGCGACCGGCTGACCCGGCTGGCGGAGCGGCTCAAAACCTGCGCATATGGCCGCGGCGCGGACTTTTACCTGGACAGCTTTGTGGACTTCACTCCTCAACAGCGGCAGGTGCTCACCCAGCTCATGTCCAAAGCCCACTCCGTCACCGTGGCGCTCACCTGCGACACTTTGCACAACGATAGCCTGGAGGTCTTCGCCCCCGCCCGCCGGACGGCGCTGACCCTCCAGGCGGACGCCAAGGCGTGCCACACCCCCATGACGTTTCAAATCCTGACCGACCGGAAGGACGATGCCCCTCCAGCCTTGGCAGAATTAGAACAACTGTTCCAGTCCTATGAACCGCTGCAAGAAACCCCACCCACCGGCGTCCACCTGGTCGAGGCGGAGACCCCCTATTTAGAGGTAAAGCAAGCCGCCCAGACCATCTGCCGTCTGGTGCGGGAGGGGCTGCGCTATCGAGACATCGTGGTGGCCGGCCGCACCATGGAGGACTACGCCGGGCTGCTGGAACCGGTCTTTGGCCGGTACGGCATCCCCCTGTTCTACAGCCACCGGGAGAGCATCCTGGAAAAGCCCATCCTGACCCTGCTGACGGCGGCGCTGGAGACGGTGGGGGACGGATACGAGTACGACAGCCTGTTCCGCTACCTGAAAACGGGGCTGACGGGCATCTCCCTGGCGGAAGTGGACTTGCTGGAAAACTACGTCCTCCGCTGGGAGCTGCGGGGCAGCCAGTGGAGCCGAGAAGCGGCGTGGAACTGGCACCCGGATGGGTACAGTCGCAAGTGGACGGCAGCGGACGAAGCCGTTGTGGCGGAGTTGGATGCCCTGCGCCGACGGGTCATCGCCCCCTTGGAGACCCTGCGCAAGACCCAAGCTGCGCCGGGGGCTGACCTGGTGCGGGTGCTGTACGGCTTTTTGGAGGACATCCAACTGCCCCAGCGGCTGCAAGAGCGGTCGGAACAGCTCCGGGAACGGGGCGAGCTGCGGCAGGCGGAGGAATACCGCCAGCTGTGGGGCATCCTGTGCGGCGCCATGGAGCAGTGCGCCGACCTGCTCACCGAGGGGGTCATGGAGCTGCGGGAGTTTGCCGACCTGTTCGGGTTGCTCCTGTCCCAGTACGATGTCAGTGCCATCCCAGTGTCTTTAGACCGCGTGTCCGCCGGGGAGATACAACACCTGTCCCACAAGGAAGCCAAGGTGCTCCTGTTGCTGGGGGCGGACGAGGACCATTTCCCCCTGGTCACCCAAGCGCCGGGGCTGCTCACCGACAGCGACCGGAGTTGGCTCCAGGCCATCGGCCTGGAGGTGGCGCCGACGGCAGACCAGCGGCTGGATCGAGAGCAGATGCTCCTCTACGAAGGGCTGGCGCTGCCACACGAACAGCTGTTCGTCAGCTGGCCCCGCACCAAGGGCGGCGCTGCCACCAACCCGGCTCGCTTTGTGGAACAAATCCAAGCTTTATTGCCAAAACTGACCGTCACCCACCCGGACAGCACCACCTGTCCCGCGGCTCCCCTGCCTGCCTTGGAGTGGGCGGGGCGGAACCGAAACGACGCCCTCCTGGACGCCCTGCAGCAGGAACCGGAGTGGAACCTCCGCGCTCGCCGGGTGCGTCTGGCACGGCAGTACACCCGTGGCGGCTTGAGTCGGGGGGCGGTGAACGCCCTGTATGGACATAAGGTGCGCCTGTCTGCGTCCAAGATGGACACCATCAAGAGCTGTCACTTCTCCTACTTCATGCAGTACGGCCTGAAAGCCAAGGCGCGGAAACGGGCGGGCTTCGACGCCCCCGAGGCGGGCACCTTTGTCCACTACGTGCTGGAACACTTCCTGCGGGACGCCAAGGAGCAGGGCGGCGTGCAGAACCTGTCCCACGACCAGCGGAAGGCCAAGGTGAAAGAAGTGGTGGAGCAGTACATACGAGAGGAACTGGGTGACCTGGAAGGGCAAAGTCCTCGCTTCCGCTACCTGTTCCGGCGGCTGTGTCAGTCGGTGGAAGTGGTGGTGCAGAACGTGGTGGAGGAGCTGGAGCACTCCCACTTCCAGCCCATCTCCTTTGAATTGGGCTTCGGCGACGGCAAGGCGCTGCCGCCGGTGGAACTGACCGTGGACGGGGTCACCCTGTCCATCTCCGGCATCGTAGACCGGGTGGACGGCTGGGCGGAGAACGGGCGGCTGTATCTCCGTGTGGTGGACTACAAGACGGGCAAGAAGTCCTTCAGCCTCACCGACGTGTGGCACGGGCTGGAGATGCAGATGTTGCTGTACCTGTTCACCCTGGAGCAGTCCGGCAAGGACCTTTACGGCCAAGACCCCACCGCCGCCGGCGTCCTCTACCTGCCCGCACGGGACTTGATCCTCAGCGGCACCCGGGACATGACGCCCGCCCAGCGACAGGCGGAGGTGGACAAAAAGCTCCGCCGCAGCGGGATGCTCTTGGACGACCCGGAGGTGCTGGCGGCCATGGAGACTTTGGGCGCCACAGGAAAGCACCGCTTTTTGCCCCTGAAAGTGAGCAAAAAGACAGGCGAGATCACCGGCGACAGCCTGGCCACGGCGGAACAGTGGGGCAAGCTGCGCCGGCACGTGGGGAAGATCTTGCGGGACATCGCCGGGGAGATCGGCACCGGCAACATCGACGCCGACCCCTATCTCCGCTCCGGCAACCGAAGCTATTGCGATTTCTGCGACTACGCCGACGCCTGCTTCTTCGAGGAGGGCAGCGGACGAGACTGTCACCGCTACCTGTACCCGGTGAAGGGACAGCGGTTCTGGGAGTCGGCGGGCGCGGACGAAAACGAGGAAAGGGGGCAGCGTCATGGCGGTTGAGCTGACCAGAGAACAACAGGCGGTGGTGTCCACACGAGGGGGACAATTACTGGTGTCCGCCGCGGCAGGTTCCGGCAAGACTTTTGTGCTGGTGCAGCGGCTGTTAGATCGGGTGCTGCGGGAAGGGCTGAACGTAGACCAGTTCTTGATGATCACCTTCACCAAAGCGGCAGCGTCCGAGCTGCGGGGCAAAATTTTGTCCGCCATCCAGAAGGCGCTGCGCGAGCAGCCGGACAACGCCCACCTGCGACGGCAGGCCACCCTCATCTACCGCACGCAAATTTCCACCATCCACGCCTTCTGTTCCCGCCTCCTGCGGGAGAGCAGCGCCCAGCTGAACTTGGACCCGGATTTCCGGCTCATGGACGACGGGGAAGCGAGTCTGCTGCGGCAGTTGACCTTGGAGCGGGTGCTGGAGGACGCCTATCAGCACTTGGACGAGGGGAATTTCTCCGTCCTGGTGGACTCCATGTCCGCCGGGCGGGACGACAAGCGGCTGCGGGAGATGATATTGGACATCCACGGCCGCATCCAGAGCCACCCAGACCCGGCGCGCTGGCTGCGGGAACAGGACGAAGTGTTCCAGTTCGCGGACGTCACCGACGTGGCGCAGACCGCCTGGGGCACGCTGCTGCTGGAAGACACCCGGGAGCTGGCCACCTTCTGGCGGGGGCAGATGATGGGGGCTGTGGAGGCCATGGCCGCCGACCCGGAGTTGGAACACGCCTACGGGGACAGCTTCCGGGGCACGGTGGTGGGACTGGACGAGCTCATCGCCGCCACCGGACAGGGCTGGGACGCCGCGGCCGCCTGTGCCGACGTGCCCTTCCCCAAGCTGAAAGCCTCCCGAAAGATTCAGGACAAGGGGCTGCAAGAGCGGGTCAAGACCCTGCGGGATCAGTGCAAAAGGAAGCTGGCGTCCCTGACCGACCGGTTCGCCGGAGACAGTGCCGCCCTGCTGGCTGACCTGCGGACGGTGAGCGTGCCGGTGCGGGAGCTGTTCCGGGTGGTGCAGACCTTTGAGGAGGCGTATCAGCAGGCCAAACGGCGGCGAAAAGCCTTGGATTTCAACGATTTGGAGCACTTCACTGCCCACGCTCTGGTGGACGACCAGGGGCAGCCCACCCCCCTGGCCAAGCAGTGGCGGGACGCCTTTGTGGAGGTGATGGTGGACGAGTACCAGGACACCAACGCCGTCCAAAACGTCATCTTTGACGCCCTCACCGACGGGGGCAAGACCCTCTTCCAGGTGGGGGACGTGAAGCAGTCCATCTACCGGTTCCGGCTGGCAGACCCGGGTATCTTCCTGCACAAATTCGACACCTTCGCCCGTCCCGACACCGCCCAACCCGGCGACCCGCAGGTGCTGGTGCTGTCCAAAAACTTCCGCTCCCGCCCCAGCGTGTTGGAGGCGGTGAACTTCATTTTCGAGCACATCATGACCCCCTCCTTCGGCGAGATCGCCTACACCGAGGAACAGAGATTGTACCCCGGCATGGCGTTCCCAGAGCACCCCAACGACCGGACGGAGCTGAACGTGGTGGACTTGGGCGAAGTGGAGCGGGAAGAGGACGCGGTGTCCCTGTCCAAAGACCAAGCGGAAGCCTATTTCGTGGCGGGACGGGTGAAACAGCTCCTGGACGAGCCATTCGTGGTCACCCACGGGGTGGACTTGCGCTACGTCCGGCCGGAGGACATCGCCGTCCTGTATCGTTCCCCCAACAAGGTGCTGCTCCATCTGACCAAGGCGCTGGACGAAGCCCAGGTGCCCTGGCAGCTGGCGGGGGAGGAGGACTTTTTCCACTCCACCGAGGTGCGAGTCGCCCTGGCCTTTTTGCAGGTCATCGACAACCCGCGAGAGGACGTGCCCCTCATCGCTGTCCTCCGCTCTCCGGTCTACGGCTTCACCGGCGATCAGCTGGCGTTATTGCGTGCCCACTGCCCGGAGGGAGATTTCTACCAGTGCGTCCAGCACGGGGCGGAGTCCGGCGACCCGGCCTGCGCGGACTTTTTGGAGGAATTGAACCGCCTGCGCCTGCTGGCACCGGACTTGTCCGCCGCTCAGCTGCTGTGGGAGCTGTACGACCGCACCGGCCTGCTGGGCATCTTCGGGTCCATGGCTGGCGGACAGCGGCGGCAGGAAAACCTGCTGGCCTTTTACCAGTACACCCGCAGCTGTCAGAGCCGAGGACACGCCGGGCTGTTCGATTTTGTCCGCGACCTGCGCCGTGTCCTGGAGCAGGGCAACAAGCTCCCCGGCGTGCCGGGACGGCAGGGACGGGGGGTGCAGATCATGTCCATCCACAAATCCAAGGGGCTGGAGTTCCCCGTGGTGGTGCTGGCGGGGCTGTCCCGAAAGTGCAACAAGGCGGACGAGATGGCCCCCATGCTCTTCCACCCCAAATTGGGCGTTGGCCCCAAGGGGTTAGACCCGGAATTGCGGGTGGAGTTCCCCACCCTGGCACGGCAGGCGGTGCAGCTGCAGCTGGACAAGGAGATGAAGGCGGAGGAACTGCGCCTGCTCTACGTGGCCATGACCCGCGCCAAGGACAAGCTCATCTTGGTCATGACCCTGCCCAACGCCACTAAGACCATCGCAAGCCTCCTACCCAACGCTGGCGCTCACCCCGACCCTAGAACCCTGTTCCAACGGGACTCGGTGGGCGAGTGGATGCTGCTGCCCATCCTGGCGCGGGCGGATGCGGAGGAGCTGTGGGGCATCCAAAAGCCGGAGCACATCATCCAGCCTGCCGACCATTGGGACATCCGCTGTCACCGCCCCAGTCAGTTGGAAGGCTTGGAAGGGGAGCAGGATGCGGAACCAACAGAGGAGACGCCGGAACCCGACCTGTCTTGGTTGACCTGGCACTACCCCGACCCCATCCTGTCCCAGCTGCCCTCCAAAGTCACGGCCACCCAGATGAAGGGTCGCCTGCTGGACGCCGAAGCGGCAGAGGAGACGAGCACCAGCACACCTTGGCAAGGGGCGTTCGCCCGTCCTCGGTTCGAGCAGGCACAGCGTGGGGTGACGCCCGCCCAGCGAGGCAGCGCCATGCACTGCGTGATGGAGCAGATCGACCTGGATGAGGCGGTGGAGACCAAGCGCGTCAAACAGGAAGTCCAGCGGCTGGTGGACGGCGGCTGGCTGACGCCGGCGCAGGGGAAAGCGGTGAACGCCGCTCAGATCGCCGCCTTTTGGGCGTCCGATTGGGGCTGGCAGGCGCGGATGGCGTCTGACTTGCGCCGAGAGTTCAAGTTCTCCACCCTCATGCCCGCCCGCCGCTACCACCCGGACGCGCCGGAAGGGGAGACCATGCTGTTACAGGGCGTGGTGGACTGCTGCTTCACCGGCGGGGACGGCCTGACGGTCATCGACTTCAAGACCGACCAGGTGACGCCGGAGACGGCAGAGGCGCGGGCCCAGTCCTATCGGGGACAGGTGGAGCTGTACAGCGAGGCGCTGACGGCACTGACCGGGACGCCGGTGGTGCATAAGGTGCTGTGGTTTTTCGC
>CAKTQP010000052.1 GCA_934597165.1 uncultured Oscillospiraceae bacterium
ACCTGCACCCGCACCCATGCGTCTGCCGCGCCGGTGTTCTTGACCTCGGCGATCTTGGTGACGGTGGTGCCGGGCATGACGCCGGTGAGATCTTCAAAAGGCTGGGTCTTGGCCTCGTCCGCCCATTCCTGGACGGCGATGTCCACGCCGCCGGTGGTGATGACGTTATGTGCCTGCCCTTCTGCGGTGAAATATGCAATGGTCCCGGCGGCGAACAGGGCCGCTAACAGGGCCAACGCCGACAGGATCAACACTCTACGTTTCATCCTCTTCGCTCCTTTCCAATTCGTTCGGTTTCTTTGCGGTATGGCCTGTACCCCGGAGGGTAGAGAGCCATGATCGGTCAGAGGATCGTCGGGTTATGCAAAGGCTTCCCAAGCGTCGTCCGCGCTGTCAAAACCGGCAGCCTGGATGGCTTCGGCCTCCACGTTGATCTGGAAGCCGTCCAGTTCCTTCAGCTGGTCACCGCTGACCCAAGTGGGAACACGGATGCCGTCGAACAGCACGGGCAGTTCCACGTCGCCATTGGGGGCTGCGACGGTCTCGTTGTAGTAGAAGTAGTAGGTCAGGGTGTCATTTGCTTCGTCATAGGCGAAGTACTTGGAGTTGTCCAGCATCTCTTCGGTCTCAACATCATTGTCAGGAATGATGCCGTCCCACTTAGCTGCGTTTGCTTCCACAAAGTTGACCATGCGGATGAGGGGGAAAGCGTTTTCAATGCCGGTCACCTCATCAGCGTACTCAGGATTAGTGCACATTTTGATGATCTGGCTGGCGTTGTTGAAGGTGACCTTCATACGGACATAGGATGCCTCACTGCCGTCCAGGACGGTGACCATAGGATCCTTGGTGTAGGTCAGGCCGGGGACCAGCTTGTAGCTGTTCTCCTTCACGCGATCCGCGCCTTCCACGGGCTTGCCGTCTTCCGTGACCTTGGCTTCGTCCAGGTTGATGGCCACCTTGCCGACGGTAAAGGTGTTCTTGACCTCGTCCTTAGACGTCATGTATGCCACCGTGCCAAACACGGAAGCGACTACCAGCAGCACCGCGCAAAAGCTCAGCAGCAGTGCGTTTCTTCTCGTTTTCATTTGTGAAAACCTCCTTGCATCTCTTTATTTTGCTGTTACATCTATCGGGAGCCTTCCGGCAGTACCCTCATTCCAATGACCCAGGCGCGTCCTACGCCCTCTTCTTCTTCCCGGCGAACACCTCCGGCAGGATGAGCAGGAAGAGCAGCAGCGCCACCACAGCGACCAGGGCGTAGGTGCCCGGCGGGCGGCGGATGTACTCGGCCACATAGCCCAGATACGGGATGGAAAAGACCGGCGTGCCCACCACATTTTTGTAGTACACCAGCTCCCCGTCCGCTGCCTGGTTGGCGTCGCCCTTGGTGCGGAAGCGGAGCACAGAGGGGTCGTCCTCGTCGGGCACGATGTCCACCACCCGGTGGGTAGCGGTGGTGTCCTCGTCCAGCAGGAAGGTGATGACCTGCCCCGTTTGGATGGTGCTGGGGTCCACCTTTTTGACATAGAGCAAGGCGCCGGTGTGATAAGTCGGCTCCATGGAGCCGGAGAGGACGCTGAACACTTGCAGTCCAACGACTCTCGCGCCCACCAGGAGCAGCGTTACGATCACGACCAGCGCGACGAGGATACTGCTGAGGAGATTCCATGTTTTTTTCAGCGATCGGTTCATCCTTCCCCGTTCCTCCTTTTCCCCGCAGCGGGGTAAACTGACAAAATAGGCAGGTTTTTGAAGCACCTTCCAGTTCCTGTGTGTCTTTTGCTTCCTATACAGGATGATTATAGCATGGAACCTGTGCCGTATCAACCGTTTGCCTGTGTTTCCGGCAAAAAGCGTCACTTTTTTTGTGAGATTCCAAAGTTTTCAACCGAAATAATTGACTTGCTTCCTCTCGCCTGCTGGTTCGTCTTGCCCAAATTGGAGGAATATGATAAAATCAGGTGGGAGAAAATAGTAGAGTTTGCGAAGCAGAACTGAGAAATAGAACAGGAGGCTTCCCATGAAAAGCATACGAGTGAAACGAAACGGCTTCACCTGGGCGTACTACCCCACCAAGTCCCCGTCCAAGAAGGCGCTGCTGTTGATGATGGGGGACAGCGACCACGACACCATGGTCAAAGCCTGCGCCAAGTATATGACCGGCCTGGGCGCGGGCGTGGCCGCCATCGCCCCCAACCAGGACGGAAAGCCCTATTCCGGCTGCCACAGCTTCCCGCTGGAGTGTCTGGAGGAGGTCATCCAGTGGCTGCGGGAGCAGGGCATCGAGAAGATTGGCATGGCCGGCGGCTCCACCACTGGGATGCTCAGTCTGGCGGCGGCAGCCCATCTGCCCGACCTGTCGTTGGTGCTGGCTTACACCCCCAGCGACCACGTGATGCAGGGCTTTTTCAAGGGTAAGAAGGACGGCCACATCCCCGAATGGCCCGCACCGAGCGAGTCCACCCTCACCTACCGGGGCAAGCCCCTCCCCTACGCCCCCTTCCAGCTCTCCGACGAGGACTACTACAACCTGTCCTACGGCAAAGCCACCAAGGACGCCGGTGAGCTGAGCGGCCGCGCCCTGTTCGCCCACGTGGAAGCCTGCGGCATCCCAGAGGAGGCGTATATCCCGGTGGAGCAGATCCGGGGGAAAATTGTGTTCTTCGGCGCGGAGGACGACACGCTGTGGGACACGGTGAAGTATATCCGCCGGATGGAGGCTCGTCTGAAAGCCCACGATTTCCCCTACGACTATGAGGTACACACCTACCGGTACGGCACCCACTTCGTCTTCCCCCAAGGGGTGTTCCTGGCGGCGCTGCCGGCCTTTGCCGTCAACGCCTTTGTGGGGAAGATCTTCAAGTCCGCCAAAGCCCATCCCAAGGAGTGCCAGGCCACCCGGATGGATGTGGATCGCGCCACCAGGGCAGCCATTGAGAACTGGTGAACGGAACACGACAGCGAAAAAGAGCGAACCGAAATCGGTTCGCTCTTTTCTTATATTATATTGTATCATTCCCCGATGGAATCGGTCTTGTAGATGAACTTGGTGCTGCATTCCAAGCCAGTGGGGCAGCCGCCGTAGGACTTGTTTTCCTTGGCGTAGTCCTGCACAGCCTCCAGGCGATCCACGATGTCGCCCAGGTCGCCGTCGGTGAGGCTGGTCAGCTTCTGGATGCCTTCCTCGTCGAACTTGGCCATGCCTTCGGCCAGATCCTTGGAGCCGTCCAGCAGTTCGCCGATGCCGCTGATAAGCTTGTCGGTGCCGTCTGCCAGGTCGCCGGTGCCGTCTGCCAGCTTGCCTGCGCCGTCGCTGAGGGTGCTGGTGCCGTCGGTCAGGGCGTCGGTGCCTGCCAGCAGCTTGCCGGAGCCGTCTGCCAGCTTCTGGGTGCCAGCTACCAGCTTACCGCTCTGCTGGCTCAGCATGCTGAGACCTGCGATCATGGTGTTCAGGTTCTGGCCGTTGTTGCCGGAGACCATGGTGTCCACGCCGCTCTGGATGGCCTTTGCGCCAGCCTCCAGCTTTGCTGCGCCTTTCACCAGACTCTCAGAGCCGTCGGCGATCTTGCCGGCGTAGGTGTCGATGAGGGCTGCGCCATCCTTGATGCTGGTGATGCCAGACTGGCAGCTGCCAGTGAGTTGCTGCTGGACACCCTGCTGAAGTTGGATGCTTTTCCCGATGCTAGTCAATACAGTATTATACGCATCACTGTCGTCCGGATTGGCCTGCATCAGCTGTTGCACCTGCTTTTGTGCTGCCTGAAGCGTATCGATAGATGTGCTCAAGTACCCATTCAGGCCATTCAGCCCATCGGACAGCTTGTCAGCGCCAGCGGTGACCTTTGCGGCACCGTCCTGGATGCCGGCTGCGGCTTCGTAGATGCTCTTGCCGTTGGTGTTCTTCAGGTTGTCAGCCATCTGCTGTGCGCCGTCCTCGATGGCAGCTGCGCCGGTGTAGATGGTCTGGGTCTCGCTGTCGGCGTTGCCCAGGGCGGACTTGATGCTCTTGGCGCCGTCCAGCAGCTGCTGAGCAGAGCTGGGCAGATCCTTGACCTGGGTGGCCAGCTCGTTGGTGCCGTCGTCCAGATCCTTTGCGCCCTGATTCAGGTCATTGGCGCCGTCGTTCAGGTCCTTGGCACCGTCGCTGAGATCCTTGGCACCCTGATTCACTTTGTCCACGCCGTCGGCCAGGTCGCCGCTCTTGTCGTTGAGCTCGCCTACGCCGTCTTCCAGCTTCTTGCTGCCGTCCACCAGCTCCTTGGAGCTGTCGCCCAGCTTTTTCAGGGAGTCCTTCAGGTCGTCAACGGAGTCCACGTCGTCCAGGTTCAGCTCTTCCAGTGCGCTGTTCTCCGCCAGGGTGACGGTGGTGAGCAGGGAGAAGTCGGAGACGTCGGCTTTGATGGTGACCTTCTGGGGCACGTCGATGTCGATCTTCTTGCCGTCGCTGTCGGTCAGGTTGGCCAGACCCAGGCTCTCTTCCAAGCCAGGCAGTGCCATCCCCACAACGACCGTCTTGTCGCCGCTGTTGATGACCTTGCCGTTGGTGACCTCCACGTTGGACATCTTGTCGTTGTCCACCATGAGGCCGGAGACCATCAGGAAGGGCTGGTAGATGGTCACGTTCTTGCCGTTGACCTTCTGGGTCTTGCCGGTGTTGTTCTTGTAGTTGAATTCGATGGTCAGCTTGCCGGAAGCACCGTCCAGCTCCTTGGCGGAAACGGTCTTGCCGTTGAGCTTATAAGTGATGGTCACATCCACGGGCAGCTGCTTGTCACTGGTGCCCTGATAGTAGATGTCGCTGCCCTTGGCGTTCCAAGTCAGCTCATCGCCGCTGCCCTTGGTGAAGTCCTGGTCGCCCTTGACGTTCTTGACGTCCTTCAGGTTGGACTTATCTTTCAAGGTATCGGAACCCTTCTGGTTCTTCAGCCATTCGCTGACGATGACCTTGTTGGCCTTGCCGTTGGCGTCTGCGATGACGTAGACGGTCTCTTCCTTGCCAGCGGTGTCGCTGTGCTTCAACAACTGCTCTGCCGCAGTGGTCACCGGGTCGGCGCTGGCGGCAGTGCTGTCCGCGCTGCTCTCACTGGAAGCGCTGGTGCTGCTGCCGCAGCCGGTCAGGGTGGCCAGGGTCATACCCACTGCCAGAGCCAGAGATAACATTCTTTTTTTCATCTCAAAGTCCCTCCTTAGACATCCACCGTATTGCGTAAGCCGAGGGTGGTTTTACAGATGAGTTTATCAAGCAGCATATACATGCTGGGCATGATAAAGATGACAACAAACATACTGATGATGGCGCCGCGAGCCATGAGCAGGCACAGGGAGCCGATCAAGTCCACGTCAGAGTAGATGCCGACACCGATGGTGGCGGCGAAGAAGCCCAAGGCGCTGGACATGACCGAGTGGATGGAGGTAGACAAGGCGATCTTGACGGCCTCCTCCTTGGAGCAGCCAGCCATACGCTCCTTCTTGTACCGGGTGGTCATCAGGATGGCGTAGTCCACGGTAGCGCCCAACTGGATGGTGCCGATACAGATCGAAGCGATGAAGGGCAGCGTAGTGCCGGTGAAGTAGGCCAGAGCCATGTTGATGTAGATGGCCAGCTCGATGACGGCCACCAGGATGACCGGCAGGGAGATGGATTTCAGCACCAGCAGGATGATGACGAAGATGGCCAGGATGGAGACGGCGCTGACCACCATGAAGTCGTGGTCGGTGATCTTGATCAGGTCACGGGTACAGGGTGCTTCGCCGATGAGCATTCCCTTCTCATCGTACTTCTTCAAAATCTGTTCCACCTTGTTGCACTGGTCGTTGACCTCGTCGGTGGCAACCTCATATTTGGAGCTGAGCATCAGCAGCTGATAGCCGCCGCTTTCCATTTTCTCCCGTGCCGACTGGGGAATCAGCTCGTCGGGCACCAGGTCGCCGGTGAGGGAGTCTAGACCCATGGCGAAGTTGATGCCGTCCACGTTCTGAATCTCTTTCAGCATGGCCTTGACCTCCTTCTGGGACAGATCATCCCGACAGAGGATCATTTCCACGGAGTTCATATCGAACTTTTTGTTCAGCTCCTGGTTGGCCTGCACGGAGGGCAGGTAATCGGGCAAGCTGTTGTCCAGCTTGTAGTAGACGTTGTAGTTGGCGTTGCCGTATAGGGCCGGGATCCACAGCACTACCATAATAACAGCGAACAGCTTGTAGTGCTTCATGACGAACTCGCTCAAGCCATCGGTGGGCAGGTGGACGGTCTTGTGAGCGGTCTTCCAGATGGCCTTGTCAAAGACCAGGATGAGGGACGGCAGTACGGTGACACAGCAGATGACGCCCAGCAGGACGCCCTTAGCCATGACCACGCCCATGTCCAGGCCCAAGGTGAAGCTCATGAAGCAGAGGGCGATGAAGCCGGCGATGGTGGTCAGAGAGGAACCGGTGACCGAGGTGATGGTGGCGGCGATGGCGTGCGCCATTGCCTCATTCTTATCCGCTATGGTCTCCCGCTGCTCCTTGTAGCTGCCCCATAGGAAGATGGAGTAGTCCATGGTCACGCCCAACTGGAGGACAGCCACCAGGGACATGGTGATGAAGGAGATCTCCCCTTTGAACACGTTGGTGCCCAGGTTGTAGATGATGGCCATGCCGATGCTCAGCATGAACAGCACCGGGATGACAAAGGAGTCCATGGTCACCGCTAGGACGATGCAGCAGAGCACCACGGCGATGACGACGTAGGGGACCAATTCCTGATTGACCAGGTTCTTGGTGTCCGTGACGATGGCGGACATACTGGACAAGAAGCACTGCTTCCCGGAGATGCTCCGGATCTCCTCAATGGCATCCATGGTCTCGTCCGCCGAAGTGGTGGTGTCGAAGAAGATGGCCATCAAGGTGGCGTTCCCGTCCTCGGAGTTGAACACATCCTTGATCTTATCCGGCAGGACATCCACCGGAACAGACAGGTCGGCAACGGAGTCATACCAGATGACCTGTGCCACGTGGTCTACGTTTTCAATGTCGGTTTTGAGGTTGGCGACGTCCTTGTACTCCATCCCCTCACAGACAAACAACGCATACGCGCCTTTCCCGAAGTCATCCAACAGGATGTCCTGACCCTGCATGGTGTCGATGTCCTTGGGCAGGTAATACAGGATGTCGTAGTTGATGCGGGTGTTGAAGTATCCGATCGCTGAGGGAATCAGCAGGAGGATACTGATGATGAGAATGGGTATGCGCAGTTTGACGATCTTTTCGCCGAATTTCAGCACCGTGATCCCTTCCTTCCATTTTGACCAACGGTCATTTTTCATTGCGTACACAGTTTACTATAGGGCGGGTCAGATTGCAACCGAAAAAATGACCAAAAGTCAGAACTGTTTTCTGTGCCAACTTCACAAAATGACCGAAAGTCATTCTTTTGCTGATTTTACCGCTTGTCCTCTGCCCATTTCCAGCGTATACTAGGGATACTGAATCGTCAGGAAAAGGAGCATGATCCGCGATGGAGAATGTATTAGAACAGAAAAAGGCCGCCAAGCGCAAGCGCCTCTTGGACGCTGCCTATACCCTCTTCCAGGAAAAAGGAGCCGCCAACACCACCATCAACGACATCGTGAAGGAGGCGAAGGTGGCCAAGGGGACGTTTTACCTCTACTTCCGGGACAAGACCGAGATCCTGGACGCCCTGGTCATGCAGATCTGCCACAAGGTCTTCCGCAACGCCTGCGTCCACCTGGCCACGGAGGACTCCGCCTGCCTGGCCGACCGGGTGGTCAGCCTGGTGGATTATATTTTGGAATACTTCAAGCAAGACCCCCTCACCCTCTCCGTCCTCCGCCGGAATTTTACCTGGCGTCCCGTCCTGGACGCCGAGCTGCACACCAGCGACCCGGTCCTGGAGCAGCTCCGGGACACCATCCGCAACAGTCCCGCCATGCAGGATCGCACCGAGGCGGAGATCATCAACCTAGTGTACGTGCTCATGGAGATGGTGGGTTCGGTGGCTTATTCCGCTATCATCGAGCACACGCCGGACAACATTGACAATATGAAACCGGTATTGTATGACATCATTAGAAAAGCCGTATCCTAAAAATTCAGCCAAATGCTTGCATTTGGCTGAGGTTGCAGCCGTGTGCATGCACTCGCTACGCTCGCACACTTACCCGGCTGATAAGTATTTTTTCCGACGTACACGCCGCCGGAAAAAATGAATTTCACTTTATTCCGGCATTCTGCCGGAACTCTGCGAGGCTATTTTAATAAGCGCATAAAAACACCCAGAATCCTAGGATTCTGGGTGTTTTTCGTCTTTATTTGACCCGTTTCGCCACGACTACAAACCGTCCCTCTTCGGTGTGGTAGGCGCAGGTGGACAGGGTGAGCAGCTCGTCCCCGTACTCGGCGGTCACGCCGGTGACGTACTGGGAACGCTGGGTGACCTCCTTCACATAGGTGTCAAAGTCGGCCTTGTCCTTGGCCTGGATGAAGTCGTAGTAGTGGAAGTGCTCCGTGTCGTCCTCCGGATAGGCTTCCGAGCGGAACACGGACAGCACCTGGTATTCCCGGTGCTCGTGGATGGTGTCAAAGGTGAAGAAGCGGTGTTTCCGGTAGAACTCGTGGTCCTCGTAGTCCACCAGGTGGCCGAACATATCGCCGTTCTTCATGTGGTGTCCGTAGACGATGAGATTGGTGGAGGGCTTGTCCGCGTCGCAGCGCTCCTCCAGGAACAGGCAGCCGGCGGAGGCGTCTTTTTCGTAGAAATCCCGGTGGAGGTAGTACTCCCCATCCCCTTTCCGCTGCATGACCGGGTAATCGATGGGGGTGTCCTTGACGCTGAGCCAGCCGATCATGTCCGGGTTCTCGGCGTACAGCTTTTCGTAGCGTTTCAGGATGCCGTCGGCGTTCAGCTCATAGGAGTCGTCCTCCTCCACCAGCTGTTCCCGCAGACCGCTGACGGTCTGTTCCTGCTGGTGGGCGGCCAGGTAGTAGGTGGCCAGGTTCCAGCCGCTGTAGACGAATACGCCGATGAAGAGCACCAACAGGATGATGCGCAGCGCTTTTTTCATGTGGCTCCCTCCTTCTCTTTATCATGCTGGACGAAAAAGCGGTTCAGCCGCTCCTGATACTCCGCCGTGGCCAGCAGGTAGCTCTGCATATGCCGGGCGCCTTCCACCAAAAACAGCTCCTTCTCCGCCCGACAGGCGTTGTAGTTCTTCAGCGTCCCCTCCGTGGGCACGAAGCGGTCTTCCATGCCGTGGATGAACAGGATGGGCTTGGTGTTGGTCTCCATGGCTTTCAGGGTGGAGTACTCCCAAAAGGAGAACCCAGCTTTGCGGCGGGCGATGCGGTCGGCGATGAACAAAAAGGGCTGCCGCGGCAGGTGCCACCAGGCTTTCAGGGTCTGCCCGATCTGCTCCTCCGGCGACACGAACCCGCAGTCGGCGATGATGCCATGAACCTGCTCCGGCAGGTCGAACCCGCTGGTCATCAGCACTGTTGCCGCACCTAGGGAACCGCCCATGAGGTAGATGGGCAGGTCAGACGGGGTGTGCTCCTGCATCCACCGGACCCAGCCCAGGCAGTCGTGCCGCTCCAGCACGCCGAAGCCCAGGTACTTCCCCTCGCTCTCCCCGTGGCCGCGCTGCTCCATGAAGAGCAGGTTGCACTGCTGCCCCTGCAAGAAGGGCCCGAAGACCACCATGTTCTCCTGCCAGCTCCCCTTCCAGCCGTGGCAGAGCAGCACCGTCCGCTGAGCGTCCGGGCAAGGCAGCCAGTGGCCGATGAGGGTCAGGCCGTCCCGACTCTGGATGGAGACGGTCTGGAAGGGCTGCTGTTTCATCCAGTCCTGCCCCTGTGCCTGTAGGGTGCGCATGGCCAGGACGGCAGGATTGTTGCTGGGCTTGCCCTTCTTTTTCGGTTCGCCGAAGCGGAATTTCACCTCTGCACCGGTGCGGAAGAGCAGCAAACAGCTGCCATAGAGCACCGCCGCCAGCACCACAATCACGGCCAACGCGATGAGCCATCCTTTGCCCATGGGGTCCCATCCCTTTCTAACATAGAATTGGCTTTATTTTACGCTATTTTTGCTCTTTTTTCAAGTGGAAGGAGCCAGGCAGATGCCCGGCTCCTTCGCTGAGTGTGTTTGGTTGAATGGTATGTGAATGGATGAATGGACTTATTTTTTGATGGTGACCGACTTTGCGCCGCTCCAACCGGAATAGTAGTTGGTCTTGCCCACCGTCTTGTAGGTGCGGACGCGAACATAATACTTCTTATTCTTGGTCAGCTTGGTGATGGTCTTGCTGGTGCTCTTGTAGCCCTTGACGGTGACCGTCTTGGCGCTCTTGAACTTGGAAGAGGTACTGTACTGCACCTGATAGCCGGTGACCTTGGTGTTCTTCTTCCAGGACGCCTTGAGCTTCTTGCCCTTGTAGTTCTTCACGCTGGTGAGCTTGACCCCTGCCGGGTTGACGGTGACGGTGACCTTCTTGGTGGTAGCCTTGTAGTTCTTGCTAGAAGTGGGCGCGGCGGTGATGGTGATGGTGGCCTTGCCCACGAAGTTCTTGGCGATGGTGACCGCGCCATTCTTGTCCACCTTCACGGACTTGTTGTCAGACTTGTAGGTCAGCTTGGCGCTCTCCTTGGCCTTGGCGCCCAGCTTGACGGTCTGAGCCTTGGTGGAAGTGGTCTTGGTGACGTTCTTGACAATGATGGTGTTGGACGCCGGGACGATCTCCCAAGTCAGCGTCAGGTCATCGGTGGAGCCGTCCGCCCAGGTGGTGTTGGTCTTGTCGCTCAGGGTCACCGTTGCGGTGTACTTGCCCACAGCGGTGGAGGAGGTGGTGCCGGAGATGGTATAAAAACCGCTGGCGGCCAGAGGCGCGGTCTGCTTTTTGCCGTTGTAGGTTCTGAAACCGCTCAGCTTGGGCTGTGCCACCTGGATGACCCGCTTGGAGACGTCGCTCATGTCGAACAGGCTTTTTTCGCCCGCCTTGGCACGCTGGTAGGCAGCCATGGACATCATGCCCTGGTAGGTGGACAGGCCGTTGAGCTTCCCATTGTACTGGAACCCATTCTTCACCAGATAACTTTCCAGCATCCAGGATACTGCCGCATCCATTTTGTAATCCGCCTGTCCGGCAGCAGCCTTCGCGATCACAACATAGGCATTGGTACAGCAACCGTCCGATTCCAGCTGAGGATCCTTATAGTTGCCCTGTGCCCGTCTGTAGGATTCAATGAATTTCCAGCCGCTGTCGTACATTTTCTTCGCCTTAGCATTGCTCTCCTGGTAGGGAGTCAAGGCGATCATTGCCATGGCAGTCATATCCACGCTGTCTTTTGCAAATCCGGAGGAATAGAAGAACCCGCCAGTCTTTTCATGCTGGTAGTCGGTCAGATGGTCGATCAGCGCTTCCTGATACGCTTTGGGTGCAGAGTAATCACCGCTGTTCAGCGCGATAAGCCCCCAGATCAGGTCGTTGGACGCGTAATTCTTATAATTCTGATTTTCATACAGCCAAGCAGGCAAATTCTGGCCGCAGAAGTTGGTGGCATCCAGCCCCAGGGCGTTCAGGGTCAAGATGACGCGCGCGATGGTGGTGGGGACGGTCTCGCGGCTGAGCTTGCCATTCTTGATAGCCGTCATCACACTGGCTGCGTAGGTCTGGATGTCTGCGTCCTTATTCTTCCAACCCTGAGCGCCGTCCAGGGCACGGATACGACCCAGCATGACCCATTCCGCACCGAACTGGCAAGTGGCCGCCTTGTCCGCTGCCTGATAGCCGGTGACGCAGTTGGCGATGGCGCTGGTGGCCTCTTTGGTCAGATCCTTGGACGGGGTAGTGTCCGTAACCGTAACCATACAGACGGGAGGCACCAGAATATCGTCATTGCCATAGGCAGAGACCACATAGGTACCAGCCTGGCTGAAGGAGATGGTGGCGTCGCCGTTGGCATCGGTGGTCACATTCAACTCGTGGAATGCACCCTCCTTATCAATGGTGATCAGCTCAGCGTTATTGACCGGTGCTGTGATCAGACTCCAATTTTCGTCATACCCAGTCCCCTGGAGGTTCAGTGCCAGCTTTTCGCCAGTCTTGACGGACGCTGTGCTCTGGTCAAAGAAGCCATACTTATCAGAAGTTTTGTCCGCATCCAAGTAGACAAACGCAGACAGGTCATCCCCATTTTCGATGGGTTGCGCATTGACTAACTCCGTAAAAGAGTTGTTATTCTGATAATAGCTGCTGTAGCCCGTTTCGCCCCACAGCTTTGTGACCCAGCCGGAGGAGGCGTTGAGCTCAAAGCCATCCTTGCCTTCCTCATAATAAGCCTCATGAGCGGCCACCATCGCTTCGTCATAGGTGAACGCACCATCCCCGTTCCGGTCAGTGACCGTCACCGGCACCTGTGCCATGAGGGTGTTGTTCTTGCCCACGGCGATGGCGCCCTGGTTTGCGATGGTCACGGTGACCCGGATGGGGTCAGCCGTCTGCTTGCCTGCCGCCCATGCGCCGGTGGTGACCAGGGACAGGGTCATGGTCAGCGCCAGCAGCAGCGATAACAATCTTTTTTTCATCGGTTTCTTCCTTTCTATTCTTGATCTATGCAGAAAAAGCGCCTGTCCGGAACCTTTTTTCTCCCTGCGACAGGCGCTTG
>CAKTQP010000053.1 GCA_934597165.1 uncultured Oscillospiraceae bacterium
GCCATGGATCGAGACACCAACTGGGATCGGACGGAGAAAGCCTATGCAGCCATGGTCTACGGGGAAGCCACCTATATCCCCGACCCGTTGGATGCCGTGCAGGGTTCCTATAATAAGGAGGTCACCGACGAGTTCATGACCCCGGTGGTCTGTGTGAAAGAGGCGGAGATCCAGCCCAATGACACGGTCATCTTCATGAACTTCCGCCCCGACCGGGCACGGCAGATCACTCGCACCTTGGTGGACCCGGACTTTGACGGGTTCGAGCGGAAGAAGGGCTTCTTCCCGGTCCAGTTCGTCTGCACCACTTGTTACGACGCCAGTATGCCGAACGTGGAGGTGGCTTACCCCAGTGAGGCGCTGAAGAACGTCTTTGGCGAGTATATCTCCAAGCTGGGTCTGACCCAGCTGCGCATTGCGGAGACAGAGAAGTATGCCCACGTGACCTTCTTCTTCAACGGCGGCGTGGAGACCGTGTTCCCCGGAGAAGAACGGGTGCTCATCCCGTCCCCCAAGGTGGCTACTTATGACATGAAGCCGGATATGTCCGCCAATGAAGTAGCTGCCGCCTGCGTGGAACGGATCGAGAGCGGCAATTATGACGTCATCATCCTGAACTTCGCCAACTGCGATATGGTCGGTCACACCGGCGTCTACGAAGCCGCTCGCCTGGCTGTGGAGACGGTAGACCGCTGCGTGGGACAAGTGGTGGAAGCCACCAGCAAGATGGGCGGCATCACCCTCATCACCGCCGACCACGGCAACAGCGAGCAGATGTTCCAGGACGACGGCGTGTCCCCCATGACCGCCCACACCACCAACCCGGTGCCCTTCTGCATCGTCGGTGCCAGCGTCCAGCTGCGAGATGGCATTTTGGCCGATATTGCGCCCACTATGCTGGATCTGATGGGGTTGGAGAAGCCGGCAGAGATGAACGGGAAGACGCTCATTGTCTGATTTTTGATAGATGATACGGAGAAAACCGCCAAAAATGCAGGACTTTTTTGGCGGTTTCTTCTTTGAGGATGATTGCTGTGAAACGAATTCCAATGCTATTGCTGTTGATCGCGCCCTATGGCTTTTTGGGCAGCTGCCTGCTTCAGACGACGGAGGATACAGGTGGCAGTCTGCTCGTGGTGCTTGCGCTATTTGGGGTTGTGCTGCTGTGTAATATGGTCTATGCGTTCCTCCTGCCCAGGTTGGGTTATGACGGGCGACGGATTCTATTCTGGAATCTGCTGCTGAAACTCTGCAATATCCCGGTGTACCTCTTTGTGTTCGCCGTGGTGTTGGTGACCAACGTCCTCATCATCCCCATGATCCCATTCCTTTTCCTCTTTGACTACACTCTGCTGCTAGCCTCCACCATGTATGGCATCAGCGGTTTGCTGTGTTGTTGTAGAGAGGGCAAGGTGTCACGAAAGACGCTGGTCATCCACAGTGTGGCGCAGTGCCTCTTCTGCGTGGATGTGTTCAGCGCAGTCTATTGCTACATCAAAACGCGAAATAGAGGCGGTTGACAGGATCCTTCCCCTCATGATACAATGCCCTTGTCGTCGGAGGGCGAATTGTTCAAGGAAACAAGAGCCGGATAAGGCACAGTCTGAAATGTCTGTTCTTTATCCGGCTTTTTATTTTGAGATAAGGAGGAATTCACATGGATTTCCTGACTGGAAACATCAAGCGTATCTACTTCCGTTACCTGTCCGCGGCCTTCGGCAGCGCCATGATCACGTCGGTCTACTCCATCGTGGACATGGCCATGGTGGGGCAGTACCACGGACCCGATGGCACGGCAGCCTTGGCTGTGGTGGCGCCGGTGTGGAACATCATCTACAGCTTGGGTCTGCTCATGGGCATTGGCGGCAGCGTCATCTTCAGTGCCAAACGGGGGGCGGAACAAAACGACGGAGAAGAGAATCAGTATTTTACCATGGCCGTCCTAGGCTCTGTGCTCTTGGCTATTCTGGCATGGGTAGGGGTGTTGGCTTTTGAAGCACCAATCCTGACCTTCTTCGGTGCGGACGAGACGCTGCTGGCGATGGCGCGGCGGTATATGCAGCCCATCAAGCTGGTGTTCCCGCTGTTTTTGTTCAACCAGATGTTGGCGGCCTTCCTGCGCAACGACAAAAGCCCGGGGCTTGCCACCATGGGCGTGCTGGCAGGTGGCCTGTTCAACATAGTTGGCGACTACTTTTTCGTGTTCACCTGTGATATGGGTATCTACGGGGCGGGGCTTGCTACTGCCATCGGTTCCGGTATCTCCTTTGTTGTCATGCTCACCCACTTTTTCAGCCGTAAGAACACCCTGCGTCTGGTCAAAGTGGAACAAGGGCTGCGGAAATTCCGAGAGATCTCCGTCACCGGCTTTTCCACCTTCTTCATTGACGTGGCCATGGGCATCCTGACCGTGCTGTTCAACCGGCAGATCATGAAGTACCTGGGCACCGACGCCCTGGCGGTCTACGGCCCCATCATCAACGTCAGCACCTTTGTCCAGTGCTGTGCCTACAGCGTGGGGCAGGCAGCACAGCCTATCATCTCCACCAATTTCGGAGCGGGGAAGGGCGACCGGATTCGAGAGACCCTGCGCTTGGCGTTGGGGACGGCAATCTTCTTCGGCCTGTTCTGGACGGCGGTCAGCATGGCCTGTCCGAACCTGTATGTCCGCATTTTCATGCAGCCTACCCAGCGGATTTTGGAGATCGCCCCCGCCATCATCCGCCTGTACGCTATCTCCTTCCTCTTCCTGCCCCTGAACATCTTCTCTACCTACTATTTCCAGGCCATCATGAAGCCCAAGGCGGCCTTCGTGGTCTCTGTGGCACGTGGGTGCGTCATCAGCGGCGTCTTGATTCTGCTTCTGCCCGTCCTGACCGGAGCGGATTCCATCTGGCTGGCCATGCCTATCACCGAGCTGGTGGTCTTGTTCTATGCGGTCACTGAGATGAAACGGATGACAAAGGCGCTGGCACAGTGAGAATGGGAGGATAACCTGGTTTTCTCAACCCCTATCCGGGCATACTGAAAGAAATCACACGGGAAAGGGGCAAAAAAATGAACGAACAGTGGCGCATCGCGCACATCGACGCACGGGAGATTTTGGACTCCCGGGGCAATCCCACCATTGAGACCACCGTGACCTTGATCAGCGGTGTCCAGGGTACCGCCTCCGTCCCCTCCGGCGCCTCCACCGGTGCCCATGAGGCGGTGGAGCTGCGGGACGGCGACCCCAAACGCTACGGCGGCAAGGGCGTGCGCAAAGCAGTGGAACACGTCCGGACAGAGCTGAACCAGGCGCTGAAGGGCTGGGACGTGCGGGAGCAGACCGGCTTAGACCGGGCGATGCTGGAGTTGGACGGCACGGAGAACAAGGGGCACCTGGGCGCCAACGCCATTTTGAGCGTCTCCCTGGCAGCCGCACGCACGGCGGCACTGGCGGCTGGACTGCCGTTGTATGAATATCTAGGCGGTGTGGGCAGGAGTCGGATGCCGCTGCCCATGATGAACATTTTGAACGGCGGTGCCCATGCGGCCAACAATCTGGAGGTGCAGGAGTTCATGGTGGTGCCGGTGGGAGCGGGAAATTTTGCTCAGGCGCTGCACCTGTGCAGCTGCATTTTCCACACCTTGAAATCCACTCTGGCAGAGCTGGGCACCCCAGCCCAGGGCGTGGGAGACGAGGGCGGTTACGCGCCCAATCTGCCCTCTGACGAGGCGGCCATTGAAGCCATCTTGAAGGCTGGTGAAGAGGCTGGATACCGGCCGGGAGAGGACTTTTGCATCGCGCTGGACTGTGCTGCGTCGGAGTGGGCAGGGGATAAGGGCTATGTCCTGACCAAATCCGGCCAAGCCCTGTCCCGAGAGGCGCTGTTGGAGCGCTGGCAGAGCTGGGCCAGCCGTTATCCTATCTGTTCCATCGAGGATGGGGCAGGGGAAGAGGACTGGACAGGCTGGCAGATCCTGACCCGGCAGCTGGGCGGTCAGATGCAGTTGGTAGGGGATGACCTGTTTGTGACCAACCCTGCCCGGCTTGCCCGCGGGATTCAGCTGGGGGCTGCCAACGCCGTCCTCATCAAGCCCAACCAGATCGGCACCCTCACCGAGACCATGGAGACCATCGCATTGGCCCAGTCCGCGGGATATGGCGTGGTGCTCTCCCACCGGAGCGGGGAGACCTGCGACCCGTTTTTGGCTGACCTGGCTGTGGCGGCTGGCTGCGGGCAGATCAAGGCAGGCGCACCCAGTCGTGGAGAACGGGTGGCCAAGTACAACCGGCTGTTGGCCATCGAAGGGGCGTGTCCTGGGCTGCCCTTTGGGGCGGTTTCCTGGCACTGGAAAACAGATGGAAAGAAGGGCGAAAAAAATGCCCCGTGAAGGGGCATAGTCCGTATTTCTGGACTCCGGCTTTTGTATAATAGGAGCAGAAAGACGAGCTGTCATACAGAAGCATAGGAGGTATGATCCATGAAACAGAATGCGATGAGAAAGCAGAACCCACCTTTGGGACAGGTGCTCTATCTGAAGGATTATGTCCCGGTGGAGCAGACTGCACAGCCTCGGCTGTGGGAGCGCACGCCGGGGATCCCGGAGTGGCTGGAGAAGGTGAGCATCTGGACAGAGAACCTGACCGGGATGGCGATGACGGTGCTGAGTGTGAGTTGGATGTGGTATTGTATGGTGTGCGTATGAAGGCAGAAAAAATGAAAAGGACTTGAGCCCTGACTCAAATCCTTTTCTACAGACAGCCAACCCATGTTGTGATCCTCTTGGCCGCACTATTGCACAGCCGCACAACAGGGGAAAACTTCGTCCTTATAATGTACCATGAACGAACGTTCTATACAAGAGAAAATTCACAAAAAAGCGACAAAATTTTCATAATTTTTTAGCACCGCCTTTGTGCAGATGGACAAAGCACCCAAATGATGCGTGATACGTGGACGGATGTGTTTTATCAGAAGGAACCTGTGGAAAACTTCGGCGAAAAGGCTAGAAAATTTTTGCTTTACAACCAGCGCCGGATGTGGTATCCTCTTTAATAGTGTGCCCGCGTCGATGGAGGCGGCATACAGACCCCAGGGCCTGGTTTGGGGATACAGCGGCAGCGCCGTGTTTCACCTGCCCGGGACTCAGCCCTGCGGGCATCGAAATTCAAGAAAGGTGGAAATACCATGATCCGCAAAGAAGAAAAGTCTGCCGTCATCGAGGCAAACAAGACCCACGAAAACGACACCGGTTCCCCCGAAGTCCAGGTCGCTATCCTGACCGCTCGCATCCAGCAGCTGACCGAGCACCTGAAGGTGCACAAGCACGACAACCACAGCCGCCGCGGCCTGCTGAAGATGGTCGGTAAGCGCCGTAAGCTGCTGGACTATTTGGCAAAGAAGGACATCGAACGCTATCGTGCGCTGATCGCTAAGCTGGGCATCCGTAAGTAAGTCTGACGTTTGGGCAGTCTCTGCCCTTGTGAGGCTGCCGAAATTCCTTTTCGGCAGCCTCTCCAAGTAAATACGCTCTTTTTTACCCAAAGAGCGAATCATCACCATTGGGGTCAGGGATCTTTCGCCTTTTAGCAGTTGAAGATGTGCCCGCGCGCAGCGGACCTGCCTTCAAGTGCTAAAGAGCGCCCCTGTCCCCTCTATCTTTTTAGAAAAGGAGGACAACAAATGTCTACTATCATCACCAAGCGACAGTTCCCCAATTACAAAGTATATGAGATGGACCTGGCTGGCCGCCCCCTGAAGCTGGAAGTGGGCAAGGTCTGCGAGCTGGCTAACGCCGCTGTGGTCGTCCGCTACGGCGAGACCACCGTGCTCTGCACCGCTACCGCAGCCCCCCGTCCCAGAGACGGCATCGACTTCTTCCCCCTGTCCGTGGACTTCGAGGAAAAGCTGTACGCCGTCGGCCGTATCCCCGGCTCCTTCATGCGCAGAGAGGGTCGTCCCGGCCTGAACGCCATCCTGGCCTCTCGCTGCATCGACCGCCCCATCCGTCCCCTGTTCCCCAGTGACTTCCGCAATGACGTGGCCGTGGTCTGCACCGTCCTGAGCGTGGACTATGACTGCCAGCCCGAGATCGCCGCTACCATCGGCACCTCCGCCGCTCTGGCCATCTCCGACATCCCCTGGAACGGCCCCGTGGGCTGCGTCAACGTGGGCTATGTGGATGGCAAGATCGTCATCAACCCCAACCAGGAACAGCGCAAGGTCAGCGAAATGCTGACCACCGTGGTGGCTACTGGTGAAAAGGTGGTCATGATCGAGGCAGGCGCTAACCAGGTCTCCAACGAAGTCATGCTGGACGGCATCGGCCAGGGCTTCGAGGAAGCCAAGAAGCAGGTCGCCCTCATCAACCAGATGGTGGCTGAGATCGGCAAGGAAAAGTTCGACTATCCCCATGCGGACTTCAACGAAGAGCTGTTCCAGAAGATCCTGGACTTCGGCATGGAAGAGGCTATGGCCGCCATGGATACCGATGACAAGAACGTGCGGGAAGCTCGCTGGAACGTCCTCATTGACCACCTCCATGAACAGTTCCTGGAAGAATATCCGGATATGGATCAGTATATGGAGGAGATCACCTACAAATTCCAGAAGAAGATCGTCAAGAAGTGGCTCCTGGAAGGCCACCGTGTGGACGGCCGTGCTTCTAATGAAATTCGTCCTCTGGCTGCCGAAGTGGGTCTGCTGCCCAAGGTACATGGCTCCGGTATGTTCACCCGTGGTCAGACTCAGGTTCTGTCCGTCTGCACCCTGAACACCCTGTCCATGAGCCAGAAGCTGGACAACATCTGGGAGGAAGAATCCAAGCGCTATATGCACCACTACAACTTCCCCGGCTACTCCGTCGGCGAGGCAAGAGGGGGCCGCTCCACCAACCGGAGAGAGTATGGCCACGGCGCTCTGGCTGAAAAGGCTCTGCTGCCCGTCCTGCCCTCCGAATCTGACTTCCCCTATGCCATCCGTGTGGTCTCCGAGGTTCTGTCCTCCAACGGCTCTACCTCTCAGGGTTCCGTCTGCGGTTCCACCCTGGCTCTGATGGACGCCGGCGTGCCCATCACCGCTCCCGTCGCCGGCATCTCCTGCGGCCTCATCCAGGACGACAACGGCGCCTTCCAGACCTTCATCGACATCCAGGGCGTGGAAGACTTCCACGGCGAAATGGACTTCAAGGTGGCTGGCACCAAGACCGGCATCACCGCCATCCAGATGGACCTGAAGAATGATGGTCTGACCATGGAGATTATCAAGGACGCCCTGGAAAAGACCTTCGACGCCCGCTGCGCCATCCTGGACGAGATTATGCTGCCTGTCATCCCCGAACCTCGTCCTGAGATCAGCCCCAACGCCCCCAAGATGATCAAGATGAAGATCCCCACCGACATGATCCGCTCTGTCATCGGCTCCGGCGGCAAGGTCATCCAGAAGATTCAGGCGGACTCTGGTGCCAAGATCGACATCGAAGAGACCGGCGAGATCTTCATCTCTGCCCCCGACACCGCCTCCTGCGAGCTGGCTAAGAAGGCCATCGACACCATCGTCTTCGTCCCCGAAGTGGGCAGCCTGTACTATGGCAAGGTGGTGCGCATCCTGAAGTTCGGCGCCTTCGTGGAACTGGCTCCTGGCAAGGACGGCATGGTTCACATCTCCAAGCTGGCTGACCATCGCATCGGCCGGGTGGAAGACGCGGTCAACGTGGGCGATATGATCTGGGTCAAGGTCACCGACATCGACGAAAAGGGTCGTGTGAACCTGAGCCACATTGACGCCATCCGCGAGATCAAGGCCAAGAAGCTGGCAAAGCAGAACTAAATCACCAAAATGCCGGATGAAGTTCGGCAACAGAACCCAAACTAACACTGCCCGGACGGACGAACCAGCAAGCGTCCCTCCGGGCAGTTTTGACCAGGCCGGACACCGGCCGGGAAGGAGATGTATGCGTTGAGATTAGATTGTCATACCACCACCCTGCCTAATGGGGTGCGCTTTTACACCGAACACGTTCCCGCCGTCAGCAGTGCCGCCCTGGGCATCTGGGTGGGCACCGGCTCCCGGGAGGAAAAGGCCAGTGAGAACGGCGCCGCCCACTTCATCGAGCATATGCTCTTCAAGGGCACCAGCACCCACACCGCAAGAGAAATGGCCCAGCGGATGGACGCCATCGGCGGGCAGATGAACGCCTTCACCACAAAGGAGTGTACCTGTTTCTATGGCCGTGCCCTGAACACCCACCTGCGGGAGGCGGCGGACATCCTGTGCAGTATGTTCTTCGACGCCAAATTTGCGGAAGAAGATGTGCAGACAGAGCGGGGCGTCATCCTGGAGGAGATCGGGATGTACGCCGACGACCCGGCTGACCTGGTGATGGAGCGGATGAGCGCTGCCATCTATAAGGGCAGTTCTCTGGCCCGCCCCATCCTGGGCAAAAAGTCCACCTTGGAGAAGATGACCGGACAGTGGCTCAAGGAGTACAAGCAGAGCCACTACACTCCCGACCGAGTGGTGGTCTCCCTGGCCGGCAGCTTTGAAGATGCCTTTGTGGAGGAGCTGATGGAGCGCTTCGCCGCCATGGAACCGGGTCACCTGAAGCCCGGCAAGCCGGCCGTGTACCAGCCCGCCATGACCCTGAAGCGCAAGGCCACCGAGCAGAACCACCTGCTGCTGACCTTCCCCTCCATCTCGGACACCGACCCCAGACGGTTCCCCATGCAGCTGCTGTCTTCCATCCTGGGCGGCGGCATGTCCTCCCGGCTGTTCCAGGAGGTGCGGGAGCGCCAGGGGCTGTGCTACAACGTCTATACCTACGGCTCCGGCTACCAGGAGACTGGCACCTTCTCCATCTACGCTGCCCTGAACAAGGAGACGGAGATGCAGGCACTGTCCGCCATCCGGCAGGTGGTGGAGCAGTTCACCCAGGACGGCGTCACCGAGCAGGAGCTGAACCGGGTGCGGGAGCTGGCCAAGGCCAACGTGCTCATGGGCTTGGAGTCCACCACCGCCCGGATGAACAGCATGGCTCGCGCCGCCCTCCGTGGGGAGAAGGTGCGAACCGAGGAAGAGATCATCGCCGCATACGACGCTGTGACAGCGGAGGAGATCCGGACACTGGCGCAGGAGACCTTCCAGTGGGCGCAATGTGCCTTCTCTGCGGTGGGAAAGGTGGACACGGAGGAACACTATCATCAGGTCATTCACGCCCAGTAAGAGGGCACATTGACAAAGGAACAAAGCGCAGGATGATAAAACGCCCAGTGCAGGAGCCATGCACTGGGCGTTTTGTGGAGAAACGATGGAAAAAGTGGACAAAGGGGGAGAAAAAAGAGGGAGGAAGGTTGTGCAAAAGGACGTATCCGGAGAAATCAATAAAAAATGGTTTACAATCCGGCAACTCTCTGCTAGAATAAATCTTGCAATTTTGAGCATGGTTTGTTGCAAAAGCATTGGCGTATATTTCATTCGACCGAAGATTTCCAACAAATTGCGCAATAAAATGAATGGGATGTTGCATAAAGGAGGGAGCGTCACAAGTTTTCTTGCAAGATGCTTCAGTGCAAGCCTTCCAAATTTCAGTGAAAAGGATGATCGACGTATGAATATTAAGAATGCATACCTGTTGGACGTATTGGCAACCGTAGAAAAGCGGAATCCCGGCGAACCGGAATTCATTCAGGCTGTCACCGAGGTTCTGGAGAGCCTGGAACCGGTCATCGAAGCCCGTCCCGACCTGGTAGAAGCCGGCGTTCTGGAACGCCTGGTGGAACCGGAACGGCAGATCATCTTCCGCGTCCCCTGGGTGGACGACAACGGCAAGGTGCAGGTCAACCGCGGCTATCGCATCCAGTTCAACTCCGCCATCGGCCCCTACAAGGGCGGCATCCGGCTCCATCCTTCTGTCTACATCGGCATCATCAAGTTCCTGGGCTTTGAACAGATCTTCAAGAACAGCCTGACCACCCTGCCCATGGGCGGCGCAAAGGGCGGCAGCGACTTCGACCCCAAGGGCAAGAGCGAAGGGGAAGTCATGCGTTTCTGCCAGAGCTTCATGACCGAGCTGTATCGCCACATCGGCGCAGACTGCGATGTTCCCGCTGGCGACATCGGCACTGGCGCAAGAGAGATCGGCTACATGTTCGGTCAGTACAAGCGCCTGGCCAACGAGTTCACCGGCGTCCTCACCGGCAAGGGCCTGGCTTATGGCGGTTCCCTGGCTCGTACCGAGGCTACCGGCTATGGCCTGTGCTACTTTACCGAAGAAATGCTCAAGGCCAACGGCAAGAGCTTTCAGGATCAGACCGTTGTCATCTCCGGCTCCGGCAACGTGGCCATCTACGCCTGCGAAAAGGCAACCACCCTGGGCGCGAAGGTCGTGGCCATGTCCGACTCCAACGGCTACATCTATGACGCCAACGGCATCGACCTGGCTGCCATCCACCAGATCAAGGAAGTGGAACGCAAGCGCATCAAGGAATACCTGACCTATCATCCCGAAGCAGAGTATCATGAAGGCCACGGCATCTGGTCCATCCCCTGCGACATCGCTCTGCCCTGCGCAACCCAGAACGACATCGACAAGGAAGACGCAGAACTGCTGGCGATGAACGGCTGCTATTGTGTCTCCGAAGGCGCAAATATGCCCTCCACCCCCGCCGCCATCGAAGTGTACTTTGCTCACAAGATGCTCTACGGCCCCGCTAAGGCAGCCAACGCAGGCGGCGTAGCTACCTCCGGCCTGGAAATGAGCCAGAACTCCATCCGTTACGGCTGGACCTTCGAAGAAGTGGACGCAAAGCTCCATGACATCATGAAGAGCATCTTCGCCGCTTGTGACAAGGAAGCAAAGGCCTATGGCATGGAAGGCAACTACATGGCAGGCGCAAACATCGCCGGCTTCCTGAAAGTTGCTGAGGCCATGAAGGCACAGGGCTGCTGCTAAGTGCAACCCCTGTCGGCACAGGAAAACAATAAAATCGTATCTGCGGCAATGGCGCTGAGTGTAACTCTGTGGTGCTGTTGCCGCAGTTTTTTTCTGCCCGGTTGACGGTTCCGCTGGAACTGTGTCATACTCAGGGCAGAATTTTTTTGTAAAAAACCCTTGACCTTGCCGCAGCGTCAAGGGGTATCCTACCTTCCGGAGGTGAGAGACCCATGGAATACACCGTAAACGAGTTGGCACAGCTGTCCGGGGTCAGCGGCCGCACCCTACGCTATTACGACAGCATCGACCTGCTCAAACCAGCTCGCATTGCCCGCAACGGCTATCGTATCTATGGCCAGGAGCAGGTGGACCGGTTGCAGCAGATTCTGTTCTACCGCGCCCTAGAGGTGCCGTTGGAGGAGATCAAACAGATGCTCAACGACAGGCACTTTGACCGCTACACGGCCTTGCAGCAGCATTTGCAGGTGCTGACGGAGAAAAAGGCGCGGCTGGAAGGGTTGATCGCCACCATAGAGAAGACCATACGATCCATGGAAGGAGGATACCCCATGAAAGACAAGGAAAAGTTTGAAGGCTTGAAGCAGCAGGTGCTGACGGAAAACCGAGCCAAGTACGGCAAGGAGCTGGACGAGAAGTATGGCGCAGCCCAGATGGCGGCGTCGGAGGAGAAGGTGGCCAAGATGAGCCAGGAACAGTGGAACGCCCAGAAGGCAGAGGAGCAGGAGATTGCGGCGCTGCTGAAAGAGGCCGTGGAACTGGGTGACCCGGCCTGCGCCCAGGCACAGCGTGCCTGCGACCTGCACCGTCAGTGGCTCTGCCGAGTCTGGCCGGATGGCACCTATACCAAGGAAGCCCATCGGATGATGGGGGAGATGTACGTGGGGGACGAACGGTTCCGGGCCTATTACGAAGCCATCGCCCCCGGCTGCGCGGCATTTTTCCGAGACGCGTTGAACATTTACTGCGCATAAAAATCCCCGGGCGGGAGAATCCTAACCCGAGGTGATTTCTATGTTCCCACGTTGGAAAGTGGCTGTGGCGGCCGTCCTGGCGGCGATTTTGGCTTGGAGCGGTGCGCTGATGCTGGTCAGTTGGTATCAGCCGGCACAGCAGGCGGATTTACCGGTGCAGTCCCAAAAGACTGTGCAGCCTGTCGACCTGCCCATCCTGATGTACCACCACATTCATAAATCTTCCAGCCAGTGGGGCGACCATGTGGTGTCCCCCCAGACCTTGGAGGGGGATTTTCAGTACCTGACGGCTCAGGGCTATACGGCGGTGACGGTAGCGGATTTGACAGCCTACACCCAGAATGGGACGCCCCTGCCGGAAAAGCCCATCATGATTACCTTTGACGACGGACAGCTCAGCGTGTTGGAATACGCCCTGCCCCTGTTGGAGCGGTATGACCTGAAGGCCGTGGTGGCGGTGGTAGGGACGTTTGCCGATGAATACACCCAGTCCGGCGACCGGAATATCAACTATGCCTGCATGAGCTGGAAGGATATCCGGAAGCTCACCGAGAGCGGTCGGGTGGAGATCGCCAACCATACCTATGATATGCACAACCTGAAAAAGCGACGGGGCTGCCAGAAGAAGGATGGGGAGAGCCTGTCCCAGTACCGAGCGGCGCTGGCGGCGGATTTTGAGAAGAACCGAGCCAAAATCCAGGAGGCTACTGGGATCAAGACCAC
>CAKTQP010000054.1 GCA_934597165.1 uncultured Oscillospiraceae bacterium
TTCACCATGACCGGCATGCCGGTGGTCTCCAGCCAGTACTGGAACATGGTGTACGGCGGCTGCGCCGAGGAAGTGGCACAGGACGCTGAGGGCTTACAGACCATGCGCACCCTGGGACGGAACATGGCATTCATGATGAAGAGCTTCCAGCTGGGCCGGGAGCAATTCGGGCTGCCAGCAAAGGAAGCGCCTATCTTCACCAATTTTCACAGATGATCAAACAAAAAGCACCCATTCATGACGCTGTCATCATGAATGGGTGTTTTGCTGTACTGATATGATTTCCGTCCGTCTTATTCGAACAACGTGTCCAAGATCTCCGGCAAAGTGATCGTACCGAAATACCGTTCCAACGGAAGCGCCGCGAGACGCTGCTTCAATTCGTCCTGACGATAGGGCGCACCCCGCAGAGCGGTCACCACCTCGTCCAGAGAGGTCAGGGACAGGAAGTCCCCATAGAATCGGACATCCACAATGGTGCCATCTTTCACCTGAAGGCCTACCTCCAGAATGCCGCCGGGCCACTTGCGCTTATTGGTAAAGGTAAAGCGGGGAGAACGGCCGTAGGTCCATTCCCAGGTGTCATATTTGCTCTCCTTCAGAGCCTGCACCGCCGCCAATTCCTCTGCCGTCAAGCTGCCCGTCTCCAAGCCTTCACCGCCGAATGCATTCTTCAGGTACTGCCAGAAGGTCGGCAGATCCATGTCCTCCTTCAGGAAGGACCGGATATTGCCCACACGAGACCGGACAGACTGGGTGCTCTTGGATTCAAATTTAGCCGGATCTGCCCGCAGTGCGCCAGCGATCATGCTGGGGTCAGAGTCAAAGAGCAGCGTTCCATGGAAGAGCATCCGCTTGCCCAACAGGCGCTGTGCCGTACCGGAAATCTTGCGGCCTTCTACCAGGATGTCGTTGCGGCCAGAGGCTTCCGCCTGAAGTCCCAATCCCTGGAGCGCCTCCACCACCGGACGGGTGAACTGCTGATAAGTCATGTCCGCAGCATTCTCCACATCGGTGATAAAGGAATAGTTCAGGTTCCCCATATCGTGGTACACTGCACCGCCGCCGGTGGTGCGCCGGACCACGTGGATGTGATGTTCCGCCACGAAATCAGGGTCGATTTCTGCCGCCGTGTTCTGGTTCTGTCCCACCACAATGGTGTTGTCATTCTGCCAGAGCAGCAGGTACGGACGATCCTGCCGGTTTCTCAGCACCGTCTCCTCAAAAGCCAGGTTATAGGCCGGATCAGTGCTGTGGGTTTCCAAATACATGGTCGATTTGCTTGCAGACATTGTGGTCTCCTCCTTGCGGTGAAAGATTTTCCGGTGGGCATCTCCCACCTGCGTTCGAGGTCGTTCAACGCAGTTCAACAACCGAACCACTCCGGTACCGGAGCCTTTCTCTGGCATCACAGCGTGCACAAGCAGCATTCCACTTCCTCGCGTACCTCAGGCGGTGTAGATCCTCTCCAAGGTGCAGGTGGGATCACTCCTCCTGCAAGGGGATCTGAACCACCTCCTGACGCACGGCAGGGGTAGGAAGAAAGGGAACCATCGCTGCTATAGAAATCGAAAATAAGAGTAAATGAACCGAATGCAATGGGTAAGAGCAGCAGCGCGAGGTTCTGAAAGGCCGGAAGTGCTCTGGTGACAAGGCAGAAAGCCCCGGTACCTGGATATCGTAATATCATGCAACGCGTGCGCTTCATGATATTACAAGCCTGTTAGCTTACTTCTTCTTTTTAGACGGGATATGGATGGCACGACCCAGAGCATCCAGAGCGCATTCCCGGATGGTCTCGGTCACCGTGGGATGGGAGTGGATGGTCGCAATGATCTCATCCAGGGTCATCTCGTCGGAGATGGCCAGGGCGCCATCTGCGATCAGGTCGGTTGCGCGCGGCCCGATGATGTGCATACCCAGGATCTCGCCATATTCCTTGCCAGCGATGATCTTGACAACGCCTTCGCCGCCATTCAGGATCAGAGCTTTACCGTTGGCGTTCATGGGGAACTTGCCCACGATGTAGTCGATGCCCTGTGCCTTTGCCTGTTCCTCGGTGAGACCAACGGAAGCAGCTTCCGGCTCAATGTAGACGCAGGTGGGGTTGGTGCGCTCGTCGTAGACAGCGGGGATACCCATGATGTTCTCTGCGGCCACTTCGCCCATAGCGGATGCAGTGTGGGCCAGCTGTGCGTGACCGAACACGCAGTCGCCGATGGCATAGACGCCGGGCACGTTGGTCTCCATCTTGTCGTTGACGATGATGCGGCCACGTTCGTTGTCCAGACCGCCTGCTGCCAGATCCAGCGCATCAGTGTTGGCACGGCGGCCGATGGCGACCAGTACCTTTTCTGCTTCGAAGCTGACGGTTTCGCCCGCCTTGTTCTTGCAGACGACCTTTGCGCCGCTGGGAGCGGATTCGATGCTCTGAACCGGGCATTCCAGGTGGAATTCCATGCCCATCTTCTTCATGTGGGCAACACCGACCTTGGTCAGGTCGCCGTCCAGCATGGGCAGCATATGATCCAGTGCTTCGACGACAGTGATCTTGGTGCCGAATGCAGCGTATGCACATGCCAGTTCCAGACCGATGACGCCAGCGCCGATGACGACCATGCTCTTGGGGAGCTGTTCCAGGCTCAGCGCGCCGGTGGAGTCGATGCAGTTGGGATTTTCCTTCAGGCCGGGGATGGGAGGCTGGGTGTTGACAGAGCCAGTGGCCACGATGATCGCGTCAGCAGTCATCTCTTCGGTGGTGCCATCTGCCTTCTTGACAGAGAGCTTGCCAGGTGCCACAAACTTGGCTTCGCCGTCGATCTTTGCGACCTTGTTTGCCTTGAACAGGCCAGCGATACCGCCGGTCAGCTGCTTGGAGATAGCATTCTTATGGGCGATGACCTGGGGGAAGTTGACGGTGACGTTGTCCACTTCCACGCCGATGTCCTTACCCTGATGCTTGATGTCCTCGATCAGCTCTGCGCTGTGCAGCAGGCACTTGGTGGGGATGCAGCCCACGTTCAGGCAGGTGCCGCCCAGGTGCTTCTGTTCGATGACAGTGACCTTTGCGCCCAGCTGAGCCAGACGGATGGCAGCCACATAACCGCCAGGGCCGCCGCCGATGACGATGACGCGCTTGTCGCCGGCAGGCTTTGCCGGTGCTGCAGCAGCTGCAGGCGCTGCGGCAGGTGCTGCGGGAGCAGCGCCGCCCACCTGTTCGCCCGGCTGGCCGATATAGCCCAGCAGGCCCTTGACGGGGATATCCTCGTCCTCTTGTGCAACGATCTTCAGGAGCACACCGTCGTGCTCGCTGACCACTTCGTTGGTCAGCTTATCAGTGGTGATCTCCAGGATGGCTTCGCCAGCCTTCACGGCGTCGCCTTCCTTTTTCAGCCACTTAGAGACGGTACCCTCTTCCATGGTCAGCCCCAGCTGGGGCATGGTGATTTCAAAAGCCATAGGTTCGCCCTCCTCAGAGCAGAATATTCAGCGGGCTCTGCAGCAGGTCGCGCAGATCCATAGCAAACTTTGCTGCCACGGCACCGTCCATGAGACGATGGTCCAGAGTGAAGGACAGGCGCATGACCTGATGCTTGCTGATGTTGCCCTCGTCGTCCATCTGCAGTTCATCTTCGATGGAGCACACGCCCAGGATAGCGGCGTTAGGCTGGTTGACGATGGGGGTAAAGGTTTCAATACCGAACATACCCAGGTTGCTGACCGAGAAGGTGGAACCCTTGTATTCATCGGGGGTGAGCTTGTTTTCCTTGGCGCGGGTTGCCAGATCCTTTGCCGTAGCGGACAGCTCGTCCAGACCCATCTTGTCTGCGTCACGGATGACGGGGACGATCAGGCCGGCGTCCAGTGCCACTGCCATGCCCAGGTTGACATGGGTGTGCTGGATCATCTGGTTGCCGTCATAGCTGACCAGGATCTCAGGATGCTGACGCAGCACCTTGGCGGTAGCCTTCAGGACCAGATCGTTGACGGAGTACTTCTTGCCGGTCTTGGCCAGCAGATCCTTCCGGAACTTCATCAGCTCGGTGACATCCACCTTGGTGTTCTGGGTGACAGGCGGGATCTCAGTATGAGACTGGAGCATACGCTCGGCGACGACCTTGCGCATACCGCTGAGCTTGACGACGGTATCGCCATCCATCAGCTCCAGGTCGCTCTTTGCAGCAGGTGCTGCTGCGGGAGCGGGAGCTGCTGCTGCGGGAGCAGGAGCAGCCTTCTGGGCTTCCGCTGCGGCGTAGATGTCCTTGGCCACGATACGGCCGGAGGGGCCGGAACCGGTGAGGGTGGAATAATCCACGCCCATGCCAGCGGCCAGCTTCCGTGCGAAGGGAGAGATGCGGATCCGCTTGCCGGATGCGTCAGCAACAGGTGCTGCTGCGGGTGCGGCAGGAGCGGCGGCAGCGGCGGGTGCTGCTTCGGGAGCAGCGGCTGCAGCAGGAGCTGCGGCGCCATCGCCAACCTGTTCGCCCGGCTGGCCGATGTAAGCCAGCAGGCCCTTGACGGGGATGTCATCGCCTTCCTGGGCGACGATCTTCAGGAGCACACCGTCATGTTCGCTCACCACTTCGTTGGTCAGCTTATCAGTGGTGATCTCCAGGATGGCCTCGCCAGTCTTTACCTCGTCGCCTTCCTTTTTCAGCCACTGAGAGACGGTGCCCTCTTCCATGGTCAGCCCCAGCTGGGGCATCAATACTTCATATGCCATGTCAGTTTCCTCCTCACTTGTTCAGCACGCGCTTGACCGCGGCAACGATATCTGCCGGGTGGGGGAAGTTCTGGTCTTCCAGCACGGGGCTGAAGGGAGAACAGATGTTCAGGCCGCACACACGTTCCACGGGAGCATCCAGTTCATCGAACAGCTCTTCAGAGATCTCAGCGGAGAGCTCACCAGCGAAGCTGCCGCGCTTGACTTCTTCGGAGACGATGATGGCGTTGTGGGTCTTGGAGATGGATGCCTTGATCGCGTCCCAATCCAGGGGCACCAGGGATCTCAGATCCAGCACTTCCACATCAATGCCTTCCTGTTCCAGGGTCTTTGCAGCTTCCAGAGCGAAGTTGACTTCACGGGACCAGGAGATGATGGTCAGATCCTTGCCCTCGCGCTTGACCTTAGCCTGACCCAGGGGGATGGTGTATTCGCCTTCCGGAATTTCTTCCTTGTGGGCATACAGCAGCTTGTGTTCCAGGAAAATGACGGGGTCTTCGTCACGGATTGCGCTCTTCAGCAGACCCTTTGCGTCCTCTGCGGAGCAGGGAGCGACGACCTTCAGGCCGGGGAAGTGGCAGAAGAAGTTCTCCAGAGACTGAGAATGCTGACCAGCGTTGCGGCGGCCGGAGCCCATGGGTGCACGCAGCACCATAGGAACGCTGCACTGACCACCGGTCATGTAACGCATCTTTGCTGCCTGGTTGAACAGGGGGTCTGCACATTCGGTAGCGAAGTCATCGTACATCAGCTCCACCACGGGGTGCATCCCACGCATTGCTGCGCCGACAGCCATACCTACAAAGCCCTCTTCGGAGATCGGGGTATCGATCACACGGTTGGGACCAAATTCATCCAGAAAGCCCCGGGTAATGGCGAACACGTTGCCCATAACAGCCATATCTTCGCCCATGATGAACATCTTGTCATCCCGAAGCATCTCTTCATGCAAAGCTTCACCGATGGCCTTGCTGACGGTGATTTTCTTGCTCATCTTGCCACGCACCTTTCGTTATCAGTCACATACATATCATCCAGCACAGTAGCGGGATCGGGATAGGGGGATTCGTCTGCGAACTTCACAGCTTCGTCCATCTCTTCTTCTGCGGCTGCCTTGACAGCGTCCAGCTCTTCCTGGGTAGCGCCCAGCTTCAGCAGGCGTTCGCCCAGCAGCATGATGCCATCCTTCTTCAGGGCTTCTTCCATGTATTCCTTGGGACGATACACAGCGGGATCGCCACAATAGTGACCCTGATAACGGTAGACCTTTGCTTCCAGCAGATAGGGACCCTTGCCGGAACGAGCGTGTTCCATAGCCACCTGCATGGCCTCATAGACCTCAGTGGGGTTGGTCCCGTCCACCACGGCGTATTCCACACCGTAAGCAGCGGCACGGGAAGCCAGATCCGGGGTATTGGTCACACGGTGGATCTCGGTAGAGACGCCATAGCAGTTGTTCTCAATGAACCAGACCATGGGCAGATGCCAAGTGGCAGCCATGTTCAGAGATTCATGGAAGGAGCCTTCGTTGGTAGCACCATCACCGAAGCAGCCTACGCTGACGGAGTCGTCACCCATGATCTTGGAAGCCAGAGCACTGCCGGCGGAGATGAGCTGACCAGCACCGACGATGCCGTTAGCGCCCAGATGGTTCATCTTCTCCATGTCAGCGATGTGCATGGAACCGCCCTTGCCCTTGCAGTAGCCGGTGACCTTGCCGAACAGCTCAGCCATTGCCAGCTTGGGGTCTGCGCCTCTGGCGATCGCGTGGCCATGACCACGATGAGTGGAGGTGAAATAATCTCTGGGTTCGATGGCTGCGAAGGCGCCTGCTTCGGCGGCCTCCTGACCGATGCTCAGATGAATGTTGCCTGCCAGCATGCCCTTGGTGAAGCAGTTTGCTGCGTGCTCTTCAAATGCACGAATCCGAACCATGGTCCGGTAAAACTCCATCAGCTGCTCTTTTGTATACTTTTCTTTTGTAGCCAATGATCTCACGCCTTTCTTATCCGTGTTGTGGTTGAATTTATACTTGACGAGGTGCGAAAATGGGAACCTCCAGATCCTCATCGAACTGACGGCCCATGACCAGCCCCTCGATTTCTGCGATGATTACGTCTACGGTCAGCAGAACCTTCGTGCCCTCTACCAGGTGACCGCCATGGGCATTGCCGTAACGGTCGCTCAGTGCCATATGGACATGCAGGTTGGTGTTGCCTTCCGCGTCATGGCAGATGATGCCGGAGCCATTGGTCAGCTCGATGGGTCCAGTCAGATGCAGGACCTCGCCATAGCCGTAGCCGGCCTTCTTTTCGGGCATTTCCACCGGGTTGCAATAAGCTACCCCGTCCAAGCTGCCAATCGCGCTGAGGATTACGCCGCTGTTGATACCGCTGCGGCGACAAGCTTCCTCCAGCCCTTTCAGCACGTCCGTTCCCGGACGCAGCCGGATGGCCACCACTCTGCCCAAGTGGCCTTGCGCCATTTCCAGAATATCATTGCGATCAGTCATCGATCTGCCTCCTATCTTTTCACTTTACTTACAGTTCGATCCGTTCATACGGCTCGCTCAGTGGCAGGACCTGTAGAGCCTCCGCCCCCGGAGCGCTCAGCCGCCGTCGGACACTATCTCGCATATGCATGCGGTCATCCTCCCGGAAGGGGATATGATACACACAGATATGCTCTGCTGCCAGTGCGCCATGAAACAACCGTTTGTCAAACAGCGCCTGGAAAAACAGTGGATTCACAAATGCCGCCTCCAGCGGGACACCGGCTACCTGCGTGAGTGTCTCATGCACATAGTCCGTATCCGCTGTGAACAGCACCTCTCGCCCATCGAAGGCGATCCGGTAGCACACATGGGGCACACCATAAAATTCTGGCCCCAGATGCTGTGTCTGGAAGGCTTGCAGGCGGATATGCTCTCCCAGCTGCCACACGGCATGATCCGTCACGTGTGACAGGCACGCGCAGGGGATCTTCCCGCGCGCCAGGAAGTGCTTCAATTCCTGTACCTGCGGCGCGCCGTCCTCCGGAAAGAACAGCGCCTTCACCGGCCTGTTCCGCACCAGCTCCATGGTCATCTCCGGGGAGAAGTGATCTGGATGGAAGTGGGTGAACAGCAGGCAGTCCAGCTGTTCAAAGGGCGGTTCCCCGCGGCACATTTTCTGCCAGCAGCCGGCGGGCATCGGGCTGAAGGGGTTCCCCTCTCGCCCGAATACACCGTCGAGCAGGAGGGTCATGCCCCGATAGCCGATGCGCACACCGGCGTTTGCCAGCAGGGTGATGGAAATCGGGAATCGTTCCATGGTTGGTGCAGCGTTTTTTACTGGTTGTCCTCGCTGCCGACCTTGACGTCCATCTTATCCTCGTAATACTTGACCATAGCGGCCTGATCTTCGTCGATATGGCCGTTGTCCTTCATCCAGTCCATGACCATCAGGACCACGTCAGTCATCGGGGTGTCAACGCCCATGTGATGCGCATAGTCCTTGGCGTTCACGATGTCCTTGCGATGGACAGCGATACGAGCGCCGGGTTCATAATCGCGATGGATGATCTTGGGAACCTTGTTGTCATAAGCAGGGCCGCCGGCGAAGCCGCCGCGGGTTGCTTCAAAGGTGGTCTGCAAATCAATGCCAGCCTTTGCGGCAAAGGCATAGCCTTCTGCCATGACGACCATGTAAGCGCCAGCGATGATGTTGTTGACCAGCTTGGTGACGCTGCCGCTGCCTGCGCTGCCGGTGTAGACGGGGTTGCCCAGGCATTCCAGCAGGGGCTTGACCTTTTCAAAGGCTTCCTTGTCGCCGCCGGTCATAATGGCCAGGGTGCCAGCGATGGCCATGGGGTTGCCGCCGCTGATGGGGGAGTCCAGCAGGAACATACCGGCCTTCTTTGCATCCTCATACATTTCCTGGATGATGTGGGGTGCAGTGGAGCTCAGGTCTACGATGATGCGGCCGGGCTTGCCAAACTTGATGGCCTTTTCCACGGAGTCACGGATGATTGCGTGGGTGGGGAGGATCTGCATGATGATGTCACAGGTCTTGTAGATCTCGTCTGCATCCTTCACAGCAGTGCCGCCTGCGGCAGCGAACTCTTCGAGGCGCTTTTCCGCCACGTCAAAGCCTACGATCTCATGACCAGACTTCTTGACCAGATTCTTTGCCATAGGCAGACCCATGACGCCCATACCCAGAAAACCGACTTTCATAGTATTATCTCCTTTATCTTAATTTGTGTTGTATCGCTCGTTCTTTTAAATGGTGTTGCTCTCGTCGGAGACAAGCTCTTCTACTTCGTTAAAGGTTGCTTTTTTTTTATCGCCATTGCGCTTGCTGATCCAGTTCGTCAGCATCGGGCACAGGATAGCGGTCACAACGACAGCTGCTGCTACCTGAGGCTGTGCGATCCCTGCGACGCCTTCCAGAGACTTGTCCACTGCAGCCAGTGCCATGGGAGTTGCCACGGCGTTGCCGCCAACGCTGGAGATTGCAGCGCCTGCGATGCCGGAGCCGCCAGTCAGCTTATCGAACAGGATGTTGAAGACGCCGCCGATCACAACGGTGATCAGACCCAGGACGATGCCGGGCACGCCGCCCTGTGCTACCTGCTGGATGCTCATGTTTGCGCCCAGTGCGAAGCCCAGAACCATGATGGTCACTTCGCCGCCTGCGCTCAGGCACTGACGCATCTTGGGGTCCAGGTTGCCGAGGATGATACCGATCAGCAGGGGGACGATGGAAGCCACCAGCATCATGTAGGGGATGCTGGCCAGACCAGCAGTACCCATAGCGACCATGGTCAGGAAGGGGCCGTCGTTCAGGGAGATGATCGCGACTGCACCCTGGTCAGCTTCGGAGCCGTAGGTCTTGGTCAGGGCACCGAACAGAGCGCCGTTGGAGTTGGAAGCTGCTGCGATGATTGCCAGCGCGCTCAGGCCAAACATATTATCATTGAAGAAGTGTGCCGCCAGCAGGCCGATACCGACAGCCACGGCGAACTTGACGATGGTGATGGTGAAGCCGGTCTTCATTGCCTGCGGTGCACACTTCAGATCCAGCTGTGCGCCCATGCAGATGAAGAACAGGCCGACCAGTGCACTGGTGCCGTTTACGATACCGGTGGTGAAGCTGCCGATCTGCAGCGCTGCCGGACACAAAGTGTTCATGATGCAGCCCAGGAACAGGGGGACAATGATGATGCCGCCCGGAACTTTGTCCAGCCACTTTTTAATGGGAACTTGCATATTTTTCCTCCTCTTTTGCTTTTACGTCAGGTTGTTTCTTCTTACACACTTACCAAAAAAATCGTTTCAAGCTCTAGCTGGAAATGCACAACCAGCCGGCTCAACGCCACCCTCCTTTTCTGATTTCTTTTTCGCTTGAGCGGCTTACCATCCGCTCTTCATGCTTCAACGATACAACCAACCTCCCGGTTTGTGAAATTCGCGTTTTTGAACGTGCCATCATTTTTTTTGATAGTTATTTTCGCTGTTTTTCCGGCTTTCTGTGCTTTTTTCACAAGGAAAACCCGATTGAAACCAGCAATTTGACCAGTCGTCGATTGACTCTTCAGTGGGAAATCGGTATAATAGGCGAAGTAAATCAAAATAATTGATTGTGCTATGACAACGTTTGTGCCATTGTGTCTGTCTCTCCAGAGGAAAGGGGTTTTTATCTATGCTGGATATCAAGCGCCTGCAGTATCTGGTCGCCGTATATCGCTATCACAGCTTCACGCGCGCCAGTGAGGAACTGTTTGTTTCTCAGTCCGCCATCTCCATGGCGATCAAATCCTTAGAGGCAGAACTTGGGGTCCAGCTGATCGTACGTTCGCCACAAAATGTTGATTTTACACAGGAGGGAGAACTACTCGTAAATCATGCCCGCCGCATCCTGCTGGACTGTGAAAATGCCGAACGCGAAATTGCAGATCTCTCCGAACGCAAAAGCTACACCGTACACCTGGGTCTCTCGCCTTCCCTGGGTTTCTCCTTCCAGCGCTTCCTCTATACAGAGGAGCTGCACCGTGCCTATCCCAAGGCCACGCTCTATATTGAGGAAGGCTCGATGAACAACCACATCACCAAGATCCAGCAGGATCTCATGGATCTGTCCTTCAACGCCCTCCCCAGTCTAGAGGAGGGCAAAGCCCTGGGCCTCAACCTGGTGCCCATCACAACGGCGCGCATCTACGCCATCATGTGCCCCACCCATCCGCTGGCTAACCGTGCGGTACTGACCGCAGCAGATTTTAAAGGAGTCGATATCGTCACGTTGGACGAATGCTCCGCCATCCGCACCCTAGTCACGACGCATTTTGAGAAATGCGGCATTGTCCCCCGCATCCGTTCCTCCCATGAGCAGATCTTCTGTATGTTCAATACCATCAAGTTCGGCAACTTCGTTGGCTTCATCAATGCAGGCGACCCCTATATGGTGCAGCATCTGCACCAGACCGGACTGATCCTGCGCCAGTTCGAACCGGCCCTGGAGTTCCAGGCTGGTTTCCTCTCCAAAGCCGGAAAGACTCTGCCGCGTATCGCCGAAAAACTCATCATAAAAGCGCGCGAATTAGAACAAAATCCGACCGCAACTATGGTCTGAATGAAAGAATGCCCTGCAAGCCACACACTCGGCTCGCAGGGCATTCTTTTGGTATGCAGAGCGATTTCCCCTCTTTATAAAAGGAAGAAAAATCCACTCCATCCTCGTCCCTTCACCGTTCCGCCTGTTGCTTTTTACAACACTCAGCAACTTTTTAACGAACTTGAGCATTATTGGGGCAGAAAAGAGCTTGTTTTATTGCAAAAAAACAGCTATGATAACATTAATAAAATTCTATAGACGAGAGGGGACCGTATGTTAAACTTCAAACATCTGCAATACTTCAACGCTGTCTATCAGTACAAAAACTTCACACAGGCCGGAGATTCCCTTTTTGTCTCTCAGCCAACCATCTCCGCTGCCATCAATACGTTGGAGTCGGAGCTGGGCGTAAAACTCATCGAGCGCAGCCCCAAGAACGTGATCTTCACCTATGAGGGTGAACAGTTTATTCTATGGGTCCGAAAGATCCTGAGCCTCTGCCAGGAGGCCGAGACCGCCATGCATGACCTCTCTGATTCGGCAGAGCAGCATCTGCGGCTGGGTATGTCCTATGCCTTCATGGATTCTGCCGCACCTCCTGTTTTCTCCGACTTCCTGGATGAGCACCCCAAGGCACAGATCCACCTGGAGGAGGGCTCCATGCAGAAGC
>CAKTQP010000055.1 GCA_934597165.1 uncultured Oscillospiraceae bacterium
ATAAAATGTGGTATTCTGATACGAGGCTATCATACGAGGGTGGGTCTGTGGTGTCAAGTATCAAATGATAAAAAAAGATTAAAAATTGTAACAGAGGGCGGGACAAATTGACTAGTTTTTTGGTGGATTCGGACAAAATTTCAGTCGTGTTTTTCCGGTAAATGCCTGCATTTTGGATGGACAGAAGGACGGGAATAGGGTACAATTTGTAGCAGAGAGTATGACTGTGCCATAGTACAGTTATGACACAGAAAATAGATGGGGGAACGGCCATGTCAAAGATGCAAAAATATACCTTAATGGGGCTGATGCTCCTGATCCTCTGCCTCGTCACCTGGGCGCTGGCCACCGGCCTGGGCATCCTCCAGGGTAATGCGGCGGCTGCCGCTGCCAAGGAGACGGCGGAAGGGGTCAGCTACCTCAAGGAGCTGGAGAAACAGGATGTGGCCGAGGTGGAGACCATCCTCCAAGAGCGGGAGAAGGAACAACAACAGGAGCAGATCCAGACCGGACAGATCGATGAATCCTCTGTCTGGGATCAGCTCAAGGATGTGGTCATCATGGGCGACTCCCGCGCGGTGGGCTTCTACTACTTTAAGTTCTTGGATCACAGCCGGGTCTTGGCCACCGGCGGCGCGACCATCGCCGACATCGAAGGCCAGATTGACACCCTGAAAGCCCTCAACCCGCCGCAGCTGTTCCTGTGCTACGGACTGAATGACATCAGCATCGGCTACTGGAAGACCAAGGAGGAGTATATCACGGCGCTGGATGAGGTGATGCAGAAGCTTCACGCTGCGCTGCCCAACACCACCGTCTATATCAGTTCCATCCTGCCTGCCAGAGATCCGGCCTTTGAGCACTCCAACCTGTGGCGGCAGATCCCGGATTTCAACGTGGCCATCAAGGCGTTCTGTGCGGAGAAGGGGTATCCTTACGTGGACAACACCGAGATCTGTGACCAGTACGCCGACCTGTGGCAGTACGACGGCATTCACGTGCGGCAAGAGTTTTACGCCCATTGGGGCACCAATATGATCCAGGCCATGCGGCAGTACGGCTGACCCAGTGGAAGAAAGGGAGAAAGAGAAAACATGGAACGAGAGAAATTACGTCGCTGGCTGGTGCCGGCGGTGATGATATTGTCTGTGGTGCTGATGGGGTGGTATCTCTGCCAGCTCCAGGGGCAGGATCGCATCAGTGAGGCCAAATTAGAGGACGTGACGGCGGCGGTGACCAAGACGTTGGACACCAAGGCCATGCAGGAGTCTGACGCCCAGATGATAAAGCGGCTATACGGCCTGAACCCGGCGGATTACGTCGGCATTACCCTGTACTACCCTGCCACCAACATGGATGCGGAGGAACTGCTCATCGTTCAGCTTCAGGACGTGAGCCAGCAAGAGACCGTCAAGGCGGCCATCGACGCCCGGTTAGAGACTCAGAAAAACAGCTTTGAAGGGTACGGGGTGGAGCAGTTTGCCCTGTTGGAGAAGAGTGTGGTAGACGTGGAGGGGAACTATGTCCTCTTCGTGGTCAACGAACAGGCGGCAAAGGCGCAGAGCGCCTTCTTGCAGGCGTTGTAAGGAGGGAGAACGATGGTATTCAGCAGTTTGATCTTCCTCTTCGTGTTCCTGCCCATCACCCTGGTGCTCTACTATATCGTCCCCAAGCCCCTGAAAAATCCGGTGCTCATTCTGTGCAGTCTGATCTTTTACGCCTGGGAAACGCCGCAGTATCTGGTGCTCATGCTCTTCAGCGTGGTGTTCAACTACTGCGCTGGTCTGGAGCTGGACGACCTGCATCAGCGGGGGAATCCCAAGGCGGCCAGATGGGTCATGATCGCCGTGGTGGCCATGAACCTGTTCCTGCTGGGCTTCTTCAAGTACAGCGGATTTTTGGTGGAAAACCTCAACCATATCCCTGGGGTTGCCCTTACTGCCGCTAAAGTGGCGCTGCCGGTGGGCATCTCCTTCTACACCTTCCAGGTGCTCAGCTACGTCTTTGACGTGTACCGTCAGAACGTGCCCGTCCAGCGGAACTTTGTCCTCTTTGCCACTTATGTCACCTTTTTCCCCAAACTGGTCTCCGGCCCCATTGTGGCCTACAAAGATATGGAGGCGCAGCTGCGGGAGCGGAAAGTGTCTCTGGATCGCATTTGCAGCGGGGCGACCTTGTTCCTGACTGGCCTGTTCAAGAAGGTGCTCATTGCGGACAATCTGGGCGTTCTCTATGCGGGTATTTCCGGTCAGTCCGGTGCCATGTCCGTGGTCACCGCCTGGTTGGGCGCCATTGGCTACACCTTGCAGCTCTACTTCGATTTCAGCGGCTACTCTGACATGGCCATCGGCCTGGGTCAGATGTTCGGCTTTGACATCGATAAAAACTTTGATTACCCCTACCTGTCCAAGAGCATCACCGAATTTTGGCGTCGGTGGCACATCTCCCTGGGCAAGTGGTTCCGAGATTATGTGTACTTCCCTCTGGGCGGCAGCCGGGTGCGCACCACAAAAATTTTGCGCAACCTGCTCATCGTCTGGCTGCTGACCGGCATCTGGCACGGGGCAGCTTGGACGTTCGTGTTCTGGGGGCTGCTGCACGGCCTGGCACAAGTGCTGGAGAAGTTCCCGCTGCGGAATGTGCGGGAAAAAGTGCCCGGTTGGGTGAACTGGCTGGTGACCATGCTCATCGTCAACTTCGGCTGGGTCTTCTTCGCCGCGCCCTCCCTGGGCAGTGCCCTGCATTGGATCAGGCAGATGTTCTACTCCACCGCCGGATTTGTGGACGGCACCGCTCTGTACTACCTGGGTTCCAGCTGGCCGCTGCTGCTCATTGCTGTCATCGGCTGCACCCCGTGGCCGAAACTGGTGGGCGCCAACTTTGCTGGAAGCAAGGGCGTGGGCACCAAGGTGGTCAGCGTGGCGGTGTATGCCTTGCTGCTGGTGTCCTGCGTGGCCAGTATGATCAATGCAACCTATAGTACCTTCCTCTATTTTCAGTTCTAAGGGGGTGAGCCGAGTATGAAGGAAGAAAAAACGCCCCAGAAACGCCTGACCCGTCGGGAGCGGGCACTGTTGGAGCGCAAAAAAACCTGCCGTCTGCTGGGCGCCCTGTTGGCGGTGGCCATTGTGGTCGCCGGTATTGGCAACCTGGCAGGGAAGGACAAGGAGTTTTCCGAAAACGAGAACCGGATGCTGGCGCAGAAGCCTCAGGTCACTTGGGAGGGGATCAAGGATGGTTCCCTGTTCCGGGATTTTGAGAATTACCTGGCGGACCAGTTCGTGGGGCGAGACCAGTGGACTGCCTTGGATTTCCAGGAACATCGCCTCATGGGTCAGAAGGAGAGCAGCGGCGTCTATCTGTGCAAGGACGACTACCTCATGGAGGAGCCGACGACGCCGGACAGCGATTCCGTCCAGCGAAATGTCAAGGCCATCAAGAAGTTTTTTGAGCGCTACAGCGATGTGAAGATGCATATGATGGTGGTGCCCAACGCGGTCACTATCTTGCAGGACTACCTGCCCAACCACGCGCCGGTGCGGGACCAGATGAAGGATTGGGAAAAGGTAAAGAAGAAGCTGCCGAAAAGCTTGGATGTTATCGACGTGTCCAAAGCCTTGACCAAGCACAAGGACGAGGGCGTGTTCTATCGCACTGACCACCACTGGACCAGCCTGGGTGCTTATTACGCCTTCCAGGCGGCAGCTCAGTCGTTGGGCATCAAAACGGACGAGCTGAAGCAGTACAAAGCGCACACCGTCTCCAACACCTTCGAGGGGACGTTAGCCTCCAAGAGCGGATGCCATGAGGTGACGGACACCATCACCGTGTACGAGCCCCAGGAGGACGACACCCAGTTCTACGTGACCTACGACGACACCCAGGAGAAGAGCCGTTCGCTGTTTGTGGAGAAGTGCCTGGAGGATAAGGATCAGTACACCGTCTTTTTCGGCGGCAACCACCCCAGAGTCACCATCCGCACCACCAGCGAGAGCGGCAGAAGGCTGTTGATCTTCAAGGATTCCTATGCCAACAGCTTCATCCAGTTCCTGACCCCGTACTATGAGAAGATCATCCTGGTGGACCCCCGTTACTACTACGACAACGCCAGTTCCATCATCACCGGCGAGAAGATCACCGACGTGCTCTTCCTGTACAACCTGAACACCTATCTGGAGGATAACTCCCTGGCAGATACGCTGGATGCGGCGCAGCCGGAGCAGACTGCGGAGGGAGATGCGGATACGACAGGTACTGGTCAAACCTAAACCGAACAACGAAAAAAGGGGAGCGGAATTTCCGCTCCCCTTGCTTTATACATTGGGTGAACTTACTTGAAGTAACGCTCCAGCAGACCCTTCAGAGCCTTGCCGTGGCGGGCTTCGTCGCGAGCCATTTCGTGGACGGTGTCATGGATGGCGTCCAGACCCAGAGCCTTGGTGCGCTTTGCCAGGTCGGTCTTGCCTTCGGTTGCGCCGTATTCTGCGTCTACGCGCATTTCCAGGTTCTTCTTGGTGGAGTCGGTGATGACTTCGCCCAGCAGTTCAGCAAACTTTGCTGCGTGCTCTGCTTCTTCCCAAGCGGCCTTTTCCCAATACAGACCGATCTCGGGATAGCCTTCGCGATGTGCCACGCGAGCCATAGCCAGGTACATACCCACTTCGGAGCATTCGCCTTCGAAGTTGGCGCGCAGGTCAGCCTTGATGTCTTCGGGGACATCGGCAGCGATGCCGACCACGTGTTCAGAAGCCCAGTTTTCCGTCACGGTCTGTTCTTTGAACTTTTCGCCGGGGCACTTGCACTGGGGACAGACGAAACCTTCGGGGATAGAATCAGCTTCCAGGACATAACCACAGATAGGACATACATACTTTGCCATAATGAGATCCTCCATTTTAATCATTTTATTTCATATTCCGGACTGCCAGCGCAGTCATTGTTGATGGGGTTCATTCCTTATCAGGAATTGTTACTGTTATTGTAGCAGGTCAAAGGCGGTTTGTAAAGAGTTTTTTTGAAAAAACCGAAAAAATTTTTTAACCCTCCATCTGGTCAAATCCTTTGGGAGCGGGGTTGACCGGGAGCAGGTCAGGCGGGCAGACCATGTGATAGAAACCGACATAACTCAACTCCATATAAGGAGTAAGATAGACGTAAAACGCTGTGAACACCGCCTCGGACAGGACGTAATAGAGCCAGGTGGGGGCGTTGACGCCTTCCAGGATATAAATGACCACATTGGCGGCCAGGTATGCGACCACGATCCAGATCAAGAAGGACAGATCCAACAGGAACAGCTGCGCCTTGCGCCCTTGCATCATCTTCTTGCTGTGCCCCCAGGCGGTGAACACGCCCATATCCGGGTGATCCAGCAGGACATAACGGCTCATCCGGTAGCGATACCAGGCGATGAGACCGGGGATGACAAAGAGCATACTCCACAGGTAGGTACACAGGTAGATGACCAGGGAGAGCAAGATGATCTTCCCGCACAGGTCGAAGCGCTGGAAGAAAGTGACTGCCGTGGGTCGGCTGCCGCGGTAGAGCTGCATGGCGTAGTCGGAGTAGCCGTAGCGGACGACCAGGGTGTAGAGCAACAGCAGGACGGAGCAGAACAGCCCCACCTTGGCGGACATGGGCTCGAACACCTTGGGGAGACCTGCCACGGCGGCGTTGACGGCGGCAGGGGAGTTGGTGGCGGCAGCAGCTTGGAGCTTGTCCAGGATGGTGTCGATGGGGTCGGTGGTGGTCAGTGAGATCAGGAGGCTGACCCAACGGGTGGCCAGCAGATAGATCAGGGCGGCGGTCAGCACCGGGGCGATGCCGGTGGGGTAGCGGTGATCCATCAGCTGACGGGCGTTGAATTTTAATTGTGCAGATGTGAGATTCATAGGCGGTACCTCATTGTAAACGGTTGGTATTTTCTTTCCGAATATCATAGCACATTCCCCTTTTGGGTGCAATGGAGGGCTTTCTTGACAGCGGGCGGAAAAACAGGGTATTATTATACTGACATCGTATCGAAATCGTTCCGGCGGCGGAAGAGAAACAGTGCTTTCTCCCGCTGCAGACGCAACAAAGGAGCAAGAACACAGTTATGGCACCACGCAAACCCAAAAAAGAAGCATACGGCAATCAGTCCATCTCTGCCCTCAAGGGTGCGGACCGAGTGCGCAAGCGGCCAGGGGTCATCTTTGGCAGCAACGGCCTGGAAGGGTGCGAGCACGCGGTCTTTGAGATCCTCTCCAACGCCATCGACGAAGCCCGAGAGGGGCATGGTGATCTCATTGTGGTCACCCGGTATGAGGACAAGTCCATCGAAGTGGAGGACTTTGGCCGCGGCTGTCCCGTGGACTGGAACGAAGCCGAGGGACGGTATAACTGGGAGCTGGTGTTCTGTGAGCTGTACGCCGGCGGCAAATATGGCGAGGACGGGGACAACTACGAGTACTCCCTGGGCCTCAACGGCTTGGGCAGCTGCGCTACCCAGTACGCCAGCGAATACTTTGACGCCACCATTTACCGGGACGGCCAGAAGTACACCCTCCACTTTGAAAAGGGCGAGAACATCGGCGGTCTCCACAAGGAGCCGGCGAAACATCACAAGACCGGTTCCAAATTCCGCTGGAAGCCTGACCTGGCAGTATTCACCGATATCGACATCCCGGCGGAATATTATCAGGACATCATGAAACGACAGGCCGTGGTCAACGCCGGTGTCACCTTCCGGTTCCGGAACCAGGTGGGGGGCAAGTTCGAGACGGTCGAGTACCGGTATGACACTGGCATCGTGGAGTACGTGACCGAGCTAGCCGGGGAACACCCGCTGACCCAGCCGGTGTACTTCGAGACCGAGCGGGTGGGTCGTGACCGGGAGGACTTGAAGGATTACAAGGTGAAGCTCTCTGTCGCCTTCTGCTTCTCTAACACCACCAGCATCATCGAGCACTATCACAACTCCAGTTGGCTGGAGCACGGTGGCAGCCCGGAAAAGGCGGTGCGGAGTGCGTTTGTGTCCGCCCTGGACAGTTATCTGAAAAAGCAGGGCAAATACAATAAAAATGAGAGCAAGGTCACCTTTGGCGACGTCCAGGACAGCCTGATTTTGGTTTCCAACAACTTCTCCACCTCTACTAGCTACGAGAACCAGACCAAAAAGTCCATCACCAACCGCTTCGTCCAGGAGGCCATGACCGAGTTTTTGCGGAGCAGTTTGGAGGTTTATTTCATCGAAAATCCGTCCGAGGCGGAGAAGATTGCGGGACAGATTTTAATCAACAAGCGTTCCCGTGAGACCGCGGAAAAGGCGCGCCTGAACATCAAAAAGAAGCTCACCGCCTCCAACGACCTGACCAACCGGGTGCAGAAGTTCGTGGACTGCCGCACCAAGGAAGTGTCCCGGCGAGAACTGTATATCGTGGAAGGCGACTCCGCACTGGGCGCTTGTAAGCTGTCCCGGGACGCGGAGTTCCAAGGTATCATGCCGGTGCGGGGGAAGATTTTGAACTGTCTGAAGGCGGACTATAACCGCATCTTCAAGAGCGAGATCATCACCGACCTGCTCCGGGTCATGGGCTGCGGAGTGGAGCTGAAAGGGGTCAAGAAGTCTAAGGATCTGACCGATTTCGATTTGGACAAGCTCCGTTGGAATAAAATTATCATCTGTACCGACGCCGACGTGGACGGGTATCAGATCCGCACGCTCATTTTGACCATGCTCTATCGTCTGACCCCCACGCTCATCGAGGAAGGGTACGTGTATATCGCCGAATCCCCCCTGTATGAGATCAATTATAAGGAGCAGACTTGGTTTGCCTACTCGGACAAGGAGAAAAATGACATTGTGGCCGGCGAGCTGGCGGGGAAAAAGGTCTCCATCCAGCGCTCCAAGGGTCTGGGTGAGAACGAGCCGGATATGATGTGGATGACAACCATGAATCCGGCCTCCCGACGGCTCATCAAGGTCATGCCGGAGGAGGCGGCCGCCACGGCGATGATGTTCGATCTGCTGCTGGGGGACAACCTGGCCGGCCGAAAGAGCCATATCGCCCAGCACGGGCATGAATTTTTGGAGCTGGCGGATCTGTCCTAAGGCACGCTGGTCAATACCCCGCTCTACCATGAGGTGGGGCGGGTAGATGGAGAAAAGGAAAACGAATGGCAAACAAGAAGAAAACCAAAGCAGACCGTCCTAAAACGGACAACCCCAATGTCAAAGGACTCCATGCGGAGGTGCTGGAACAGCCCATCACCCAGACCTTGGAGATCAACTATATGCCCTACGCCATGAGCGTCATCATCAGCCGAGCTATCCCAGAGATCGACGGCTTTAAGCCCAGTCACCGGAAGCTGCTGTACACTATGTACCAGATGAAGCTCCTGGGAGGCAAACGCACCAAGAGCGCCAACGTGGTGGGCGCCACCATGAAGCTCAACCCCCACGGCGACGCCGCCATCTACGACACCATGGTGCGGCTCAGCCGCGGCTACGGCGCCCTGCTCCACCCGCCGGTGGACTCCAAGGGCAACTTCGGCAAGGCGTTCAGCCGAGACATGGCCTCCGCCGCCAGCCGGTACACTGAGGTGCGGCTCAGCGACATCTGTGCTGAGTTCTTCCGAGACATCGACAAGGACACGGTGGATTTTGTGGACAACTACGACGGCTCCATGCAGGAGCCCACCCTGCTGCCTACCACCTTCCCCAACGTCCTCGTCTCCGCCAATCAGGGCATCGCCGTGGGCATGGCCTCCAGCCTCTGCGGCTTCAACCTGGCGGAGGTGTGCGACGCCACCATTGCGCGGCTGAAAAACCATGACGCCGACCTGATGGAGACCCTGAAAGGCCCCGATTTCCCCACCGGCGGGCAGCTGCTCTATGACCGGAAGGCGCTGGAGACCGTGTACCAGACCGGCCGAGGGAGCTTGAAGGTGCGGGGCAAGTGGCGCTATGTGAAGGAAGAACACCTGATTGAAATTTTTGAGATCCCCTATTCCACCACCGTGGAAGCCATCATGGACAAGGTCACAGAACTGGTCAAGACGGGCAAGCTGAAAGAAATCGCTGATATGCGGGATGAAACGGACCTGTCCGGCCTGAAACTGGCCATCGACTTGAAACGGGGGGCAGACCCAGAGAAAGTTATGGCCAAGCTGGCCAAGCTGACCCCCTTCCAGGACAGTGTGTCCTGCAACTTCAACATCCTCATCGGCGGTGTGCCCAAGGTCATGGGGGTGGGGCAGATTCTGGACGAGTGGAGTCAGTGGCGGATGGAGTCTGTCCGGCGGCGTGCCGACTATGATAAACAGCAGAAGGAGGACAAGCTCCACCTGCTGTTGGGTCTGCGGAAAATCCTGTTGGACATTGACAAGGCCATCAAAATCATCCGAGAGACGGAACTGGATGCGGAAGTCATCCCCAACCTGATGATCGGTTTTGGCATTGACCAGATTCAGGCGGAGTATGTGGCCAATATCCGCCTGCGGAACATCAACAAAGAGTACATCCTGAAACGCACCCAGGAGGTGGACAAGCTCCAGGAGGAGATCGACGACCTGACGGATTTGATCGCCAAGCCCGCCCGCATCAAGCGGGTCATCATCGCCGAGCTGAAGGATGTGCGCAAACGGTACGCTCAGCCTCGTTTGACCGAGATCGTCTGCGAAGAGGACGTGCCGGATTTGGAACTGGATTTGGAAACGCCTGATTACCCCGTCCACCTGTTCCTGTCCCAGGAAGGGTATCTGAAAAAGATCACCCCTCAGTCCCTGCGGATGTCTGGCGAACAGAAGTACAAGGAAGGAGACGCCGGGTTTATGCAATGGGAGGCCAACAACCGGGATGAACTGATGGTGTTCACCGACCGGCAGCAGTGCTATAAGCTGTGGCTCTCCGACTGCCCGGACGGCAAGGCCAGCTTGTTGGGGGAATATCTGCCCTCCAAGTTGGCCATGGAGCCGGGGGAGAACATCCTGTGGGGGTGTTTGCCGGGCGACTACAGCGGCGACCTGTTCTTCTTCTTTGAGAACGGCAAGGTCGCGCGCATCCCCCTGAACAAATATCAGACCGTCACCCGCCGGAAAAAGCTCACCGGCGCCTATTGCGACAAAAGTCCCTTGAAAACCGTCCTGCACCTGCGGGGCGAAGGGGAGATCGCCGTGTTCTCCACCGAGGGACGAGCGCTCATTGTGAACACGGAAATGCTGGCCGCTAAGAGCACCCGTACCACCCAGGGCGTGGCGGTACTGACCCTGAAACCTAAGTGGGCGCTGGATTACGCGGCGCTGCTGGAGGACACCACCATCGTCAACAAAGCCCGCTACCGGGGGCGTACCCTTCCGTCGGCGGGGGCGTTGCTGAAACCGGAGGACCGGGGCGAAGTGCAGTTGACCTTAGAGTAAAAGGAGAGGAGGACAGCCCATGCACAAAGCGATTTCTATCCTGCTGGCCAGTGGGCTGTTGCTCGCCTGTACTGGCTGCGGTCTGCTGGAACGGGAATATGTCCAGATCAGTCAGCATCAAGAGCAGACGGCGGAAAACGACGACGCCACCACTCTGCGGGCGGAGAGCTATGCGGAGCTGGTGGGCGGCGCTCAGTACTTTGTCTCCATGGGGGTGCCCAGCGGCACCGTTCGGCTGTATCAGTACACCGGGGACATTCAGAAGGCAGTGGATCGCGCCTGTGAGGCGCTCTTACAGGACGACCCGTTGGGGTCTTATGCTTTGCAGGACGTCCAGTGCCAGTACACCCGCATCGTCTCCTATTATGAATGTGTCTTTACCTATCAGTATCGGCGTTCCATGGAGCAGATCGCTGCCATCCAGACCTTGACCGGTAAGGGGGACTTCCGAGAGAAGACTGCCAAGACCTTGGAGCAGTTCCAAAACCGTTTGGTGTTGAAGAGCGATAGCTATTACCAGTCGGAAGAGTCAGTGCGGCAGGAGTTCTGGGACGTCTTTTATGACACCCCTCAGGCCGCTGTGGCCAAGCCGGAGCTGACCGTCCATCTGTACCCCAACCATGGCGCGGCGCGGGTCATCGAGCTGGATTTGGAATGGCCGTTGGCGCAGCTGGAGCTGTTGGGGAGTGCGACAGCGGTCTCAGACATGGCGGATAAGCTGACAGCGGAGGTCAACGGGGAACCGCTGACTCAGGTTTGGACGCTGTACAACAGCCTGGTGGGTTACGTGAGCTGGCAGAAGGATGGTTCGGACAGCGTGTCCGGCGCCTTGGTGGAAGGGAAGGCCAACAGTGAGGGGATCGCCATGGCCTATGAGTTGCTCTGCGACCGGGTGGGCATTGAATGCCAGGTGGTGCGTGGTCAGCGCGAGAACCAAGACCACTGTTGGAACCTGGTGACCATCGACGATCAGAGCTGGCACCTGGACGTGACTGCCGGGGAGGGGAAGTATCGCTTCCTCCGCAGCGACGAAGAGCTGACCGAGCAAGGTTATGCGTGGTCTCAGGAGGACTACCCGGTCTGCACCTTGGAGGCGGCTATTGCGGCACGGAACACGGTGTTTTAGGCTGTTTTCAAAAAAGTGAAAAAAGACGAAAAAAAGGCTTGACTTTTCCCGTCCGCGTGGTATAATAAACACGTTCCGCGGGAGTAGCTCATCTGGTAGAGCGCCACCTTGCCAAGGTGGAGGTAGCGAGTTCGAGCCTCGTCTTCCGCTCCAA
>CAKTQP010000056.1 GCA_934597165.1 uncultured Oscillospiraceae bacterium
ACCCTCGACCACTTCTTCGGTCTTGACGCTGTCGCCAAGGACATCCAGCAGGTTGATGACCTTCATGTTCTTGTTGGTGGCATTTTTCAGAGCATCGTCCACCCAGCCATCGGACTCGCCGCCCACATAGATGAACAGGTCGCAGTCGGAGATTTTGACAATGTCATCGGCAGTGGGCTGATAGCTGTGCAGGTCAACGCCGTTATTAAGCAGCATCGTGACTTCGGCGTTATCGGCTTTGTCACCTAAAATCTCACGCACCCAGTCATATTCGGGGAAAATGGTGGTGACAATGCTCAGTTTGTCGGTTTTGTTGGTATCGTTCTGCTTTCCGCAGCCGGCAAGAGCGCCGACGAGCATCAAAAGCGCAAGCAGCAGCGCAGTTATTTTTTTCATAGGGTTTGTTACCTCCAGATCATGATAAGAACTTAAAAATGGGCGCAAAAATACAAGGGTAACAGCAACGCCGCAAAAGTCTATCCGAAAACAGATAGACTACACCCTTGTAAAAAGTTCTTATTTTTAATCTGAAAGTTTGACCTTGAGAGAAACCAGTGTAAAGGTACGGGCAACCTCTATGCAGGAGGGAATAATCCGGCACAGAATATATAGAATCGCCGCTACGGTAGCTGCGGCGGAGCCAGCAAGCCCAATGCTTTTGAGCAGGTTTTCGCAGACATTGATCTGATGGCAGATGGCGCAGTCCACGCCAGTACAGTCATGGTCGGATTCCGCTGCGATATAGGCAACAGAGGCCAGCATAACAAAGGCCAGCACTACGGCCAGCAAGCCCGTCATAAAACGAAATTTCTTTGTCAAGGTCTGTCCTCCTTTCCAATCGTTATTTTCCCTTGCAGTCCGAACAGGTTCCATAGAGGATCGTGTCAGTCGTGTCCAATATAAACTGTTCGCTCTGCGCCAAATGCTTTGCAAGCAAAGCTGCGTTACCATCTGCCATGTGAAAGGTCTTGCCGCATTTGATACAGCTCATGTGCAGCGCACCTTTGCAGCTTTCGGCATCAAGGTATTGATAGTAGACCTCGCGCGTGCCGCTCTTGCTGCTCCGACGCACTTTTTCCTCTGTCTCTAACTGTGCAAGGTTTCGATATACGGCGCTCAGGCTGATTTTTTTATCTGCCAAAGCGTCCGCAATTTGCCGTGCGGACAACAGCTCGTCCGGGTGCTGACTCAAATAGGCAAGCAGAACCTTTCGCTGCCGCGTGCTATAGCTCTGCAAGTCACCGCACCTCCAATTTGCATTTCATTCGCAAATATTATAATCCAAGAAAGTCAATATGCGAGCTGTTCGCAAATTGCAAGCTTTCAATGAACACAGCTACCGCGAAAATCAAAACCACTTTTACTGTTGCCCAATATGTTTGACTGCGTATTTTAGGACTACAATTTATGGATGTTGGAGTTGCCACTTGTCCAGATGTAGGAAATGCTCGGCAAGGCAGGGTTTACCCTTTCCCATTCAAGCAAATTCGATATCATTGTAGAATATTTTGTCGAACGAGGAAACTATAATGTGTATGAAATCAACGAGGCACTGTTTGCCTTTGACCAGAGCTTGATCGGAGCATAAGGACAAAGAAATGTCGCTTTCCATGCGCTATGGCTGTAAGGTGCGAAACCGAGCAGCCATAATCTTTTGGGAGGACAAGCATATGAGAAAGAATTTACTTTCTGTGGTGTCTTTGGTGTTTCAAGATCGGTAGCTGCTATCCGCTTGGAACAACTGGGCTATCTGAACCGGAAAATGTATTATGAATATCGTGATCCATTGGAGGTGTGGCCATGAGCAGGAATATCAGAGTATCGGAACCATCTGCGGAAATGCACTATCACCAATCGACGTAAAACCTTCTTCAACTACAACCTTTGTAATTTTTTCTCTGTACTCAGCCCACGGACGGGTATCATTTTGATTGTATAATTATTAGCCGTTCCGTCATCTTCAACTGTTCCATCATCTGTGATTGCATTGTAATCCGCCATTGCACCTGAACCTTCGATGCTCAGTGTATATGTAGGATTCTCCGCAGCCGTATTGTTTTGTTCCACTTCCCAAGAAACACTTTCCGTCTGACCTTCTGCACCGCAAGGGCCGCTTGTTGCTGCATTTTGCGCCAGCACAGCCAAGGTAGACGTATTCCCCACCGTTTCCGCAAACGCCGTGACCGCCGAAGCAGGCACCATGGAGACGGCCATACAGCCCGCCACTAGCAAACTTACTACACGTTTTGGTTTCATAAACTTTTTCCTCCCTTATGAAGTATCCCAAACGCTTTTCCCTGCACCCGCCGCAAATGTAAAAAGGCGCCGCACCTGCCCCGAAAGGCTGGTGTGACGCTGTGGTGTACTTCTGGGGAAGTGCAGCTGGCTGCCCGGTCTGGGCCCTTTAGCTTTGCGTCGCAGCCTTCCAGCTGGTTTGCCGATTCTTCTGTTTTGAGGGGGGTGCTCTTTTGCATTTTATTATACCCCCCTATATAAAAATCAAGGGGTTTTCCATGAGTTTGTCATTTGTAACAAATGCAGTCTATTTTTTAGTGCGATTTGACGGGGGGTGGGGGGCCTCTCAGTTAAAGACTTTGGCTGAGAGGGTTAGGCCATTACTAAGAAAACGCCGCCGCACAGGTCGCAATTCTGTGCAGCGGCGTTCCTATGGAGGATGATAAAGTATCACTTGGAAATGGCGCAGTTATTCGTACAGGGCATCAAAGTTGGTCAGTTCCACCTCATGCTCATCCAGCCAGCGACGAACCTGCGGGTCACACAGGGTCGCCAGATCACGGCAGCGGGGCAGGGTCAGGGAAGTATTGTCCAGAAGGTACTGATCCAGATAACCCGGATGGAAATGTAGGATATTGTACTCGTAGGGAGAGCTCAGGATGCCGAAGCGGTCTTCCAGCCAGTCCTCCGGGCGGCTGCCCCGGTTCAAAATCTCCATTGCGTTGCTGTTGCCCAGACTGAACAGCTCGCAGGCCGGTTTCATCGGCAGTTCTTCGGCCAGCGTATCGCCCATGTTATGGATGCCCAGCTTCTTTCCGATATCCCGGAACGCCTGCTCCATGGGCCTTGTCATGGCGCTGTGGCCCTCAAAATGCCGGGGATAATGTCCCACAAGTTCTTTGTGCCGGTTCAGCTGGGCCATGGTCTCGGTATACAGGTCCTCATAGCTGGGGTAAACTTCGCCCTTGCATTTGGCATCATTGGGATTCTCGCTCTTCCACAGATAGCTGCGGTAGAACATTCCCTCTTCGTTTACCAGCGTGGGCACCTTTTCCGGGGCGCTGACGGGGCGGTACTGCACAAAATTGGTGTGCTGGACCAGCGGCACCTCCGGGCACTCGCTCTGCCAGAGTTTCACCGCATGGGGGACGGCGGCCATGTTGCTCATCAGCGAGAGGGTGCAGACCACGCCCTCCTTATAGGCTTTGATGACACCATAGTTGTATGCCTCACTGAAGCCGAAATCATCGGCTACTACGATCAACTTCTTGCTCATAGCTGTTTCCTTCGTCCTTATCGGTTCAGATAATCCGCATTGAAGATCTTACCCTCGGTGCTGCGGTCATAGACTTTCCGGCCCTCGGCGTAGGTGACCTGTGCCTGATAATCGTCGCTGATGACCACCAGATCTGCGTCTTTGCCCACTTCAATGGTACCCTTGCGGTCGGCAAAACCATACTTGATGCAGGGATTGAGGCAGGCCATCTTCAGGCAGGTCTCCAGCGGGATGCCAACATTGTTCACCAGATTTCCGATGTCGAACAGTACCGGCTGGCTGGAACCGCACAGGCGGCCGGTATCGGTCAGAACAAAGCCCTCCGGGGTCACATTCAGGGCCATCCCCTCAAAGATGCCCTCATACTTGCCCACCGGTGCACCGGACAGAGCCGTACAGTCACTGACCATCATGAATTTGTCGGTGCTCTTGACCTTGAAGTAGATGCCCAGCATCTCATCGCAGATGTGCAGGCCGTCGCAGATCACCTCACAGGTAACGTTTTCATTGGTCAGGGCTGCTCCCAGACCGCCGATGTCCCGGTGATGCATATCGGTCATGACGTTGCCGGTATGGGTCGCCACACTGATGCCCTTGGCATAGGCGGCCATGGCCTGCTTATAGTTGTTGTCACTGTGGGCGGCTGCCACTGTGATGCCCTGCGAGAGGAAATACTCGATGATGGGGTCCATCCCGGGGATCTCCGGTGCCAGTGCCACAAGACGCAGCCACCCGCCGCCGGCTTCCACCATGGCATGTGCCGTCTCCATACTTACCTCCGGCCAGCCGGTACGGATGCCTTTTTCACCGGTGCGGTTCAGCCAGGGGCCTTCGCTGTGGATACCCAGAATGGTTGCACCGTCCTGATCACCCTCTTTTGCCACCTCTGCTACCGCACGGATGGAATCCGGGTCGCACACCGTCGGGAAGATGTTCACGGTGCCCTGACTTGCCAGCCCCTTCAGATAACCTTTCACGGATGCGATCTGCTTTTCATGGGGGGCATTCTTATTCATGATATCATAACCGCAGGTGCCGTGGTTATGAGTATCAAAAATGCCGGGGATGATCCGCTGGTCGCCGTATTCAATGGCTTCGGGGTCGGTCGTATTTTCTGCAAAGGCAGTGATCTTGCCGCCTTCCACAGTCAGCACACCTGCCTTGGGGCCTTTCGGCGTATAAATGCGGTTGGAATGCAGTTTCATAATTCAGTTCTCCTTCTTATTTGCTTCCTGTTTTGCAAAATCGGCCAACGCCCGTTCCATCCGCTCCATCCGGGGCAGATCCAGTACGTGGTCCTGTGCACAGCAGGTATTCTCCACAACAAATTCGCCTTTTTCCACTCGTCCACAGCTGAGCATCATCCCTCTGGGAAAGAGCGCCAGCAGATTCCGCTGCCGCTGTTCCTCCGGGTAGTTCCGGTCATAGACCTTATCCTCCGGCAGCAAACTGCACAGCTGTTCCGCCGCCTCTTTCCGGTACTCGCCGTGCGCCAGCGCCACCGCCGGGCCGCTGGTCAGATTGTCCAGCAGCAGAACAGTTGCCGCAGTTGGCACCTCCTGCGCCAGAAGCCGGAAGCCGTCATAGTTATCCACTGCATGGTCACAGAAGGCAAAAGCGATGTTCTCCTCACCGCTCAGGTCCTCCGCCAGCTTTACGGCAGTGGCGACCGCACCGGAACAGCGGCTGAAGTTGCAGGGGCTTGCATGGGGCAGCAGCAGCCAGACACCTACCCCCGCCAGCAGCAGTGCCGCCAGCGTCCGGGGCAGCATGGCACCGGTTCCCCGTCCGGACCAGAACATCAGGCAGGCCGCTCCGAAACAGAGCAGTTCCAGCACGCATTGCAGTGCAAGGTCTCTCCCCCGCTGCTGAACATTTTTGTCCGGATGGAACGGATAGTATTTCTGGGGCCGCAGCGCCTTTGCCGGCGTATCAAAGGGGACCGCAATGACGACCTTTGCATTTGCCAGATCCCCGGCAATCAGGTTTTCGATCTTGGAAAACCGTCCTTCCCTCTGTTGAACCCGCACCGGCCAGCCCAGCGGCGGTAGGCTCTCGTTGAGCTGCTGGGCAAAAAGATATTTCTGCTTTGCAGTGCGCCGTTTGCCCAGGGTGACACCATACAGCATCATCAGGTCTTGCAATGTCATATCCGTTCTCCTTCTACAAAAAAGTCCGGCAGGAAGCGTTTTACTCCTGCCGGACTGCGGACCCCTTGCAGGATCAGGCGATCTGATTTTTTAGAAGATTCCAAGGAATGCGCCCAGCAGACCAAAGATCAGCAGACCGATGATCAGCTGTGTGGGGCGGTTGCCCTTCTTGATTCGCCACATCATGAACAGCACCAGAGCCAGGCTCAGGATGCCCGGATAGATGGCATCAAACAGCTCGGAGACCACGATGGAGGTCTCGCCGATGTTCAGCGTCCAGTTCAGGGGGAAGCCCACGGTGGTTGCCGTCATGGCACCGACCATCATCAGGCCGAGGATGGATGCACAGCGGGTCGCAACGCTCATCAGGCCGCTGTTAAAGACGGTGTCGATGAAGCTTGTGCCCAGTGTGTAGCCCAGTTTCAGCAGGACCCATTTGAGCAGGGACTGCGAAATGCCATACAGCAGGATGAAGATGAAGGTGCCGAGGATGTTGCCCTGCGAGCACAGACCGATTGCGATACCGGCACCGATAACACGCAGGCAGTTGAAGAAGATGGAGTCGAACATACCGGCGGTGGGGCCCATCAGGGAAGCCTTGATGGCATCAATGGTCTCGCCGGGAACTTTACCGTCGTGGCAGTCCTTTTCCAGTGCGTAGCACAGACCTGCGATAAAGTTGAATGCGACTGCATGGGTATTGAAGAAGGACTGATGGCGGGCATAAGCGGCCTTCTTGCCTTCGGTATCGTCGCCATAGATACTCTCCACGGCGGGGGCCATGGTCATGGTGAAACCATTGGCTTCCATCTTGGTCATGTTGAAGTTTGAAAAGACCAGATGGCTGTTCCAGAACATCTTTTTGAGGATCTTATTTTCCTCTGCGCTGACAACTTTCTTTTCCATCAGAAGAAATCCTCCTCACTGTTGGCCGGGGCAGCAGCACCCGCAGCGGGGGCAGCAGCCACAGCGTTCTTTGCATCAATGATGCGCTTGTCAATGAAGAACAGGGTCAGGGCGATGGCTGCACCGATGACGGCGATGCCAAGGCTGCTCAGGCCCAGGCTCTTGGCGCAGATAAAGCCGACAAAGTAGAACACAGCGATATCGGTGGACCAGATCATGGACAGCAGGATGCCAAAACCGACGGCGGTCATCATGGTACCGGCAACGGCCAGACCTGTCATGACCCATGCGGGGCAGGCAGCCAGACCAGCCTGCAGACCCTCGATGCCAAAGGCAACGCCCAGGAAGATGATCGCCGCACCGGGCAGGCAGGAGATGAAGTTGACGACCATGGAAATGGCACGGAACTTGTTGGGCTTGCATTCAGAAGCCAGTCTCTCCCAGTAGGGAGCCAGGCCGGCCCACAGAGGCATCAGCATGGTACCGATGGTGGACATCACGGTACCGATGGTCAGGGACAGAGCCAGACCGGTTTCCATGGCACCGTCGCCGCCCACCACAATGGCATACGCCACAGCGATGATGGAGCCGGACAGGCAGTCGGACGGGACCGAGCCGCCCACAGCGGAGATGCCCATGAAGATTGCTTCCAGCGAAGCACCCATGATGATGCCGGTCTGGAAGTCGCCCAGAAGCAGGCCGACCAGCGGTGCCACCACGATGGGGCGGTTCAGGCACTGCCAGGACAGGGTGTACGGGTCAAGCCAGTTGATGACCGCATACACGACTGCACAGATGATTGCAGCGGTAATTGACATAGCGATTTTTCCTCCTTGTACTTTTTTCTATTTTCAGGCAGAGCACCATGCTCAGCCCAGTACCTTGGAAAGTTCCTGCGGAACATCATCGGGGATGGTCTGCACATTGCAGGGGATCCCGGTTGCCATGACCTGCCGCAGAACCTCGACTTCGTCCTCGTAGGCATACAGATTCTTGGTATAGGTCTTGCGGGCTTCCGTTCCGTGCTTGGGAGCAATGCGGCCATAATTGCCCACATTGATCTGCGGGATATCCTTGACTTCCTTGGCCACACGCAGCAGATTTTCCGGCGTGCTGACGATCAGCAGGATCTTCAGACCGGCTGCACGGGGATCGTTGCAGAGCGAGACTGCCTTATCCACCGTCACGATCGCCGTCTTGCAGGTGGCCGGTGCAGCCATCATCAGGGATTTCTGCATGATATCGCTGGCAGCTGCCGTATCATCTGCCACCACGATGCGGTCAACGCCCAGCGTGCGGCTCCACTTGGTGGCAACCTGGCCATGGATCATGCGCTCATCCAAACGTACCCATTTGATCATAAGTTTTCCATCCTTTCTTTTTATCAGAAGAAGTCGTCGCTGCCTGCCGGTGCCGTGTCCGCAGGAACTTCCGGTTCCACACGGCGCAGATACTCGCGGCTTTCTTCAATGATCTCATCCAGCCGTTCGTCGCTGAGGGTATCCTCGCTCAGAACATTCATCATGAAGCTCATGTTCACACCGCTCACCAGCCGGGTGTTGGGGCGGTCCAAGTAGGTGAACATGGCCTGATTCACGCTGCCGCCGTAAAGGTCGCTGCACAGCAGCACTTCGTCCTTCGGACCGACAGTCTCATAGAACGCATCCAGATGATCCTGCACGCAGCTCTCATCCAGATAGGCATCAAATACGGTCAAATTCTCGCACTCTCCCATCAGGATCTTCAGCGAGCTTTGCATTCCGCTGGCCATTGAGCCATGGGACGAGAGAAAGATTTTCAGCATAACAGGCATCCTCTTTTCGACTACAAGCTAATTATTTTCCTTCGATGTTCACATTTTATCTCTATTTTGCACAGAGTTCAACGCTTTTTGATTTATAGAATAAGTTCAAGCTGTTTCGATTTCATTTTATAAGTTCAAAATGGCGCACAGTTGAACACCCTGTTCAAAACTGTGCGCCATGATTTGGTGATTCTACATAGTCTGCAACGAGCGCCGAAGCCATTCCGCCGCCATCCGGGGCGGGTCTTCCGCAAAGGCTTCCAGTTCTTCCGGATACCGCACAAAAGAGTACAGCAGTGTATTCAGCGCTTTCATCTTCTGCCAGTCGTGAAGTCCGCCGCCGACATACAGCAGCGCCCGGATCTTCCGTTCTCCCCAGAGCGCCCGTTTTTCCAGCGGGTAGAATTCCAGTCGGATCTCTTCCCCTTCTGCGCCCTGTTCCTCCTGAAAGACCACCACGACCTCGCCGCACTGGTACGTCCAGCATTTTTCCCGGGTGATCCACCGGTTCAAAAGCGCCTGCCGTTCGGCTTCGTCCCTGCCATGTACCCCCGCCAGATACTGGAAGAACTGCTCCGGCGTGTAATACTGGAAGTTTCGGATCACCCGGTAATTCTCCGGCGGCGGAAGCTGCTGCCGGTACTGGTATGCTTCCACCAGCAGGGTGTTGTAAACACGGTCAAAGTCCCGTTCGTTCCGGATCAGCAGCAACAGTTCCACCGGGTAATCATACCGGTAGCCGGGCTTTATTCCCTCTTCCTGTTCTGCGCCATTTCCCAGCAGCACTCCGTCGCATTCTGCCGGGTCGATGCGACGCAGCTCGTACAGGTTCATCGGCGTGATCTCTTCGACCAGTTCGGGGTAACGCTCTTTCAGGCCCTCTGTCTGGATCCGGGCATACTCGGTTCCTAGAAAATGGGTGGAGCACAGACGGAGCGGCCGGATGGGATACCGGATTTCGTGCAGCAGGCTGAAGAAATAGCAGCTCAGCATTGCCAGCAGGAACCGATTTGCCCGGATCGGATAAATCGTCTGGATAAATTCGATCACCCGGCGGCTCAGTTCCGCACAGAGCGGGCAATCCAGAAATTGCAGTTCATAAACATAGTCATACTGCATTGCACCATCCATTCCATAGAAATGTTGTGCGATCAGATTGAATAGGATCTGCTGCAGCAGATCCCTTGCCATTGGCAAGAGCGCAAAATCCAGTCCCGTCTCCTGCTTCAGGTAGACCAGCACCCGGTCCCGCAAGCGTCCCGCCTGCCCTGCAAAGCCGGGATGCAGGCTGAACGGGTCCCGCTTCAGGTTCACATCCAGCATACTGAACAGCAGAATGCCCAGAAACGCCACCTCATCCCGGGGCATGGCATAGCCCCCGTATTGTTCCTCCAGTGTGTGGTAAATGGACTGTGCCAGCGGATAGAACATCGTTCCGGAGATGCTTTCCAGCCATGGGTCCGGCAGCCGGATCTCATGGCCGTTCTGCACCCGGTTCCGTGCAATGATCAGGTAGACCGCCACACGCTGGGTCGCACTGTCCCGCAGGGAGATCGGGCTTTCCCGCAGGATCTTCAGAAATGTATGCCGGATATCCTGCCGCTCTTCGTATCCGCAGCTGAGCCAGGATGCACTGTCCGGGTCACTGCAATCCAGCGTTTCCTTGTGGAAATGCACACCGGAGACCTCGGTCAGTGCCAGCCTGCGCTTGTACTCTTCTCCTTCCACCCGCATTCCGGTGCCGGGGCGTGAGACGATCCGCAGGCCAAAGCTCTCGCACAGGCGGGTCGCCATGCTCAGTGGCTCCCGCAATGCCGAAGCCGAGAGAAAAAGCTGATCGGCCAGCTGTTCTTTCTTAATGCCGGTTTCCGTGGAGATGATGCGCCGGGACAGATACCGCACCCGGCTTTCCCGGTCGGCGTTCAGCATACTGCCCGGCATCTGGCGGATGCTGGTCACAGCCGAAAAGGTATCGTATGCTTCCGGGTCCAGAACTTCCACATAGTAGCCCTTATGCCGCCGGGAAACCAGCCGGGCACCATTCTCATTCAGGATCTGCGCCACCAGCGGCATCTCATTCTTGATGGTGTGCGCACTGACACCGATCCGCTCCGCCAGTTCCTGCGAAGTCATCGTCTGTTCGGGGGCATTGCTCAACTGGGTCACGATCTGCAAGGCTCTGCTGGACATAAAACCGCTCCTTTTCCCAATCATTCCTGCCTTTATTGTAGTAAAACACTGTCCGAAATGCAAGCCGGGAACCAGAAATGCCGCTCCGAGCTTTTCAGCCCAGAGCGGCATTCCCGGTTTTGGGATATAATTAGAGAATGGCTTGATTGTTAGCATCCTCACCCTCTCCGTCATTGCTTGCTACACAAAAATTATTTGTGCTGACTGCGGCTCTTTTGCATGACACGCTGTTCTTGGATTTTGTGTATGAAGATAGATAGGAGGAGAACACATAATAAACCTGAGGAATTGAGCAGCATTGCGAATGCAGCATTCGGGCTGCGTTAAACTACACCAAAAATTTCGCGATTTCGTGGGTTTACTGAGAGAGGGAAGCCCGAAAACCTGCATGAATACTGGACTTTTCGGATCAAGGTCAGGTGAGTACGGTCTGAAGGCTGCACGTCGTGCACCCCAGTTCTCCAAGCGCTGATTTATCTCAAGCTGTACTTTTGCAGCCCTGCTTTGGCAGGGCTGTTTTTGTTTGTTACGCTCCTGCGCACAAAAAGAACACCCCCGCGCCTTTGGGCCGGGGGTGTTCTGCTGTGATAGGAAATGTCAGGTGGAAGAGGAAAGCATCTTTTGCAGCTGGGTCTTGGCCCGGTAGTAGGTCACACGGGCCCATGCGGCATTGTGGCCGAAGATCAGCCCGATGCGCTCAAAGGGCAGCTCGCCGAATACCCGGAGGCTGAACACCTCTTTGTAAGGCTCGTCCAGCGTGTGCAGACACTGATGCACGGTGAATGCCGCATCCTGATCGACCAGCAGCTGGGCAATGTCCGGAGTGTCGGCGGGGGCGGTTTCGGCATCTTCCAGCGGGGCAGTGTGCTTTGTCCGGCGGCAGTGGGAATAATAGGCGTTGCGGGCCACCGTGAACAG
>CAKTQP010000057.1 GCA_934597165.1 uncultured Oscillospiraceae bacterium
GAGAACCCGTCTGGCTTCTCGCTGACCTTTGCCAAGTTGTTGTAGTCCTCCGAGTCGATGGACATCTTTTTCTTGGACAATCTGCCCTGCACCAGACCTCCGATGAGGGAGGAGATGACGGCGAAGAGCGGGACGCCGATGAGCATACCCACAAAGCCGAAGATGCCGCCAAAGAAGATGATGGAGAAGAGGACACCGAAGGACGAGATGCCCGTGCTGTCCCCCAAAATCTTGGGGCCCAAAATGTTGCCGTCAAACTGCTGGAGGGCGAAGACGAAGATGACGAAGTAAACGCACTTGATGGGGCTGTAGAACAGCACCAACAGGGCGCAAGGGATGGCGCCGATGAGGGGGCCAAAGAAGGGGATGATGTTGGTCACGCCCACCACCACGCTGATGAGGATGGCGAAGGGGATGTTGAGCAGGGACGTGCCTACAAAACAGATGATGCCGATGATGAAGGAGTCCAGGAGCTTGCCCCGGATGAAGCCGCCAAAGACCTTGTGGATATACCGGCAGCGCACCAGGATATCATTGGCCACCTTGATGGAGAAGAGGCTGTAGATGAGCTGTTTGGCGTGGCCGATCATCTGGGTCTTGCTGACCAGCAGGTAGATGGCCACGATGAAGCCCAGGAGGGTATTGGTGACGATCTTCACCGCGTAGACCACCCCGTTGAACACGCTGCTGACCAGGGTGTTCAGCCCGCCCAGGGTGTTGGACAGGTTCTTGATGTTGGGGATCAGATCCTTGGTGGCCCACTCGTCCAGGTAGGTGGCGATCGAGTCATAAATCTCCTGCGCCGTCTGCGCCAGGCTGGGGTTATCCTGCCACAGCTTGGACAGCAGCTCGTTCCCGTGCTGGATATAGGTCGGGAAGGAGGAGACGATGCCCATGATACTGTTGATGAGGTTGGGCAGCACCAGGGCGAACAGACCGCCCAGCAGGACCAGGGCGAAGAGGATGGAGATGGTCACGGACAGGGCTACCCCTACGCTCCGCGCCCGTCTCGGCCCCAATTTCCGCTGGAACGCATCCTCGAAGTTGCGCAGCAGCATATTGTACAGGGGCGAGAGCAGGTAGGCGATGACCGCGCCGATGATGAAGGGGGTGAGGACGGTGACCAAGCCGCTGAAAAAGCCTTGGATCGCCTTGATGTTGTAGATGAGGAAAAACAGCAGCAAGCTGGCGCCGATGACCAGGAACGCTGTCAGTCCCGCCGCAATATAGGATTTGTATTTTTCCTTTTTCGTATCAGTTCCGCCTTTCTGCGATTGCCGCCGGACTCATTGTGCCGAACTGTTTGCCGGGCGTGCTCAGACCTTCAGTTCCACTTCCCCACCGGTCAGCGCGTCGGCGTACTGCTCCAGCACCGGCTGGATCTCGGTGGCCAGGAACTCGGTGACCTGTTCTGGGCAGCGGCCGATGTAGCGCTCCGGCTCCAGGTGGGCGGTCAGCTCTTCCCGGGTCATGCCGAACATGGGGTCTTCTGCGATGAGGTCGATGAGGTTGTTGGCAAGGCCCCGATCCTTCACGTTGCGCCCCGCCTCCATGGAGTGGACACGGATGTGCTCATGGAGCTCCTGCCGGTTGCCGCCCCGCTTGACGGCGTCCATCATGATGTTCTCGCTGGCCATGAAGGGCAGCTCCTCCATGATGTGCTTCTCGATGACCTTTTCATGCACCACCAGACCGGAGGTGATGTTCTGATAAATCTCCAAAATGGCATCCACGGACAGGAACGCTTCGGGGACGGACAGGCGCTTGTTGGCGGAGTCGTCCAGGGTGCGCTCGAACCACTGGGTGGCGGTGGTGATGGCCGGGTTCATGACGTCGCTGATGACGTAGCGACCCAGGGCGCAGATGCGTTCGCTGCGCATGGGGTTGCGCTTGTAGGGCATGGCGGAGGAGCCAATCTGCTTTTTCTCGAAGGGCTCTTCGATTTCCTTCATATGCGCCAGCAAACGCAGGTCGGTGGCGAACTTGCTGGCGGACTGGGCGATGCCGGCCAGGGTGTTCAGCACCAGCACGTCCACCTTTCGGGAATAGGTCTGGCCGGACACGGGCACGCAGCTGTCGAAGCCCATTTCTGCGGCGATCTTCCGTTCCAGCTCCTTGACCTTCTCATGGTCGCCCTCGAACAGCTCCAGGAAGGACGCCTGGGTGCCGGTGGTGCCCTTGCTGCCCAGCAGCTGCAGGTGTTCGATGCGATACTCCACCTCGTGGAGGTCCATCAGCAGCTCGTTCATCCACAGGGTGGCGCGCTTGCCCACCGTGGTCAGCTGGGCGGCCTGGAAGTGGGTGAAGCCCAAGGTGGGCAGTGCCTTGTAGGTGTCGGCAAATTTGGCCAGGTTGTTCAGCACCCGCACCAGCTTATCCCGCACCAGCATGAGGCCTTCCCGCATGATGATGACGTCAGTGTTGTCGCCCACGTAGCAGCTGGTAGCGCCCAGGTGGATGATGGGCATGGCGTCGGGGCACTGGTCGCCGTAGGCGTGGATGTGTGCCATGACGTCGTGGCGCAGTTCCTTCTCGTAGCGGGCGGCTGCTTCGTAGTCGATATCGTCCACGTGCTCTTCCAGCTGGGACACCTGCGCCTGAGTCACCGGCAGACCCAGCTCCATCTCTGCCCGTGCCAGGGCGATCCAGAGACGGTGCCAGGTGGAGAACTTTTTATCGGGGGAGAAAATATACTGCATCTCCTGGCTGGCGTACCGGGAGGACAGAGGGCTTTCGTACTTGTTATGATTCATATGCTTTCTCACTCATTTCATTTTATGTTTCGATAACATTATTATACCACGGCAGTTCCCCAATGAAAACTGTCCTTTTATGAATCTTTTTTGAACTTCCCGCACAAAAACAGTACCCATTTCACAAGGGAAATGGGTACTGTTCCTGTCCTAAAAGTGGCAAAGCCACTTTTAGGACATTGATACACTCCGTTCTGCGCCTCGGTTGTCCGCCAAAGGCGGACAATTCGGCACTCACTCCGCGAGAAGTGTTTTTTGCCACGTACACGCCGCGGCAAAAAACAGATTTCAATTTCTTTCACGCCAGTCGGCGTGAAACTCTGCGAGGCTTTTACAAAGTGCTTATATGCGCTTGCTTTTTACTTTTCGGAACGGCCACCGAAGGCGTCGCCCTCAATGAGGAACTGCTCCAGCCGGTCGATGCCCGCCTTGATGTTCTCCATGGAGGTAGCGTAGGACCATCTCAGGAAACCGGGGACGCCGAAGCCGGTGCTGGGCACCAGGCACACCTTGCCCTTGGTGAGCAGCAGGGAGGCGAAATGGTTCTCGTCCTGGATGACCTCGCCGAACAGGGTCTTGCCAATCCACTCGGTGATGTTCATCATCACGTAGAAGGCGCCCTGCGGATTCAGGCAGCTGATGCCGGGCAGGTTGTTCAGCCCTTCCACCATAGCGGTGCGGCGCTTCTCAAAGGCCTGGCGCATGATCTCCACGTCCTCCTGGGGACCGGTCAGGGCTTCCACGGCAGCGGCCTGAGCGGGAGCGGAGGGGTTGCCGGTGGAGTGGCTCACGTAGCGGGAGATGACCTTGACCACTTCCGGTTCCGCGGCCAGGTAGCCGATGCGCCAGCCGGTCATGGCGTAGCTCTTGGAGACGCCGTTGATGATGATGGTGTGGGCTTTGATCTCCGTGCTGAGAGAAGCGATGGAGGTGAAGGTGACGCCATCGTAGAGGAGCTTGTAGTAAATTTCATCAGCGATGATGTACAGGTCATGCTTGACGCACACGTCGGCCAGCGCTCTCAGCTCTTCCGCCGTGTAGACCATACCGGTGGGGTTGGAGGGGTTGTTGAAGAAGATACACTTGCTCTTGTCGGTGATGGCTGCTTCCAGGCGTTCCGGGGTGAGCTTGAAGTGTTCTTCCTCCCCGCAGGGGATGAACACGGGCACGCCGCCTGCCATCTTGGTCATCTCGCTGTAGCTGACCCAGGCGGGGGTGGGGATGATGACCTCGTCCCCTTCGTTCACCAGAGACTGCATGACCAGGTAGATGCAGTGCTTGGCGCCGCTGCTGGCGATGATCTGGCTGGGCTGGTACTCCACGCCGCAGTCCTCTTTCAGACGCTGGCAGATGGCCTGCTTCAGCGCCATGGTGCCGGTGGCGGGGGTGTACTTGGTGTCATTGTTGATGATGGCCTCGATGGCGGCCAGCTTGATGCGGTCCGGCGTGGGGAAATCCGGTTCGCCGGCGGCGAAGCCCAGGACGTCGATGCCGTCCGCCTTCATCTGCTTATACAGGGCGTCCATGGCCAGGGTGGAAGATTCGTTGACTTGTTCAGCAATGCGAGATAACGGCTTCATAGGTAAGCCTCCTTATTGAAATTCACAAGAATGAAAAGACATCTTTTTGACATATTATAATCGAGAACTTGCAGAACTGTCAACCGTCTTTTTCGATATATCGAAAAAATGCACGGCAAACGTATTTGCCGTGCATTTCCGTGTCAATTTTCTCGTTACACTCCTGCAAAATACCGTCACTTTGCCGAAGCTGCCCCGCTTACAGGTGTTCCCGGATGAGCTGACCCATCTTCTTGGTGCCCACCTCTTCCCCGCTGCCGGGGATGTCATAGGTGTGCCAGCCCTCTGCCAGGACGGCGTCCACGGCGTCCTCGATGGCCTGTGCCTCAGTGGGCAGGTTCAGGGAGTACTTGAACATCATGGCCACAGACAGGATGGTGGCGATGGGGTTGGCCTTGTCCAGACCCGCGTACTTGGGCGCGCTGCCGTGGCTGGGCTCGTACAGGCCGGGAGCGGTGGCGCCCAGGGAAGCGGAGGGCAGCATACCCAGGGAGCCTGCCAGCATGGAAGCTTCGTCGGAGAGGATGTCGCCGAACATATTCTCGGTGACCACCACGTCGAACTGGCTGGGGTTCTTGACCAGCTGCATGGCGGTGTTGTCCACCAGCATATCTTCAAATTCCACGTCGGGATACTCCGCCGCCAGCCGGTGCATCACTTCCCGCCACAGGCGGGAGGTGGCCAGGACGTTGGCCTTGTCCACGCTGGTGACCTTCTTCCGGCGCAGCCGTGCCAGCTCGAAGGCCTGGCGGCCGATGCGCTCGATCTCCATCTCGGAATAGGCCATCAGGTCGGTGGCTTCCTCGCCCCGATCCTCGGTCTGATAGCGTTCCCGCTTGCCGAAGTACACGCCACCGGTCAGTTCCCGACAGATGATGAGGTCGATGCCCTTTTCGGCGGTTTCCTTCCGCAGGGGGCAGGTATCCACCAGAGCGGGACGGAGCATGGCGGGACGGAGGTTGACGAACAGGCCCAGATCCTTGCGGATGGCCAGCAGAGCGGTCTCAGGACGCTGTTCTGCGGGCTTGTCGCTGCCGTACTTGGGGGTACCTACCGCACCCAGCAGCACGGCGTCACAGGCCTTACAGCGCTCTGCGGTGCCGTCAGGGTAGCTCTTGCCGCAGGCGTCGGTGGCTACGCCGCCCAGCAGGACTTCTTCATATTCAAATTCATGGCCGAACTTCTCGGAAATGCCTTCCATCACGTTCTGTGCCGCCGCGACGATCTCAGGGCCGATGCCGTCGCCGGGGATGACTGCGATCTTGAACTTCATACTCTGTCTTCCTTTCTCACTTTGCGATGCCGCGCGCCTTCAGAGAGGCCATCAGGCCGCCATTGTCGATGATGCCGTTGATGAACTCAGGGAAGGGTGCCGCCTGATAGGTCTTGCCGGTGGTCTCGTTGACGATCTTGCCGGTGGCGAAGTCCACGTCGATCTGGTCGCCGGGCTTGATGTCCGCTGCCGCCTCGGGGCTTTCCATGATGGGGAAGCCGATGTTGATGGCGTTGCGGTAGAAGATGCGGGCAAAGGATGCAGCGATGACGCACTTAACACCGCAGGCCTTGATGGCCAGAGGGGCGTGCTCACGAGAGGAGCCGCAGCCGAAGTTGGCGCCGCCGACGATGATGTCACCGGGTTCTACGGTGGACGCGAAATTGATGTCGATGTCCTCCATGCAGTGGGAGGCCAGGCTCTTTTCGTCCGGTGCGTTCAGGTAGCGGGCGGGGATGATGACGTCGGTATCCACGTTGTCGCCATATACATAAATTTTCGCCATGGTAATTCCTCCTTACAGCTTTGCCGGGTCTGCCACGCAGCCTGCCACAGCGGATGCAGCGGCCACGGTGGGGCTGGCCAGGATGACCTCAGAGGTCACATGACCCATACGGCCTACAAAATTCCGGTTGGTGGTGGACACGCAGCGCTCGCCCTCGCACATACAACCCATGTGACCGCCCAGGCAGGGGCCACAGGTGGGGGTGGAGACAGCGGCACCGGCGGCCAGGAAGGTCTGGAAGATGCCCTCGTCGATCATCTGCTGGACGATCTCCTCGGTGGCGGGCAGGACGATGCAGCGGATGCCGTCGGCCACCTTGCGGCCCTTCAAGATCTCTGCCGCGGCGCGCATATCGCTGATGCGGCCGTTGGTGCAGGAGCCGATGACCACCTGGTCGATGGGCATACCGGCCACCTCACTCACCGTCTTGGTGTTGCTGGGCAGGTGGGGCATGGCCACGGTGGACTGGAGGGTGTTCAGGTCGATGACGATCTCCCGTTCATACACCGCGTCTGGGTCGGCCTCGACAGCCTCGAACTTCCGGTCGGTACGGCCTTCCAGATAAGCCAGGGTCTTGTCGTCCACCGGGAAGATGCCGTTCTTGGCACCGGCCTCGATGGCCATGTTGGCGATGGTGAACCGGTCGTCCATGGTCAATGCGCTGACCCCTTCCCCGGCAAATTCCAGGGACTGATACAGGGCGCCGTCCACGCCGATCATGCCGATCAGGTGGAGGATGACGTCCTTGCCGCTGACGTAGGGCTGGAGCTTGCCCTTCAGCACCACCTTGATGGCAGGGGGCACCTTGAACCAGGACAGGCCGGTGGCCATGCCGGCGGCCATATCGGTGGAGCCGATGCCGGTGGAGAAAGCGCCCAGGGCGCCGTAGGTACAGGTGTGGGAGTCTGCGCCGATGATGACTTCACCAGGCAGGGCCAGGCCCTGTTCAGGCAGCAGTGCGTGTTCCACGCCTACGCGGCCCACGTCGAAGAAGTGGGTGATGTTGTGCTTATGCGCAAAATCCCGTGCGGTTTTGCAAAGCTGAGCGGCTTTGATGTCCTTGCAGGGGGTGTAGTGATCCAATACGATGGCGATCTTATCCTTATCAAAAACCTGGGTCAGGCCAGCCTTTTCAAACTGGCTGATGGCCACCGGAGCGGTGATGTCGTTGCCGAGCACCAGATCCAGCTTCGCCTCGATGAGCTGGCCGACTTCCACGGTGGGCAATCCGGCGTGTTTCGCCAGAATCTTCTGGGTCATCGTCATTCCCATTTGAAATTCCTCCTTGATCCACAAATTGTGTAAGGTTATTATGGCAAACTTTTTGACAGTTGAATGTTAACTATGTTACAATCTAGTAGAGAATGGAGGGAAAAACATGGGGTATTTCAGCATCAAAGAACTGGGTCTGCCGGAAAACAGCTGGTCGGCCTTTGAGACCCACCACCACACCGTCCCCTTCCCCCCCGGCAAGCTCATCTACCTGCAAGGCTCCCCCGCCGACCGGTTCTACTACCTGAAGTCCGGTCGCGTGAAGGTGTTCATCAACTCGGAGGACGGCAGCGAAAAGATCCTGACTGTCTACGAGGCGGGCAACGTCTTCGGCGAAGCGTCCTTCTTTGACGAACTCCCCCGGGTCTCCTCCGCCATCACCGTCACCCGCTGTGAGATCGTGGTCATCGACCGCCCCACTCTGGAGGAGGAGATGCGGCAGAACCCTCAAATTCTGCTGACCATCACCCGAGTGCTGGCGCGGACGGTGCGGATGCTCTCCGACCACGTGGACACCATGGCCTTTTTAAGGGCAGATCAGCGCATCGCACGCTACCTGCTCTCCGTGCCGGAGGATGAGGAACACGTCATCCACTGCACCCAAGAGGAGATCGCCGCCGCCGTCAGTGTCAGCCGAGTCACCGCCAGTCGGGTGTTGAATCGGTTCGTCCGCTGTGGCCTGTTGCAGACCGGCTACGGCAGCCTGCGCATCCTGGACGCCAGCGGGCTGGAGCAGTGCGCCCGGCAAGGGTTTGAGGCGTAAGTTGGGGTTGTGTTTTGCGGGAAAACCACTTATAATAACCTGTGATTTTAGTGAATCGGAGAAAAGATTATGGCTGACGATAAGAAGAAGAAAAAGAAGAAAGCGCCCCCGGTGCTGACTCCGGAAGAGCGTCGTGCCCTGGCGGAAAAGCAGGTCATCGGTGCCGGCATGGCGTTGGATTTCCGGGATCAGGCCCACTTCTACAACCGGGCGGCGGAGCTGCTGGAGGGCATCCCCGATGACCCGGACTGTGCGGCTCAGGCGGCGGAATACCGTGCCAAGGCGGAGGAGATCTCCAAGGACGGCTGGGAGGCTGCCTATGAAGCTGCGGTGGCGGCCAAGGAGGCTGCGGTGACGGCGGAAGAGTTCTCCCAGGCGGAGAGCGCCTTCCAGAAGCTGCCCGGCTACCGGGACGCGGATGCCCTGGCGGCGGAGTGTGCCCACCACTACCACCACCTGGCACGGAAAGGACACCCGGCATTGGTGGTGTTCTGCCTGCTGGTGGCGCTGTTGGTGGCCGCCGGGGTGGCCTATCAGACCAACTGGGGCAAGTACCAGTTCGCCCAGCTCTGCATGACCACTTCCCACTACGGCAAGGCCATGGACACCTTTGCCGACTTGAAGGGGTACGAGGACAGCGCGGATCAGGAGACGGACGCCCGGTATCAGTTGGCCATGCAGCATCTGGAAGAGGGCAAATATCAAAAGGCCGCCTACCATTTCCGCAAGCTGGGCGACTACCAGGACAGCAAGACCCAGCTGGTGACCGCCGAGACCCGACTGCTGCAAAGCGCTCAGACGGGAGACAAGGTTGCCTTCGGCACCCGCGACTGGGTGGTGCTGGATGTGCAGTCGGATGGGGCGCTGCTGACGCTGGAGAAGCCGTTGAAGGAGCAGCGCTGCCTAAACGAACAGCAATCCGATGTTTCTTGGACGGACGCCTCCCTGTGCCGCTGGCTGAACGACAGCTGGATCGCGGAGTCCTTCTCCGCCGAAGAACAGGCTATGCTGGGGGACAGCGACGCCAAGAGCAAGGTGTTCCTGCTGAGCGACAAGGAGTGGGCAGCCTATGGCAGTCAGCTGAAACCGGTCAAATGCAACTGGTGGCTGCGCACGGCAGGCACTCAGAAGGGTTGTGCCATGTTCGTTGACCCCTATGGCACCATCATGGAGGCCGGTTATCCGGTGAACGCCGTGATGAAGGTGCGTCCCACCGTTTGGGTCAGCTATTGATGAGAGCAAAAAAGACCAGCGCACCGGTTGCGCTGGTCTTTTCTGAATTTGGGAGGATTTATGGAATCCATTACGATCTACGCCTATTCTACCGCAAAATCGCCTCTTTCCCTGGCAGAATATCACGAAACGCTGTGGCCAGAACGGCTGGAACAGCTGTCCCACTTCCCGGAGCAGAGCCAACAGCACAGCTTGGCAGGGGATCTGCTGGCGCTGATGGCCTACCGCACCGCCTACCCTGCGGATGCCTTCCCGCCGGAGCGTTCTGTGACGCCTGAGGGCAAGCCCTTCTTCCCTGCCCGTCCGGCGTTTCACTACAGCATTTCCCATTCCGGCGAATGGGTGGTCTGCGCCGTGGGGGCGGTGCCGCTGGGGGTGGACATTCAGGTGGAACGGCCGGTGCGGTCGGCAGTGTTCCGGGCGTTGTCGGCGGCGGAGCAGGCGGAGCTGGACGAGCTGGAGGAACGGGAGCGATTCCCTGCTTTCTTTGATGTGTGGTGCTTGAAGGAGGCTTACGCTAAGGCCATCGGGCTGGGGTTGCAGGCTGGGTTCCGGGATTTTTCGGTGAGCAGAAAAGCAGAGATTTCTGTGTCCGATTTTTCGGTGGCGCTCCCCCCCTTTTGGGACTGCCGCTATCATCTGGGGGTTTGCGCGCAGGTGGCGACTATGCCGGAATTGCGACTGCAACTGGTCGAAAAAGCAGCGCTGCTAGGATGAGAAATCATCCTTTGGGGAAAGACATGGTTCCAGAGGCGCCAGCCGCGACGCTGGCCACCACATGACTGACCAAGACTGCGACCCAAATCCCGTTCAGGCCAAAGCCCAGATGGGAGAGGAGATAGGCCAGGGGCATCCGAACGACGATGTAGTAGAAGATCATCAGGAACATACTCCTTGCGGGCTTGCCCATGCCGTTGAGGGTGCCAAGATAGCAGTTTGTGACCGTGTTCAGAATGTATCCGACGCTGACGATGAGGAAATAGCTCCCCACAATGGCCGCCACCCCATCGCTCTGGACGAACAAGCCGGAGAGCTGTTTGGAAAACCCGACCACCAAGGCGGAAAGAACCACAAGCAGCCCGCAGCCGTACCCCAACGCGCACTTCAGGTACTCCTTGGCGCGGTCATACCGTGCGCCGCCGACACACTGCCCGATGATGGTCGTCAAGACCATGTTCAGCGCCATGGCCGGATAGAACAGGATGGTCTCCAGCTTTCCCGTGACCCCATAGGCTGCGATGGCGGTGACGCTGTAGGTGCTGACCAGCGCGGTGAGGAATGTCGTGCTGATGGCTGGGATGCTCTGCTGGAGCACAGAGGGGATTGCTTTTTGCAGGAGGGGCAATATCTCGTTCCCATCAAATGCGGAGCGTTTGAATGCAAACAGTGCTTTCTTTTTCTGGTAGAGCAGCATGAACAGTAGGCAGAGCACCTGGGAGAGCAACGTAGCGATGGCGGCGCCGTGGAAGCCGATGCAGTGGATGAAAACGGGATCGAGAACTGCGTTCAAAATCGTTGACACCAGCATGGCCGCAGCCTGAAACATGGAATTGCCAAAGCTACGCAAAACGGCGGTGAAATAAAGGTAGAGGTAGACCGCCAGATACCCAAGGACGTAGATGGACAGGTAACTGTGTGCCATGGCGTAGGTTTCGGCCGGGGTGTTCAGCGCGTGCAAAATCTCCGGAAGAAACGCCTCAAGGAGCATGGTGACAAGGAGCGAGAAAACAACTGCCACGCAGAATGACGTAGCAATCAAACGTTCCGTTTTTTCCTTGTCCTTCGCGCCGATGGCCTGGGCGAGCAGGATGGAGACTCCGTTCGTCGCCCCCATGGCAACCGAGGTCAAGATCAGGATGATGGGAGTGGAGTTGGTCAGGGCGGCATATGCCGTCTCCCCCAGCAGGTTTCCGATCCACAGGCTGTCCACCAGGTTGTACATCATGTTGAGGACCATGGCGGCCATCATCGGAAGCGCCATCGCCATCAGGCAGCGCTTTGTGTTTCTGCCGATAAAGTCCATTTTCGTTGTCATATGTAA
>CAKTQP010000058.1 GCA_934597165.1 uncultured Oscillospiraceae bacterium
AATGACGAAAAGCGGAATGAAGTAGACAATATACAATGCGCAGTACACCTCCTGAATCTAGCTGGAAAGCCCCACCTGCACGCAGACAGGTGGGGCTTTGATAAAAGAAAGAGTGGAATGGACAGGATGTCAACCGTTTTTGTATTCAATCTGTGCGTCACAGTTTCCTCCCCAGTACCCGGTTACATCTGAATAGATCACTGTCCCAGTTTCTTCCCATTCTTTCCGGAAGTCATCCCAACCATCCGTAGAGCCGGTAATCACGATTTTCTGGTCACTGCCGAATCCATAGAAAGCATCCATCCCAACAGACGTCACAGACGCAGGGATCACGAGTTCCGAAATCGAGGTACTATTTTTAAACGCGAAGTGTCCGATTTGCGTTAAGGAATCGGGAAGGTTGATGGAAGATAACTTCGGGCAGTTCTGCATATCCGAAATTACAGATACCGTATTGGGAAGCTGCACAGAAGAAAGATTTTCACAGCTGGCCATTGAGATTTCTTGCAGGCCATCAGGCAAAACAGCGTCGGTTAATCCATTACAATTATAAATGGAGACGGTGGCTACACCTTGGGGCAAGAAATCAACATCTGACAAGGCACTACATTCTGTAAGGCTTACCTTTGACACCCCTTCTGGCAATTCGATATTCTCCAACATACCACAAGATTCAAAAGAAGCTTCCACTAAACCCTCTGGAAATGCTACGGATGCTATCGCACTGCAATCCACTAATCCGATGTCTGTTGCATAAGCACCGGTCGAAAAATTGATTTCCTCTAAATTTTGGCAACTCTCAATTTGCCCTATATCAATCCCTTCTGAAGTAATGGTGATCGACTTCAGCATAGATGCACCATCAAAGGCGTCGTAGCCAATCTCCTGCACATTCCTCCCCAAAACAATGGATTGAATATCGGAATTATAAAATACCTCCCGGCCAACTTTAACGACAGGAATATCATTATAAGTATCCGGAACAACTACATCTACCTCGGAACCGCTATAGCCAGTAACAACATAAGAACCCTCGTAAGGCTCATATGTCAGCCCTTCCGTTCCCTCTTTTGTGCTGGGAGCTCCGCTGCCGCAACCGCTGACCAATGCCATCAGCAACAGCGTGATGGTAACGAACGCGGCGGTAAGCTTTCGCTTGCTTCGTTTCATTTTCCACAGTCCCTTCTTAATGTTGTGCCGTCTGGGAGGCAGCATCCAAGGCCGTGCGATAATAGCTACAAATCGCCCGCGCATCCATCTCCCGCAGGTGCCAATGGCAGTAGACACGAGGCCAGCCGCTCACCGTATCCCGCTCGCAGCTCTTGCAGAAACGGCAGTCGTTCAGGCAGTGGGAAAGCTCTTTGCCCTCTTTCGCTCTGGCCTTGACCACAGCTGCACCGCGCAGCTCCTTGATGTGCTGGTAGTGGTAGAAGCCGCACACAGCCACAATGGCGGCAGCCAGGACGAAGCAAATGCCGATCAAGCTGCTGACAAGCTGGCCTTCCTGGGTGTAAAAGGAATAAAAGGTGCCATAGGGACCGCTGCACTGAATGAAGACATAGAGCAAGAGCAGGAACAGCAGACCGCCTACTTGAAGGCTCAAGAACTGGGCGGTTTTCCGCTTCCCATATCCGGTGCGGCTGCCGCAGATGGGACAGATTTGATCGTATTCGCCAATGGTGTGTTTACAGCAAGGACACAGAGCATTCTTTCTTGTTTGGTTCATCACGAAACATCTCCTTTTTCTAGTTGAAAGCATTCAGTAAATGTCTTCCATTTTGACAATATAGCATACAATTAACCCCAGATTGACAAGCAGAAAATGTCAAACCTGGGGGAAGAGTATGTTTATCAACAAAGCACCAAATGGGCGGAACAATCTCTGCGGCGCGGCAGTGGCACGGCTGCGGAAGGAAATGGGGATTTCTCAACGGGCGCTGGCAGATCAGCTGCAGCTGTTGGGGTTGGATTTAGATAAAAATGCGGTACAGCGGATGGAGGCAGGGAAACGGTTCATCACGGACATTGAACTGCTGACATTAGCGCAGTGCTTCGGCGTGTCCGTGGAGGCACTCTATCAAGGGTGTCAGAAAACCGAAGAATCCTGCACATGACTTTCAAATAACGAAACAGCATTTCATGTGCTGAAATAGCTTAAAAAGCGACAACTACAAAAGCAAAATCAAACGGAAAAGTCCCGATTTTTCAGCAGATAAAACATGGTGAAAATGCGCAAAAAACATCATCATTTTTTGTGCGTATCCCTGGAAAACACAAAAATGTGGAAAAACGATTGTGCCGGGGCGAGATTTTTAGTATAATTTTTAACAATCTCCGACCCCACCGGGAACGGAGCGCTGCCACACAACCAAACCATAGAAGGAGGAACCTCATGTCTGCTGAAAAATTGAATCCCGTCAATCCCGGCCCTCTGGGGCTGCTGGGCTTTGGGATGACCACCATCCTGCTCAATCTCCACAACGCGGAGATCATCCCCCTGTCCATCGTCATCGTTGCCATGGGCTTGGCTCTGGGCGGCGCGGCTCAGATCATCGCCGGAATCCTGGAATTCTGCCACGGCAACACCTTTGGCGGCACCGCCTTTGTGGCCTACGGCTTTTTCTGGTGGTCGCTGGTCCTGATCTGGGTCTGTCCCTTCGACAGCATCGCCGCCGGAGATTCCACCTCCCTGGGCTTCTACCTGCTGCTCTGGGGCATCTTCAGCCTGTTCATGTTCATCGGCACCCTGAAGCACAACCGCATCACCCAGGTGGTCTTTGGCTCCCTGACCGTCCTCTTTTTCCTGCTCTCCATCGGTGATTTCACCGGTGTCCACGCCATCCACCTGGCTGCCGGCTACGTGGGCATCTTCTGCGGCGCCTGCGCTATTTACAGCGCTGTCGCCCAGATTTTGAACGCAGAGTATGGCAAGACCGTTCTGCCGGTAGGCTGAGCAGACAACGGAACCACGACGAAAAGCGCCTGCATTGCAGGCGCTTTTTTCATGGAAGTCGCAGGAAGGCCGCTGCACATACGTGCGCTAGGTAGAAAAAACAATAAACAAATAAAATAGTATTGCTTTTACAAAAAGGAATAAGAGCCAATAGCGGAAAAATGCATTTGGTTCGTCTTTGGTACACACAAAACCATATATAAACCCCAAAAAAGGGATAGAAAGCAAAATACCAAGCATCGACAAATGAGGAAATGGGGCAAACAATTGCATCTTCTGTGTTTCCTGCTCCGGAGGCTGCTCTTCCCTCAATTTGTCCGATATGCGATCACGCTTCTTCTCTCGCACAGGCGTTCCCGGTGTCCCAGGAAGCGGCTGACGCACGATGCCGACGAAAAGCGGCATATCATCCCGCCTCGTCAGTACAAAGAGGAATGGCCGATTCAATACGAAATCCAGTTCTGTCAACTCTTCCGGCATAGTAGCTGAATCAACCATGCTTATATGTGTAAAGGCGGCAGCGGTACAACCTTTTTCGTCGATCATGACCCGCGCTGCGTGTTTGGCTTGAGAGACCTCGACGGGGATTTTTTCCGAGTTGTGCTGAGAACGAACCAGATCATCTAATCCGAGCGATTGGAGGTTCACCCCAAGCGATTGGAAGATCGGCTTCAAATCCAGGTCAGTTTGAATATCGAACTTGGGGATAAAGCGGTTGACCCGCATCCGTTTCGATTTCGCCCACCCCCACGGAGCCCGCACCAGCCGCTGCACCTCTTGGTCTGACCACAAGGACTCCACAGGGACACCTTTGTCCGGAAGGAAAAACCACATCTTCCCGCCATCGTCCAGAGGCTGCGTGATCGCGGAAAAGCGCTCGCCCCAGTAAAGGTCATCGTTGTCGCTTTGACTGATAAAATCGCAGTACATCTTACCGTTCGGGCTATAAAACAGATCCTGAACAGTATCCTCCACATGAAATTCATGCCGCCATTTCGTTTGATAAAACGCAGTAGTGGTCAAAGCCAACACCGTGCTTGCATCGAATTGCAACGCTTTCACGGATTCCTGTAACATACTCCCGGTTTGTTGATTGAGCCAGGTTTGGAAGGTTTGGTTGAACTGCTCAGAGCCCATCGTGCCACGAAAATGATCCGTATCATACCACTCTTTTAACGTCTCTAGAATCGTTTGCTGGTAGGAAAACTGATCCGAGAGCCAAAGTGCAGATGCCAGCTGACAGGCGTCGGCGTCTTGACTGCACTCATCCCCGCGCAGCAGGTCACGGGTGGATGTCCGTAAGGAATCGGTGTCAGGAACGCCCAAAATAGATAAGATTTGTGCGCGGGTGTGCTCATCTGCGATCTCCGCTAATATGGCCAAAGCCAAGTAAAGGGAGATGGGTGAGCAGGTTTGATTTTCTGTTTGTTGTGTTGTCAGAAATGCATCCAGATGCTTGGCGCAAAAATAATGCAGTCCTATTTGCTCCGGAATAATGGTCATATGCTTCCCTCTCTTTTTAGGTGGATGAAAAACACTTTTCATCATTTTATCTCTAATAATGAGATATTTTACCACATCAAAAGAGAAAACGCAATCCCTCCTGCCAAAAAACGGAGCCACCACTTGGTGGCTCCGTTTGGAACTGCCCATTTACGGCTGTCTCACGATACCCACGAACAGCGGCGAACCGTCTGCTCCGGTGAGCACAAAGAGGAAGGGGCGATCCAGCACAAAATCTACTTCTTCGGCAGGCGGGGCGGACATGGCATCCACAGACATCACGGTGAACGCAGCGGCGGTGCAGCCGTCCTCGTCAATGGTTACCCGTGCTGCGTGCTTGGCCTGGGACAGATAGGCAGGCTGTTTGTCCTGGGTCAAGGGGGAGAAATCCGCTTTTTTCCGGTCAAACACATCAGTGATCCCCAACGTGCGCAAGCTCTCCTGTAAATCCAGGTCGGAAGCGACATCAAATTTAGGGATGGAACGATGGATGGTCAGGTACTTCGTCTGCTTCCAGCCATCCGGATGGGTCAGGAGCTTCTGCACCTGCTTGTCCTGTAGCAGCGCTTCTGGGGTTTCCCCGTCCTCCGGACGGAAGAACCACAGGAAGCCGCTGTTTTCCAGCGCTTGGGAGACGGCAGAGAATCGGTCGCCCCAGTAGTAGCTGCCTGTACGGCTCTGGTGGAGAAAATCACAGGTCACATCGCCGTCCGAACCATGGAAGGTGTCCGGCTTGGTGTTGGACTTGTCAAACTGATCTGTCCACTGGGCACGGTAATATAAGGTGGTGGCCAGGGCGATGAGGGTTTCCGGCTCTAAGGTCACCCCTTCGGCCTGCTCCTTCAGCATCCCGCCGGTCTGCTCGTTCAGCCAAGTTTGCAGGGCTTTGTTGTAGGAGGCTGAACCCATTTTGCCTCGGAAGGTGCTGGTGTAATAATGCTGCGCCAGAGCGTCCAGGGTCTTTTGCGCATAGGGCACGTCCTCGTTCAGCCAAAGGGAGGCAGCCAGACGGGAGGTCACTGTGCCGTCATCATTGTAGTTGGCATTCCACAGGGCGCTGACCTGCGCTCGCAGGGCGGCAGGGTCTTTGCTGCCCAGCACTTGCAGAATCTGCTTCTGGCTCTCTCCGGTGGTGACCTCAGTGAGCATCCCCAAGGCTAGGTACAGGTTCAGGGGGGAGCAGACTTGATTGCCCTTCTGCTCTCCCTGGAAGAAGGCGGACAGATGGCTGGCACAGAACTGGTTCAGGCCATCCTGATAGCCTTTGGGCTGGTTCTGCCGCTTTTGCTGGTCTGCCTGCCAGGCGTCGTAGGCGGCATAAAAGCCATCGTCATCAAACTCTCCGTTGGATTTCATATAGTCGTTCTCGTTTGGATAGGACGTCATCTTCGGATAGGTGGGCTGTGCCAGGGCATTCTGTGCGAGGGTGGAAGGGGTGGCGGAACCGTCCGCGCTGCCGGCGCCGTTCTGGGCGCAGGCGGTCAAACTGGTGACCAAAAGGGCGAAGGACAGCAGCAGTGTGGTCAGTCGTTTCATAAAATACCTCCTTTTCCTGCGGGGAATCTGCTCCCCGGTGTCGGCGTTGCCTCTTGTCCGCCCAGTGTAACACACTTTCCCGGTCAGCACAACGAAAAGGGAGAAAACCAGGCTTTCCTTTCCCAAACGAACATGATATACTATATTTTAATTGAAATTGAAACCAAAGGAAGTGAAACGTATGATGGATAACCTCTTCAACGACATGGAGCAGAATCGGAAATTAGAAGAGATGGAAGAGGAACTGGAGCGGCAGAGAGAGGCTGTGCTGAAGGAAGCCATGAAGCAGTATCAGGACGCCGCTATGGAGGGCGACCCCCGCGCCCAGTACGCCCTGGCTCACGCCTATTTCCAGGCGCAGGACTACGTGACCTCCCTGTCCTGGTGGAACCAGGCGGCGAAGAAGGGGCTGACCTATGCTTGGACACGGGTAGCTTTGCAGTATGCCTACGGTCTGGGTGTGGACAAAGACCCGGCCAAAGCCATGGACTGTCTGTGGAACGCCATCCACGGCGACCCGGAGGACATGAACGCCCTGGCCTATCTGGGGATGTTCTACGAACAGGGTATTGGCGTGGAGAAGAACCAGGAACAGGCCATCACCTGCTACCGCCAGGCGGCAGAGAACGGCGACCCCATGGCACAGTTCGCCCTGGGTATGTGCTATTTCTTTGGCAACGGCCTGGACGAGAGCACCAAGCAGGCTCTGAAATGGGTAGACGCTGCGGCAGAACAGAACTGGCCGGAAGCCCTGTATTTCCTGGGCTTGCAGCACTACTTGGGCAACCGGGTGGATCGCGACCTGTACCTGTCTGTGAGCTACCTGCGCAAGGCGGCGGAAAACGGTTCCGTGGACGCAGAGCAGCTGGTAGAGCTGGTGGAGCATGACATCAGCGTGGAAAATCAGATGCGGGAAGTGAACGGCCTGAACGGGATGCTGGATCAGTTTGAGGCCTATCTCAACAGCTTTGAAGATTATGATGACGAGGACGAGTATTGAGGTCCTCTCCCGAAAAAACACGCAGTCCATCGGACTGCGTGTTCTTCTTTTATCGGTGCTGCAACAATCCAGCCAGATGCCCGCTGGACCAAGCCCACTGCAGGTTGAACCCCCCGCAGTCCCCGTCCACATCCAGCACCTCGCCAGCAGCGTAGAAGCCCGGACAACGACGGCTCTCCAAGGTTGCCGGGTCAAACTGCGCGGTGTCCAGCCCGCCGGCGGTGACTTGGGCGTGTTCCAACCCCTGGTCGCCGGTCACCGGCAGGCGGAAATCCTTGACGTTTTTGGCGATGGCCGTCAGATTTTTCCGGGTCAGATCCATGACAGCATCCCCCAGCTTTCGCCCGCCGTAGCGGATGACTGTCCGCCCCAACCGGTTGTGGAGCATCCCCGTCAAAAGGTTCTCCAACGTCAGTTCCGGACACTGTGCCTGCCGCTGTGCCAACAGCTCCACCAGTTCCGTCTGAGACACGTTAGGCAGCAGATCCAGTGATAAGGTCACCGGTTCTTCTGCGGTCACAGCGATGCGGGAGAGCTGAAAGATGACCGGCCCACTGACCCCGTAGTCAGTGAACTGCACCTGTCCCGTTTCCTCTGCCACCAGCTCCTGCCCCATCAGCAGCCGCACCACCGCATCCGCTCGCACCCCCTTTAGGGATTTCGGCCAGGTGGGGTCGGTGTTCAGCTGCACCAGAGAGGGGTGGAGGCGGGTACATTTGTGCCCCAGGGTCTTGGCCAACTGATAGCCCGATTTGGTGCCCCCCAACTTGGGCGCGGCGGCGCCGCCGGCGGTGAGGATGACCCGATCCGCCCACAGGGAACCGGCGGAACCGGTGAGGGTGAACCCGCCGGATTTCCCCGGCCGGATGGCCTCCACCGGCCAGTCCGTCCGCACCACCACACCGGCAGCATCCAACGCCAGGCGCAGGGTGTCCAGGACGCTGTTGGCTTGGTCGGAGTAGGGGTAGCACTTCCCGTCCGGTTCGGAGACAGTCAGCAGACCCCGTTGGCGGAAAAAGTCCAAGGTGTCCGCCACCCCAAAGGCGTCCAGGGCAGGACGGACAAAGTCCGGGTGTCCGCCGTGATAGTTGCCGGGGGCGCAGGTCAGGTTGCTCAGATTGCACCGGCCGTTGCCGGTGGCCAGCAGCTTCCGTCCCAGGCGGCTCTGCCGTTCCAACAGGGTGACGGTGCCGTCCACCCATTCCGCCGCCGTCAGAGCGGCCATCATTCCGGCAGCACCGCCGCCGATGATCGCAAGTTCCATAGAATCGGACTCCTTTTTTCGTTCCATTGCCCCTAGTATACTAGAAAAGCGGCGGGAGGGAAAGGGGGATACTGGCAAAAGCCCTTGACAGAAGCAGGGAGGTGCATTAAAGTAAGGGACAAGAGAGAGGAACCCAACCCTGTATGACAGAAAGGAATCTCAATGATGAAAAAACTGCTCAGCGCCATTTTGGCCATTTCTATGCTCTGCCTGCTGGTAGGCTGTTCCCAGAACACCCCCGCCGCCAGCAGCACCCCCGCTCCCGCTGCCAGCGCCTCCACCCCCCAGGCGGAGCCTGTCCAGCCGGAACCCGCTCAGCCCGATGCCTCCGCATCCGCATCCACCCCTGACGCATCCACCTCGGAGAACCTGCCCGATGAAAAGACCGCTGCCAACCAGGTCAGCCGAACCGGTCTGCTCACCGGCGCCTTCCTGAATGACGCCGAACGGGCCAAGGACAACGAGGGCGCCAGCGCCAACGATCAGCTCACCTATGTGATCGGCGCCGCCACCATCATCAGCGCCCGCTTTGAGACCAGACACAATACGGAAGCATTCATGGACGAATACGCCGCAGGCAGCGACGTAGGCGAACCCCAGGACATCGACGTGGCAGGCACCACCGGCACCCGTTACCACTGGGAGACCGGCTCCAATGAGGACGCCAGCGTCATCGACGCCGTGGTCACCGAAGCCAACGGCGCCAGCCTCCTCTTCCTGGTGAAGAACAGCAAGGACGCTGCCGCTGGCTACACCGATGCCGGCCCTGTCCAGGAAGCAGTGGACAGCTGGATGAGCAGCTTGATGGTCGCGGAATAAAACACCCTGAAGACTGGAAAGACCTCGGAACATGGTTCCGGGGTCTTTTTTGATAGGAACATGGTGGGTTGTCGGATGGAACAGAATATGGTATCCTAGACGAATATTTATTTCAAACGAAGGGACGGGAAACACATGAGAGAGAAAATAGCACCCTTTGCCCCTGTCATCGCCCTGCTGCTCCTGTTGGTTGGCGCCGCTGCGTTCGGCATCTACCTGGGCTGGGCGCTGATCGTCGGCGCGATCTTGTTCACCTTAGACGCCAAACGCCATGGCCGCACGTGGAAACAGGTGGGGCAAATGCTGGCACAAGGGCTGAAGAAGGCTTGGATCGTGGTGCAGGTGCTCCTCATCATCGGCCTGCTCACCGCCAGTTGGATCTCCTGCGGCGCCATCCCCTGCCTGGTGCATCTGGGCGCTCTGGTCATCCGACCGCACGTCTTTCTCCTCTGTACCTTCCTCCTCTGCGCCATCATGAGCTTCCTGCTGGGCACCAGCTTCGGCACCGCCAACACCATGGGGGTGGTCATGATGACCCTGGCACGGGCAGGCGGAGTGAGCATCCCCATGACCGCCGGAGCCATCCTGTGCGGCATCTACGTGGGCGACCGGTGCAGTCCCATGTCCTCCTCCCTGCTCCTGTTGTCTACGCTGACCGAGACGGAACTGTATGACAACGTGGGCATGACCATGAAATCCATGCTGGTGCCCATCCTGGCCGCCAGCGGCGGGTATCTGTTCTGCAGCTTCCTCTCCCCCCTGTCCACCGCCTCCACCGGCCTGGTGGAACAGCTGGAGGCTGGGTTCAACCTGAACCCGGTGGTGCTGCTGCCCACCGTGGTGGTCTTTGTCCTCTGTTTGATGCGCAAGCCGGTGAAGCTGGCCATGGCGGTGAGCATGGTCTTGGCCTGTCTGCTGGCAGTGTTCTTCCAGGGGATGCCGGTGTTGGAGCTGGCTAAAACCCTGGTTTTTGGCTACCACCTGCCGGAGACCGAACCCCTCTCCGCCATCCTCCACGGCGGCGGTCTGTCCAGCATGGTCACCAGCATCATCATCGTCACCTCCAGCTGCGCCATTGCAGGCATCGTAGAGGGCACCGACCTGACTGCCCATCTGGGTGGCCACACCGGCGGTGGCCATCTGAAGACCTACCTGAAAACCCTGGCCACCGGCTTTGTCACCGCCGCCATCGGCTGCAACCAGACCATCGCCATCGTCCTGACCCATGCCGTCCGGAAGGACGACTATCAGACCCTGGGGAATCAGGTCTTCGCCAGAGACATGAGCTTCGCCGGCACCCTGGCTCCCGTCCTCCTCCCCTGGTGCATCGCCGCCTATACTCCCACCAGCCAGCTGGACGTCCACGGACTGGGCTGGATGCTCTTCGCCTTCTGGCTCTGGCTCATGCTGCTCTGGCAGGGGGTGTACGCCTGGTGGATGGATCGCAAAGCACGCAGACAGAGTGCAGCTTGACGGAACGCCGTTCCTTTCAGCAAAAAACAAAGCACCTGTGGAAACACAGGTGCTTTTGTAATGGTATAACAGTTGGAAGCTCAGCGCTTGGAGAACTGAGGTGCACGACGAGCTGCTTTCAGGCCGTACTTCACGAAACCGAATCTCAATTCTGCTTGATATTACGCGGTTTTTCAAGCTTTTTGCTCTTCGTCCACCAGTTCTTAAACCCACGATTTTGTGGGCTTTTGTCGGATTTTAACCCTAATCTTTTTTTGATGTGTCGATTGCTCTGTTGATCACCCCATGTAATTGGGCAG
>CAKTQP010000059.1 GCA_934597165.1 uncultured Oscillospiraceae bacterium
TCAGCACCTCCTCCACCAGATTGCCGATGGAAACGTCGTCGTCGATGATGAGGATGCGCTTATTCATGATACCGCCCCTTCCGGCAGCACACACTCCGCAGCCCCGTCCGGTGCAGTCCCAGCAGCGCGTCCATCTCTCGGGCGGCGTTCTCGTAGGGGCTGTTGTTGTGGTGTACTAAAATGTAATCCACCTCTTTGACCTGCCCAGCTGCTGCCTGACAGAAGGCGCGCACGGGAGCCGCCAGCGCGAAGACCCAGATGGGGGAACAGATGGTCACGTGGTCGTAGGCGGCCAGGTCAACGGAGATGGGCTCGATGGGCATGGCCCAGTGGTGCATTCCATACCGACCACACCACCAGAACCCCAACGTTCCCTGGGTGCGCTCGGTGGAGCGGATCTCATACAGCTCCGCCCCCGTGCGATTGGCCTCTTCTAAAGCCAACTTTTTCCCATAGCCCATCCGGGAGAAATAGACCACCAGCCGACGAGGGTCGCTGCCCACGTTGGGATAGTCCTCCGGGCGGACGGTGAACTGCTCCTGCTGATAAAAGACCCAGGCGGCGTAGCCGGTGCAGGCTTGGGCGAGACCGAAGAGAAAATAGGCGGTGGACATGAAGTTCAAGGGAAACATATAGAACTGGATGCAGATCCACAGCATCAGCGTCACCCCGAACACACCGCCCAGCACGATGCCAATCTTCTTCCGCGCCAGCAGCAGCCCAGCCGCCGTCAGGTTGGTCAGCCCGTTGACGATGAGCAGTGCAAAACCGGAGAACAGGAAGTCCTGAAAGACCACATCCGCAAAGGGCAGCTTCTGAAAATAGGGCAGCATCCCGTCCATCCCCAGCAGCGACCCGTCCGGCGCGGCCAGCATACACGCCGCGCCGCCTACGGCGCCGATGCCGATGAACAGCGTCCAAAAAATCAGCCATTTCCGAGCGGTCTCAAACCTGGATTTCATCTCAATGCACCTCTTCCCTCCACGGCTTCTTGCCGTCCAGCCAGCCCTGATCTACCCACCACTGCCGGTCGGTGGGGTTCCAGGCGGCTGCCTCTCCAGCCTGCATTTTGCGGAACATGGCGAACATCGCCTTACCCACCAGCGACGGCTTGGGGTGCGCCACCCGCCGTTCCAGCTGCTTGGCAAGCCGCTGTGCCGTGCGGTCGATTTTGGCCTCGGTCTTTGCGTCCAAAGCCTGCACCCCCATGGCGTGGCACACCAGCGGGAACTGATACCCTTTCGCCACTCCCATCCAGCGCAGCTGCTTGGCCAGGGACTTGGTGGTGTGGCTGGCAGGCGCACCGGCGGAGGAGGAGACGGTCAGCCCCACCTTGGTGAACATGGCCCCGTGGGGACGGTGGGTGACCCAGCGGTAGGCGAAATGATCCAGCAGCACCTTCATGGCGCCGCTCATCTCCATACAGTAGTTGGGGCTGGTGAGCACGATCAGGTCAGCCTCCTCCATGGCGGTCATGATGGGCTGCACCTTGTCCGCTTGGGGACAGTGTTCCTCCCCCTGCAAAAAGCACTGGTTGCAGCCCACGCAGCACGTTGGCCCCTCGGTGGGCAGAAAAAACTCCTGGATGTCCTTTTGACCACGGATGTGGTTCAGGACGGCGTAGGTCATGTGGTAGGTCACACCCCGGTGGGATTGGCCGTGGATGACAACAATCTTCATCATTGATCCCTCTCTTTCCAATGAAAAAAAGACGCAATACGAGAATCGGTTCTGTCGATCCCCACTGCGTCTGCGCGTCTGGCACGGAATACTTCTGTAAGGTATTATACTGTGCCCGGTGCAGGACGTCAACTGGGGGAGCGGGGAAAATAAAGTGCCGGAAACGTTCCATAAACATCCAAAAATCATTGCTTTACCGGGGAAAAGCGGCTATAATAGCACTATTGTTCCATTATAGTCCGGACGATATGGGTCCGGAGTCTCTACCGGAAACCGTTATTTTCCGACTAATGGAGGGTCACGGGGGCGCAGTCTGCGTACCCCGCTTGTGGCGTTTCGATCTCGGAAAGCGGCGGGCTGTCTTGCGCAGTTGGCCGCCTTTTTGCGTTTGTCCGGTGGGGCAGGGGACAAAAAACGAAAAGAGAAGAAAGGGAAGAAACATGAATCAGATTTTGACCGACATCATGGCAGTCATCGGCGTGGTGCTCAACGGCTTGCCCCAGGGCTTGCTGGCACTGACCTTCGGCTTTGCCTCCATCCCAACCGCCCTGGCCTTCTTCGTCGGCGCCATCGGCAACACCGTCACCCAGAGCGTAGCACCCATCTCCTTCCAGGCCGAGACCATCACCTACGCCGGCACCGCAGGCAAGAACCGCTCCGAGTGCTGCACCATGGTCTTCTTCGGCGCCGTCATCATGACCATCATCGGCTGCTGCGGCATGCTCACCAAGATCGTGGACTTCATCGGCGCAGACATCGCCAACGGCATGATGGCCGGTGTGGGCATCATGCTGGCCTCCACCGCCATCGACATGGTGAAAAAGGAAAAGGTCGCCGGCGGCGTCTCCCTGGCAGTGGCACTACTCACCTACGTCCTCACCAGCCAGAGCAGCAACACCCTGGTCTACACCATCCTGGCCTCCGTCGTGGCCTCCTGTGTCGTCACCATGATCTATGGCAAGGTCTCCAAGAAGGAGCAGGAAGCCATCGTGGTGGTGGACGACAAGTTCAAGCGCCAGAAATTCACCATCAACAGCCGTGTCATCATGGGCGCTCTGGGCATGGTCTGCCTGAACATCGGCTCCAACATCTCCTTCGGCGCTATCACCGCTTCCATGGCACCCAACGCCAACTTCAACGTGGATAACCTCACCGTCATCTCCTCCGTGGCCGACATGGCATCCTCCTTCTTCGGCGGCGCGCCCGTCGAGTCCATCATCTCCGCCACCGCTGCCGCTCCTCACGCGGTCTGGTGCGGCGTGGCTATGATGCTGGTCATCGGCGTCCTGCTCCTGGCCGGCATCCTGCCCAAGATCAGCAAGTTCGTGCCCCCCGCCTCCATCGCCGGCTTCCTCTTCGTCCTGGGTGTCTTCAAGACTGTCGCCCTGGACGCTCCCGCAGCCCTGGCCACTGCTCCCGCAGTCGGCGGCATCACCATGGTGGCCACCGCTATCACAAACCCCTTCATCGGCATGATCGCTGGCCTCATCGCCAAGTTCATCGGCCTCTGATACCGCATCCCACTCAAAGGAGTCAAAGCAATGGAACATTACGAGATCGAAGTCTGCGGCGTCCGCCGTCAGCTCCCCTACATCCCCATCAAGGAAGACCTGGCCTTTGCCAGCTTCGTCATCATCAGTGACACCGAGCTCATCACCGCCTGCGGCAAAGAGCTGGCCGACCGCATCGGCCCGGTAGACGCCCTGGTCACCGCCGAAGCCAAGGGCATCGCCCTGGCCTACGAGGTCAGCCGCCAGCTGGGTTTGAAAGAGTTCATCGTCATCCGCAAGAGCGTGAAAGCCTACATGAAGGACGTGGTGGAGACCGCCGTCAACTCCATCACCACCACCGAGACCCAGCACCTGTACCTGGACGGGGTGGAAGCGGACAAGATCCGGGGCAAGAACATCTGCCTGCTGGATGACGTCATCTCCACCGGTGAGTCCATGCAGGCCATGGAGACCCTGGTTCAGCAGGCTGGCGCCAACGTGGTCGCCCGTGCTGCCGTCCTGGCGGAAGGGGAAGCGGCAGACCGGAAGGACATCATCTTCCTGAAAAAGCTGCCCCTGTTCCACGTGGACGAGCAGGGTCACCATACGGAAATTGAGTGACCCATATCCCCAAAGCGAAAAGCCGAACCCATACCTTGGGTTCGGTTTTTTTTGATCGCGGTTCCCTTTTCTGTTCCTTTCAAGTATAATGTCCGTAGAGCCTAAAACTCTACCTTAGGTTTAGAGTTTTGCGTCCACTTTGTGTTGGAAATCCACCGAAAGGAGCGGCAGCTATGAGGAACAATCGAAGAGGACACCTGCTGTCCATCGGCGAAATGGCAAAGACAAACCGCGTCTCCATTGCCACCCTCCGATTCTATGACCAGATGGGACTGTTGAAGCCCAGCTACCGGGACGAGGCGTCCAACTACCGCTACTACGACATCTGCCAGACGTCGCGGCTGGACATCATCCGGTATATGCGGAATCTGGGCATGAGTCTCACCGAGATACAGACGCTGCTGGAAAAGGAGGACATCATCCTCATCGAACAGAAGCTCATCGAGAAGAACAACCAGATCCACCAGCAGATGCGGGAGCTGAAGGCCATGCACGAGGCAGTGGAGCGGACGATCCAGTCCATCGAGCGCTACCGGAAATCCCCGGCCAGCGGGACGATTTCGTTGGAATTCATCGATCAGCGGTACATTTTGTATATTCCCTGTACCGAAAACTTCTATGACGGCGGCGTGGTGGCCTATGAAAAGGCCGTCCGAGAGCTGCGTCGGGAGCTGATGAAACGGGACGTGCCCCAGCTGCTGTCCTACAATCTGGGCACCAGCGTGAAGCAGGAGCGCTTTGAGCAGCAGGAGATGATCGCGGATAAAATCTTCATTTTTGGGGATAAACATTTAGGGGACTATGGAGAGAACATTGAGATCGTGGAGAGCGGGATGTTCGCCTGTATCTACCTGGATGATTTCGACCAGGAGATGGAGGGGGCGCGAAAGCTGCTGAACTACTGCCGGGACAATCATTACATGCTCAACGGCGACTATATCTGCGAGGAGATGACGGAGCTGAACCTCTTTGACAACAAAAAGCGGAATATGTTCATGCGCCTTCAGATCCCGGTCACCTTTTCAAAAAATAAGTGACAACTACTTGACTCTCTCCTAACATCATACCCTATACTCTATTATAGTGATCCGATAAGCATAGAAAGGAGCTATTACTATGGATAAGATCAAAATCGTGCAGTATGGTTGTGGCAAGATGAGTAAGTACACCCTGCGCTATGCCTATGAGCATGGTGCGCAGATCGTGGGCGGCATCGGCCACGGTGCATCCGTCGGTCAGGACATCGGCGATTGGGCTGAGCTGGGCGTCAAGACCGGTATCCTCATCTCCGACAATGCCGAGAAGGTCCTGGACGAGTGCGATGCAGACGTGGCCATCATCACCACCCGCAGCTTCATCGGCGACATCTACGAAGCCATCGAGCAGTGCGTGTCCCGCGGCATCAACGTCATCACCACCTGCGAAGAGGCCATCTACCCCTGGACCACCTCCGCAGCCATGATCAACAAGCTGGACAAGCTGGCCAAGGAAAATGGCTGCACCATCACCGGCAGCGGTATGCAGGACATCTTCTGGATCAACATGGTGGGCGTCGTGGCGGCAGGCTGTCACAACATCACCAAGATCAAGGGCGCCTACAGCTACAACGTGGAAGAGTACGGCATTGCCCTGGCAGAAGCCCACGGCTGCGGCCTGACGCCGGAGGAATTTGAAGCGAAGATCGCTCATCCCACCGACTTTGAGCCGTCCTACGCCTGGAACGCTTCCGAAGCCATCTGCAACAAGCTGGGGCTCACCATCAAGAGCATTTCCCAGAAGCACGTCCCCTGCATCCTGGACAAGGACATCTACAGCGAGACCCTGGGCAAGGAGATCAAGGCGGGCAACGCCGTCGGTATGTCTGCGGTAGTCACCATTGAGACCATGCAGGGCATCACCATCGAAGAGGAGACCATCGGCAAGGTCTACGGCCCCGACGATGGCGATATGTGCGATTGGGAGATCTTCGGCGAACCCAAGACCGAGTTCCACGTGGTGAAACCCGCCACCGTCGAACACACCTGCGCCACCGTCATCAACCGCATTCCGTCCCTGCTCCACGCCCCCGCCGGTTACGTCACCTGCGATCAGCTGGAGCCGGTGGAGTACCTCACCTATCCCATGGAATACTACTGCTGAGTTCAGCAGCAAGCCAGTAAGCCATAACAATGAGAGCGTCCCACAAAGTGGGACGCTCTTTTTTCATAGGCTCAGACCAAAGAGAGAACCCCCCGGCCGAAGCCGGGGGGCTTGAGTGAGAAGCTCAGGAGGGATGATGCTCTCCGCAGTTGTGGCAGTGACCGCAGTCACCGCTGCATCCAATACCGCAGGGGGACTTTCCCGCCTTTTTCAGCTTGACCATGTACCGGATGATGGCGGCGACGATGGCCAGGAGCAGAAGGGAGATCAATACCGTACCCATAACACATCCTCCTTATGCAGGGAATTTGTAGCTCAGTGACTGTGCTCAGCGAGAACCGACAGCAGTGGGGGTCTTCAGGGAGTCAGCTTCCTTGTAGGGGCGAACCAGCAGGTAGATGATGGCGGCCACGAAGAAGATGGCGACGATGAGACCGACGACGTGCAGGTTGCCGGTGAAGGCGCAGCCGATCTGGTTGATGATGAGGGCGATGATGTAAGCGAAGCCGCACTGATAGCCGATGGCGAACCAGGTCCACTTTGCGTTGTTCATCTCACGCTTGATGGCGCCCATAGCGGCGAAGCAGGGAGCGCAGAGCAGGTTGAAGGCCAGGAAGGAGTAGCCGGAGACGGTGTTGAAGACAGCTGCGATGTTATTGTACACATTGCCGTCGCCGCCGTTGAACAGGATACCCATGGTGCCGACGATGTTCTCCTTAGCCACCAGGCCGGTGATGGAAGCCACGGCGGACTGCCAGTTGCCCCAGCCCAGAGGAGCGAAGATCCAAGCGATGGCGCTGCCGATGGTAGCCAGGATGGAGTGGTCGATCTGGTCTTCTTCGAGCATCTGGAATGCACCGTCTACGAAACCGAAGTAGGTGGTGAACCAGACCAGGATGGTGGACAGCAGGATGATGGTGCCAGCCTTCTTGATGAAGGACCAGCCACGTTCCCACATGGAGCGCAGGACGTTGCCCAGAGTGGGCCAGTGGTATGCGGGCAGCTCCATAACGAAGGGAGCGGGGTCGCCGGAGAACATCTTGGTCTTCTTCAGGATGATGCCGGAGACGATGATGCAGGCCATGCCCAGGAAGTAAGCGGAGGTGGAGACCCAAGCGGAGCCGCCGAAGATAGCGCCGGCGATCATCGCGATGAAGGGCATCTTTGCGCCGCAGGGGATGAAGGTGGTGGTCATGATGGTCATACGGCGGTCACGTTCGTTCTCGATGGTACGAGAGGCCATGATACCGGGCACGCCGCAGCCAGTGCCGATGAGGATGGGGATGAAGCTCTTGCCGGACAGGCCGAACTTACGGAAGATACGGTCCAGAACGAAGGCGATACGAGCCATGTAGCCGCAGGCTTCCAGGAAGGCCAGCAGCAGGAACAGGACCAGCATCTGAGGCACGAAGCCCAGGACTGCGCCCACGCCAGCGACGATACCATCCAGGATCAGGCCGCTGAGCCAGGGAGCTGCGTTGGCAGCGTCCAGGCCGTTGCCGATGAGGACGGGGATGCCGGGCACCCAAACGCCGTAGGTGGAGGTGTCAGGAGCACCATAGGCTTCCTTGTATTCGGTGTTCTCATACTGTGCCACAGCGTCTTCCAGGTCAGCCTTCTTCACGTTGTCCACAGTTTCGACTGCCAGAGTCTCCTCGTCTTCCACATCGTAGGAGATGTTGGCGTCAGCGGGAGTTGCTGCAACCAGAGCGTCCAGAGCAGCCTTAGCGCCCTCTTCGGTGTAGCTGTCGGATTCCATATCCAGTGCGGCAGTGATGTCGTCGTTGCCGTATTCACCGGCGAAGGCGTCGATGATCAGGTCGGTGTCGCCATACTGTTCTTCGGCGTCTGCAAAGTCAGAGGAGCCGATGCCGAACAGATGCCAGCCGTCGCCGAACACGCCGTCGTTGGCCCACTCGGTCGCGGCGGAGCCCACGGTGACCATGGAGATGTAGTACACCAGGAACATGATGACGATGAAGATGGGCAGACCCAGCCAGCGGTTGGTGACCACCTTGTCGATCTTGTCAGAGGTGGACAGCTGACCGGCGTTGGCCTTCTTGTAGCAGCTCTTGATGATAGAGGCGATGTAGATGTAACGGTCGTTGGTGATGATGGACTCGGAGTCGTCATCCAACTCGGTCTCTGCTGCCACGATGTCCTGTTCGATGTGTTCCAGAACACTGGGATCCAGCTTCAACGCTTCGATGGCCTTGCTGTCCCGTTCAAACAGCTTGATGGCGTACCAGCGCTGCTGTTCTTCGGGCAGGTTGTGGACAGCCACTTCCTCAATGTGAGCGATGGCGTGTTCCACGGGGCCGGAGAAGGCGTGCATGGGGATGGTCTTGGTGCCCTTTGCGGCGGCGACCGCAGCCTGAGCGGCCAGTTCCACGCCGTCACCCTTCAGAGCGGAGATCTCGACCACCTGGCAGCCCAGCTCCTTGGCCAGCTGATTGGTGTTGATGGTGTCGCCGTTCTTGCGCACCACGTCCATCATGTTGATGGCGATGACCACGGGGATGCCCAGTTCGGTCAGCTGAGTGGTCAGGTACAGGTTACGTTCCAGGTTGGTGCCATCGATGATGTTCAGGATGGCGTCGGGACGCTGGTTGATGAGGTAGTTTCTGGCCACCACTTCTTCCAGAGTGTAGGGGGACAGGGAATAGATACCGGGAAGGTCGGCGATGATGACATCGTTGTGCTTCTTCAGACGGCCTTCCTTCTTTTCCACCGTAACGCCAGGCCAGTTGCCGACGAACTGGTTGGAGCCGGTCAGGGCATTAAACAGGGTCGTTTTACCACAGTTTGGGTTGCCCGCCAGAGCAATGGTGATACTCATGTTGGTGTTCCTCTCTTTCTGCATTTCTGTGTCGGATGGTAAGTTTTTGCTAACCGTCCGGCCAAAGAATAGGGGAAATCAGGTTTCCCCGTACAGTGTTGGATTAACTGACTTCGATCATTTCTGCGTCTGCCTTACGCAGGGACAGCTCATAGCCGCGGACGGTGATCTCAATGGGGTCGCCCAGAGGCGCAACCTTACGCAGGTAGATCTCCACGCCCTTGGTGATGCCCATATCCATGATACGGCGCTTGACCGGGCCAGTACCGTGGAGCTTGACGACCTGAACGGTATCGCCGATGCTCACGTCTCTCAGTGTTTTCATCAGAAAATCCTCCTTTTTCTCCATATTCTACAAAACAATGGCCGCTCTGGCAAAAACCAGACTCAGACCATGATCTTCCGGGCCATTTCCTCGCTGATGGCCACCCGGGTCTCTTTGACCTGAACGATGACGTTGCCGTTGAGTGCCGTGATCAGCTTGACTGCACTGCCCACGACGAACCCCAAGTTCTCCAGGTGCTTCTTCACGTCCGGTTTCCCGCCGATCCGCTGAATGATCAGCTCATCGCCGACACTTGCAAAGTTCAAAGGCATCATACGAATCCCTCCCGTTCTTGTAGGTTAAAGTAGGTGAATGTTAGCGCAACCTAACTCGTGGTGATAAAATTCAGTTAGTATCAACTAACCAACTGATATAATAGCACGTTCCGGAAATTTGTCAACGTCCATTCTTGCAGAAAATTCATCCAGGAAGCAAAATCGTCAAATTGACGAATCCAGACCGAGAATCCTTGTGTAAAATCCAGAGGAAAAGTCAGCTTGTATAAAAAATGCCTGTGTTGGGAGAAAGGAAAAACCGACCCACAGGGTCGGTTCTTCGGAAGAGTTGACGTTCAAAAGTAGGAGAGGACAGGTCACCGTGTCACAGCACACCCTGCCAGGCCAGGAAGCCCAGGATGCAGGTGATGAGCAGGACCAGGGAGACCAGGATGGTGCCCAAGTGGCGCTCCCGCTGCACTGCCACGGCGGCATTGGAGGAGGGGGCCAGCAGGTTGGCTTTGCGCAGGGCGGTGACGATGGGCTTATAGATGAGCATGGTGATGGCGGCGTTCAGGATGTACTTGCCCAGGTTGAAGGGCAGGAACACCGGTACCAGCATGGCGGCGACGGTCTCACGGGGGACACCCATGTAGATGGGGGTGATGAGGAAGTTCCAGAGCAGCATGACGGCGGTGGCGGACAGGCAGCCCACGATCAGACCGGTGATGGCGCCCTTGAGGGTGTGCTTGCGCTTATAGATGAAGGCGGCCACGCAGGCAAAGCAGCAGCTGGAGAGGATGTTCATGACCAGGCCGATGGGGCCAGTGGCGCTGATGGTGACCATCTCCACCGCGGCGACCACAACGCCCACCAGAGCGGCGGACAGGGGGCCAAAGATGAAGCCGGCGATGGCGATGATGGTGTCCTTCACGTCCAGGGTCAGGAAGCCGGCCACGGGGGGGATGAGGAAGTGGCAGACGAAGATGACTGCGTAGGCGATGGCGGCCAGCATACCCAGCAGGGTGATTTTCTTGGTGTTGGAAGTAGTTGCACTCATGATTGATCGCTCCTTGATGAAAAAATAACACCTGAAAACAGAGTTGTCTTCCAGGTGTTAAATATCATATCGGCGTGCGAAAAAGGGTGATGAGACTCCCACCACAAATCTATCATACACGACATTAACACGTCTTCTTCCATCCAGACTATCACTGTTGGTTCCGGAGTTGCACCGAATCCTGCGCCGAAGCGCTCGCGGACTTTGACCGCCAATCGGGAATTTCACCCTGCCCTGAAGACACCACTATTCAGCTGTG
>CAKTQP010000060.1 GCA_934597165.1 uncultured Oscillospiraceae bacterium
TGTCTGTTTTGTTCCATCGTGAAGGGGGAGATCCCCTCCAATAAGGTCTACGAAGACGAAAACCTCTACGCCTTCTATGACATCGCACCCCAGGCTCCTACCCACTTCCTGGTCATCCCCAAGGAACATATCGAGTCCTGCGGCGCCGTGACGCCGGAAAATTCCGCCGTGGTGGCAAAATGCTTTGAAGCCATCGCAAAGATCACCAAAGACCTGGGCATCGAAGAGTTCCGCGTGGTCTCCAATTGCGGCGACCAGGCCGGCCAGACCGTGCCCCATCTGCACTTCCATGTCTTGGCAGGGCGGGATATGACTTGGCCTCCCGGCTGATAATCGAGGCACTTGTTACCAAAACTCAAGCCCCGCAGGGCGCTTTAGCTTCTTTTCGCTTCCTTTTGCTTCTCTGAAGAAAAGGAAGTGGGGTCCAGGGGCAAGGCCCCTGGTCGGCATCCGCAGATGCCGAAATACCCCAGCGCAAAAAAGCGCAGGAGTGGGTGAATTTTTGACGTAGTCAAAAAGAGGGCGAACCCTCGCCGGGGGTTCGCCCTTTCTGCTGATACCTTAGATAGAGTTGAAACGGGATATTTCACCCTAAAAAGGCTCCGTATGGAGCCAAAATGAATATCAAAAGACACCAAACGGTAACATTACACCTGAGGTGTTACTATGGTATTCAGAAGAATCAGAGACCTACGAGAAGATTCGGATAAAACGCAGATCGAAATTGCGGATTACCTGAATATGCAGCGGAGCGTCTATCGGCGTTACGAAACCGGCGAGCGCGAGATCCCCGTCTGGGCAGTCATCAAGCTGGCGCAGCTCTACCACGTCACCACCGACTACCTGCTGGGACTCAGTGACAAAAAACAATGAGGCCGCTGCTCTGGGCACTCCTGCCCTTTTGCGCGGCCATCACCTTGTCCACCTACGGACTCACCGGAACCCTACAGTTCCTGTTGGCCACCTTGGCCGTCCCAGCGGCAGCTTTGTCCTTGGCCTTCCACGGACGCACCAGAGTGAAACTGCTCCTGGTGGCCATCAGCTGGGGTGTAGGCTTCCTGTGGTGCATCGGCTATCAACAGATCGTTTGCGCACCTGCCCAACGCTTTCTTGGTGAGGGCAAATCCTTTACGGCCACCGTCACCGCCTACCCCAAAGAGACCGACTACGGTCACTCCATCGAGGTGGAAGTCCACCCCAAAGACGACCGCGCCTTTCGCGCCCTCCTCTACCTGACCGAGGGCGGCGCCGACCTGGAACCAGGCGACCAACTCACTGGCACCGGCAATTTCATCGACGCCAGCGTCCGACGGGAGCACACCACCCACACCTACACGGCGCAAGGCATCTTCGCCCTAGGCAAAAAGGTGGCGCTGACCAAGGTGCGCCGCACCGACCGGGACAGTCCACGTTGGTGGCTCACCCGCGCGTCCCATTGGCTGGTGGAACAGCTCGATGGCTTGTACAGCGGAGAAGCGGCCGGCATCCTGCGGGCGCTGACCGCCGGAGACCAGTCCGGCCTTTCCGACCGGTTCCGCAGCGACCTCTCCCGCACCGGCCTGAGCCACATCACCGCCGTGTCCGGGATGCACCTGGTGTTCTTTGTGGAGTTCATATTGCTCCTGCCCGGCGGCAGGCGGTGGAAGAGCATCTTGGCGCTGCCGCTGTTGGTGCTCTTCGCCCTGTTCACCGGCGCGTCTCCGTCGGTGGTGCGGGCGGCGGTGATGGAGGGCATCTTGCTCTTGGGCAACATCCTGCTCCGGGAGTACGATTCCTGGACGGCGTTGACCGTGGCGCTCTTTGTGCTGCTGGCACAGAACCCCTTCGCCATCGGCAGTGTCGGTTTGCAGCTGTCCTTCGCGTCGGTGGTGGGCATCCGCCTGTTCATGCCCAAACGGCAAGAGCGCGAGGAAGTGCCGCCCAAGTGGGAGCGGTGGCTGTGGCGGCTGTGGCAGAGCGTTGCGCTCACCCTGTCCGCCACCGTGTTCACCTTGCCCTTGAGCGTGTACTATTTTGACAATATCTCCCTCATCGCACCCCTGGCCAACCTGGCCGTCCTCTGGTGCATCCCACTGCTCATGGGCGGCGGGTTCTTGACTGGCCTGTTGTCGGGCGTGGCACTGCCGCTGGCGAAACTGTTGGCGCTGCCGGTGTCCCTGCTGGCAAACGGCCTTACGGCGGCCATCCACTGGTTCTCCCTCCGGCCCTTTGCGGCGCTGGACGGGACCTCTCCGTGGATGCGGCTGTGGCTGCTCTTTACGTATTTGCTCCTGCTGCTCTACTACCTGGGGAAACCCAAGGGCTGGAAGGTGGCGGGGCTGTTTGGCGTTTCCATCGCCGCACTGGTGGCCTTGGTGCTGGGGTATCGTTCGACTATGAATGATTGCGCCATGACCACCCAGGTGCTGGACGTGGGACAGGGGCAGTGTGTCCTCTTCGTGTCCCAAGACCATGCCGCTGTGGTGGACTGCGGCGGCAGCGGCATGAACAGCGCCGGGGACAAGCTGGGCAACCAGTTGGAGCTGCTGGGGATTCGGGAGTTGGACGCCCTCATCCTGACCCACTACGACAGCGACCACATCAACGGACTGGAAGCGTTATTGGAGCGTACCCACGTGACCCAGGTCATCGCGCCCACGCCGGAAGAGGGCAACCAGGACGCGGCGACTGTGAAAACTCTCTGCACCCAACACGACATACCATGGAACCGACTGAAACAAGACGAAACCCTGTCCTTGGGCGCGGGCAGGCTGCAAATATACGCGCCCTTGGCCGAGGGCAAATCCAACGAGTCCGGCCTGGCCGTGGTCAGCACCGTCCACAATTTTGACGTGCTGGTCACCGGCGACATGGCCAAGGCCACCGAAAAGAAGCTGCTCCAGGCGAAGGGTCTGCCTGACATCGAGGTGCTGGTAGCCGGTCACCACGGCTCCTCCTACTCCACCGGCAAGGAGCTGCTGGACGCCACCACGCCGGAAGCGGCGGTCATCTCGGTGGGGGAGGAGAACAGCTACGGCCACCCTGGGCAGGAGACGTTGGATCGGCTCAAGGAACGGAACATTGCCGTCTACCGGACGGATTTGGAAGGAACGATCACCATTCAGGAGGATTGAGTGCGCGATGGCACAGAAGAAACGGCAGGACGCCGGGTTTGCGAAACTAAAAAAGGACTTGTCCGAAAACAAGTTGGGCAATCTGTACCTGTTTTACGGAGAAGAGGACTATTTGCGGGACTATTACATCCAACAAGTGCAGAAAAAGCTGCTCACCGAGGGCATGGAGACCTTCAATCTCCACCAGTTCCAGGGGAAAGAACTGGACATCCAGACCCTGGCGGACTGCGTGGATGCCCTGCCCATGATGAGCGAGCGGACGGTCATCCTGGTCTACGACTACGACCTGTTCGAGAACGAGAGCCGCCGGGACAGACTGGAACAGATGTTCCAAGATCTGCCCGAGTACGTCTGCCTTATCTTCATCTACGACCTGCTCCCCTACAAGTCCGGCGGCAACACCAAGTTGGGCAAGCTATTGAAAAAAGTGGCCACCGTGGTGGAGTTCCAGCCCCAGCAGCAGAGTGACCTGAACGCCTGGATCCGGCGGCATTTCAAAGCCCTGGGCAAGGAGATCGACAACTCCACAGCGGAGTACCTGACCTTCGTCTGCGGCGGCCTGATGACCAACCTGGGCGGCGAGATCCAAAAGGTGGGCAGCTACGCATCAGGCCAGAAGATCACCCGGGCGGATATCGACGCGGTAGCGACCCCGGTGCTGGACGCCAAAGTGTACGAGCTGTCCAAAGCGGTGGCGGCGCGGAACTTCGACCAGGCGGCGTTGGTGCTGGGTGAGCTGTACCAGATGAACGAGGAGCCTATCATGATTTTGGCCGTCCTGGCCGGTCAGCTCCGGCAGATGTGGTCGGCACGGCTGGCTCTGGAGAGCGGCAAGGGGCAGGGCTATGTGGCCGACCTGTGGAAGCTGCGCAGCAGCTGGCAGGCGGGAAATTTGATGCGTTCCGCCCGGCAGTTCGACCTGAAATGGTGCCGCAACGCCGTGGCGCTGGCAGCGGAGACCGACCTAGCCATGAAATCCACCGGCATCGACCGGGAGGAGCTGCTGACCGACCTGCTGCTGAAGCTGGCGGCAGGATGAGGAGGCGAGGACTATGCTGAAGATCAAAGAGGCCATCGTGGTGGAGGGGCGGTACGACAAGAACACCTTGTCCCAGGTGGTGGACGCCCTCATTATCCCGGTGGACGGGTTCCAGATTTTTAAGAAGAAGGACACGGTGCAGATGCTGCGCAGATTGGCTGCCACACAGGGGCTCATCATCTTCACCGACAGCGACGGCGCGGGCTTTGTTATCCGCAACCACCTGAAGGGCATCCTGCCCCAAGACCAGGTGAAGCACGCCTACATCCCGGACATCTACGGCAAGGAGCGCCGCAAGGCTGCCCCCGGCAAGGAGGGCAAGCTGGGTGTGGAGGGGATGCGCCCGGAGGTGCTGAAGGAGGCTTTGCTGCGGGCAGGTGCTACAGTAGTGGGCGAGGAGTCCACAACTCAACCCCGACGCCAGATTACCCGGAGCGACCTGTTCACCGCTCAGCTCACCGGCTGCGCAGGCAGTCAGGAGCGACGGAAAAAGCTGCTCCAGCAGCTGGACTTGCCGGAGCACTTGAGCACCAAGGCTTTGCTGCAGGTGCTCAACCAACTGATGAGCTACGAAGAATATTTGGAGGTCATCCAGACCTTGTAAAAAGAGACACAGTGAGACGACAGTTGTGCGTCCGCTGTGTTTTTTTGTGCCTCCGCAAAAAAAGTCGAATCATTCGACAAATTTCGCACGAAATTTTCGACAGAAGAGACTACAATACGGGTGTCGAGACAGCAAAGACGTAAATACCTGGAGAGCGTAGGAGGAAGGAACATGAATCAGTTGTTTGTTGGCATGAAGAAGATCCCCATGGAGCAGGGGAGCGGCTATAACGTGGCGTACTACATCCTGGTGGAAGAGGCGGAGACCGAAGACGGCGTCCTCTGTGACCAGTACGGCCTGCGGGTGGTGCTGTTGGGGTCGGAGGGCAAGCAGTCCGCCAGCGTCCGGCGGATCACCACCTATCCGGACAGCATCTATCGCCTGGCCCAGGAGGTCATGACCCACCTGGTCACCCCGGCGGCGCTGCAGGATGTGGTGGACGATTGGCTGGCAGCCGTGTGAGTGGGGGCGCATGGAGCGGGGATTTCCAAAGTGTAAACAAAGGATGAAAAGACGATGAAAAACCGGGCAAGAAATTAAAATTACGTAAAACCCCACAGGAAAGACTTGTCTTATGATGACAAACCGGGTAAAATACAACCATCAGGAAAACACCCCATGTCATGCGTTAGGAGGTACTGCATTATGGCATTTAACTTTGACGAACTGAAACGGAAAACCGGTGACCTGGCTCAGAAGGGTGCCGATTGGGCACAGCTGGGCATGAACAAGGCCGCACAGATGGCCGGCGTGGCAAAGCTCAAGGCAGCCAACCTGGGGGAAGAAGACACCATCCGCAAGGCATATACCGAGCTGGGCAGACGCTATTACATGATCCACGGCTCCGCTCCCGAAGTGGAATTCGTAGACGTGATCCAGGAGATCGAAGAGGCCAAGGCAAAGATCCAGGCCAATAACGAAAAGATCGCCGAAATGAAGGAAGCGGAAGACAAGCCCAGCGAAGACATCGTCTTTGAGGTGAATGTGGACGACCTGCCCACTGAGCCCACCGAAGAGACCCCTGTCACCGCCGAAGAACCCACTCCCGCTCCTGCAGAGGAAGCTCCTGAGGCTCCCGCCGCTGAGGAAGACGTGGAAGAACTGAAGTTCGAAGATTGATCGTGACACCCCAAGACCGCCGGTTTTCCCGGCGGTCTTTTCCGTATCGGCTCTCTCGTCCTCGAAGCGTCCCGGTTTCGTCCTTCTTTGCAGAAGGGTATTGCATTCGCTGGCGGGATGTGCTATCATCACATTGTAAACAAGTTGATACCGTCTTCAGGGCAGGGTGCGATTCCCTACCGGTGGTATAGCCCACGAGCCGCAAGGCATGATTCGGTGCGATTCCGAAGCCGACAGTATAGTCTGGATGAAAGAAGACTGAACGCGCAGGGAGGAGTGTATCCTCTTGCGTGTTGGATGACTGCTCTGGAATGAACGTTCGTTCCGGAGTTTTTTGTTGCGCAAGTGTCCTTGCGTGCCGTTGTCTCGCCCTGAACCTGGTGTTCGGGGCTTTTCTTTTGGCTGTCCTTGCAGGAACGGTTTCGAGAGCCTGCAAAGGGAGATTGGAAAAGCGCCACCATACAATCGAATCAAAACTCTTCAGGGCAGGGTGCAATTCCCTACCGGTGGTATAGCCCACGAGCCGCAAGGCAGATTCGGTGCAACTCCGAAGCCGACAGTGACAGTCTGGATGGAAGAAGAGGGAACGTGCAGGGAGAAGTCTATCCTCCTGCAGATTCCGTCACGGCTCTGGGGTGTCACACACATTCCGGAGCCTTTTGTTTGCGCAAATCCTTTGCGTGCCATTTTTGTACCCTGAACCCACGGTTCAGGGTTTTTCTTTTGGAGGTGATTGCATGAAGGACGAGCAGTTCATGCATTTGGCGCTGCAGCTGGCAAAGCGCGGCTGTGGCTGGACGGCACCCAATCCCATGGTGGGGGCGGTGGTGGTCAAGGATGGCCGCATCATCGGCCAAGGTTGGCACCAGCGTTACGGTGAGCCTCACGCAGAGCGCAACGCCCTGGCCGCCTGCACCGAGGACCCGCGGGGCGCGACCATGTACGTGACCCTGGAACCCTGCTGTCACCACGGCAAACAGCCCCCCTGCACTGAGGCCATCCTGGCGGCGGGCATCGCCCACGTGGTGGTGGGGTCGGACGACCCCAATCCGCTGGTGGCGGGGAAGGGCATCCGGCAGCTCCGTGACCACGGGGTGACGGTGACCGAGCACTGTTTACAGGCGGAATGCGACCGGCTCAACGAGGTCTTTTTCCACTACATCCAGACCAAACGTCCCTTCGTGGTGCTGAAATACGCCATGACCCTGGACGGTAAGATCGCCGCCTACACCGGCGCGTCCCAGTGGATCACCGGCGAGGCCGCCCGCAACCATGTCCAACAGCAGCGCCACCGATACCGCGGCATCATGGTGGGAGTGGGCACCGTGCTGACAGACAACCCCCGCCTGACCTGTCGCCTCCCCGGCGGTCGCAGTCCCACCCGCATCATCTGCGACACCCACCTGCGCACCCCCCTGAACGCCAACGTAGTCACCACCGCCCGGGAGACCCCCACCATCCTGGCCACCTGCTGCACCGACCCGGAGCGGCAGCGACCCTATGAAGCGGCAGACTGCCAGGTGCTCTGCGTGGATGAACAGGAAGGGCACGTGAACCTGCCTCAGCTGATGGAGCGGCTGGGCGAAATGCAGCTGGACAGCATTTTGCTGGAGGGCGGCGGCACCTTGAACTGGGCGGCGCTGGAGAGCGGCATCGTCCAAAAGGTGCAGGCGTACGTAGCGCCCAAGCTGCTGGGCGGACGCACAGCAAAGACACCGGTGGAAGGGATAGGCGTTCCCACACCAGACCAGGCGTTCTTCCTGCGCAACAGCCGCATCACCCAACTGGGCGAAGACTTCTTGATCGAAAGCGAGGTGGTTCCCCATGTTCACGGGCATTGTTGAAGAGCTGGGCACCGTCCAGCACATCGCACGGGGAGAGCACTCTGCCGTCCTGACCATCCAGGCCAAGACCGTCCTGGAACACACCAAGCTGGGCGACAGCATCGCCGTCAACGGCATCTGCCTCACCGTGACCAAACTGGCTCCCGACCGGTTCTCTGCCGACGTCATGCACGAGACCCTGAACCGCTCCGCCCTGGCCCAGCTGTCCGTAGGCAGCCCAGTGAACCTGGAACGCGCCATGGCGGCGGACGGCCGCTTCGGCGGGCACATCGTGGCCGGACACGTGGACGGCGTGGGACGCATCACGAACATCCGACGAGACGACAACGCTATCTGGTACACCATCCAGACCCAGCCCGCTCTGCTGCGCTACGTGGTGGAAAAAGGCTCCATCACCGTGGACGGCATCAGCCTGACGGTGGCTGCGGTGGGGGAACGGGAGTTTTCCATCTCGGCCATCCCCCACACCGTCCGTCAGACCGTCCTGCATCACCGGCGGAAGGGGGACTTGGTGAACCTGGAGACCGACATCATCGGAAAATACATCGAAAAATTACTACAGCCTGCGGTGCCCCAGCCCAAGGAGAGCACCATCACACGGGACTTGCTGTCCCGCTATGGATTTTAGGAGGACAAGTTCATGATCCAGTTCAATACCATTCCGGAAGCCCTGGAGGATTTGAGACAGGGCAAGCTGATCCTGGTCACCGACGACCCGGAACGAGAGAATGAAGGGGACTTCATCTGCGCGGCGGAGTTTGCCACCACGGAGAACGTCAACTTCATGGCCACCCACGGCAAGGGGCTGATCTGTATGCCCATGTCCGAGTACTATGTGAAAAAGCTGGGTCTGCCCCAGATGGTGCAGCAGAACACGGACAACCACGAGACCGCCTTCACCGTCTCCATCGACCACGTGTCCACCACCACCGGCATCTCCGCCGCCGAGCGTTCCATCACCGCCATGGCCTGCGTGCAGGGGAGCGCCAAGCCGGAGGATTTCCGTCGGCCGGGGCATATGTTCCCGCTGCTGGCCAAGAAGAACGGCGTCCTGGAGCGGAACGGCCACACCGAAGCCACGGTGGATCTGTGCCGGCTGGCGGGGTTGCGAGAGTGCGGTCTGTGCTGCGAGATCATGCGGGAGGACGGCACCATGATGCGGACGCCGGAGCTGGCAGAGCTGGCCAAACAGTACGACATCAAGTTCATCACCATCCGGGACTTGCAGAATTATCGCAAGAGCCATGAAAAGTTGGTGGATTTGGTCACTACGGTGAAATTGCCCACCAAATACGGCGAGTTCGTCGCCCACGGCTTTGTGAATCGCCTCAACGGAGAGCACCACATCGCCCTGGTCAAAGGGGACATCGGCGACGGCAAGAACGTCCTCTGCCGCGTCCACTCTGAGTGCCTCACCGGCGATACCTTTGGCTCCCTCCGCTGCGACTGCGGCCAGCAGTTGGCCGCCGCTATGACCCAAATTGAGAAAGAGGGACGGGGCATCCTCCTCTATATGCGTCAGGAGGGGCGTGGCATCGGCCTCATCAACAAGCTCCGCGCCTACGAGCTGCAGGAGCAGGGGATGGACACCTTGGAGGCTAACCTGGCGTTGGGGTTCCAAGGGGACGAGCGGGAATATTACACCGGCGCTCAGATCTTGCGAGAGCTGGGGGTGAAGAGCCTGCGGCTGCTGACCAACAACCCGGATAAGGTGTATCAGCTGGCCGAGTACGGCATGGAGATCGCAGAGCGGGTGCCCATTCAGATGAGCGCCACCGCATATGACCTGTTCTACCTCCGAACCAAGCAGGTTCGGATGGGGCACCTGTTACAGTATACTTAAGAAAAGGAGGCGTCAAACTATGAAGACGTTAGAAGGAAATCTGGTATCCAAAGGCATCAAGATCGGCATCGTCGCCGCACGATTCAACGAGTTCATCACCTCCAAGCTGCTGGGCGGCGCCCGTGATGGCCTGCTGCGGCACAACGTCCAGGAGGAGGACATCCACGTGGCTTGGGTGCCGGGGGCGTTTGAAATCCCGTTGGTGGCGGCCAAGATGGCAAAGAGCGGAAAGTACGACGCGGTCATCTGCCTGGGCGCGGTCATCCGCGGGGCGACCAGCCACTACGACTACGTGTGCAGCGAGGTGTCCAAGGGCATCGCCAACGTCTCCCTGGACAGCGGCGTGCCGGTGCTCTTTGGGGTGCTGACCACGGAGAATCTGGAACAGGCCATCGAGCGGGCAGGCAGCAAGGCAGGCAATAAGGGCTATGACTGCGCTCTGAGCGCCATCGAAATGGTCAACCTCCTCCACACCATGGAGGAAGCGTAAGAAACGAGGACGGGTAGGATGATTATTATCAGAAGCAAACAGAATGACCCGGCGTTGGAGGCACAGATCTTGGCGCTGCTCCGCCGGGAGCACATCGAAGCGGAGCAGTTCTCCCTCAGCACCCAGCAGCTCCTGTCCGTCCGTGGCTTGACCATCGATGGCGGCTCCCGGCAGGTGACCTGCCAGGGGCGGACGGTGCCTCTGACCCGGATGGAGTTCGACCTGCTGCTCTTCCTGGCGGAGAACGAGGGGAAGCGACTGACCAAGGCGGACATTTTTCACGCTGTGTGGGGGGAGGACAGTGCGGACACCATGAAGGTGGTGGCCAATACCATCTCCAACCTCCGCCGAAAGATGGGCACCGACTGC
>CAKTQP010000061.1 GCA_934597165.1 uncultured Oscillospiraceae bacterium
CGCAACCCGCTGTTCTACGCCCTGTCCAGCCACCCCAATATCGAGATCCGGGTATACAATCCCATCCAGCTCTGGAAACCTTGGAATCTCATGGGACGGCTCCACGACAAGTACCTCATCGCCGACCACACCGCCTACCTGCTGGGCGGCCGCAACTGCTTCAACTCCTTCCTGGGCAGTTACGGCGGCGGGCAGAACCGAGATCGGGATGTGCTGGTGTACAACGCGGCAAACGATACAGACAGCTCCCTGTACCAGGTGGAGGACTACTACCGCAGCGTCTCCGCCCTGGACTGCTGCGAGCTGTTCCACGACGACGAAGGGCTGGCGGAGCGTTCCTCCGTCCAAGAGGCGCGGGAGACCCTGCACCAGCGGTTGGCAGAGCTGAAAACCCGCTACCCCACCTGTTTCGCCGCCTCCTGTGACTACGCCGCCACCACCCAGCCCACCCGAAAGATCACCCTGCTGTCCAACCCCACTCAGGTGGCAGTAAAGGAACCGGTGCTGTTCTATCAGCTGATGGAGCTGTGCAAGAGCGCGAAAAAACAGGTCATCCTCCACACCCCCTACGTCATCGCCAACGACTGGATGACAGAGCAGCTAAGCCAGATCGGCTCTAAGGGACAGATTTTGCTCAACTCCGCCGCCACCAACGGCAACCCCTTCGCCTCCAGCGATTACGTCCGGCACAAACAGGAGCTGGTGGACACGGGGCTGGAAATTCACGAGTATATCGGCGACATCTCCTACCACGGCAAGAGCATCGCCATCGACGACCGCCTGGCTATCGTCGGCTCCTTCAACATGGATATGCGCAGCACCTACCTGGACACGGAACTGATGCTGGTCATCGACAGCCCGGAGGTCACCCAAGAACTGAAAACCTCCATGGCCGCCCTGGACGCACAAGCCGCCGTGGTGGCGGACGTGGATCACTATCGCTCCCTCCCCGACGGGATGGCCGAGCCCAGCCTGTCCACCGGGAAACGGGTGGTGCAGTTCTTGACCGGATGGGCGTTAGAACTGGGACGGTTCCTACTCTGACCTCGACCCCTACAAAAAAACAGCCTGAGCGCGTCAGCATCTGCTGATCCGCTCAGGCTTTCATTTTTCTCCTACTCACTGACCGGCACCCTTACCGCTCGTCCGCTTTTTATATCCACAATCGCAGTACGGCCCACCGGAAGCCAGGGTGTACTGCCGCACAAAGTGGGTCGTGCCCCCGGCCTCGCTCATGGTGTAGTCCAGGTGGCACAGCGCCGGGGTCAGGTCATATAACCCCAGTTTTTTCATCAATGTGCAGATACCGCACTGGGTAAAGCGCGCTTCATAGCCGCTGTCGTCCGGGTAGGGGTAGAAATCCATGTTCCAGGAATACGGATTCCGGTCGCCGGCACGGAGCCGGGCTGTCTCTTGCAGACCAGTCACGTCCTTGTCGGTGAACTTCGATTTCCCGCTCATCCGGCAGAACCACTTCATCGCAGGCGTCATCATGGCTTTGGCATAGTAGTCCGTCAGCGTCTGCACATCCGGACGCTCCAGCATACTCAAGATGAACGCCGCCAGCATGGCGCAGTTGACCAGGTTCATCTTGAACCGATCCGCCCTTTCAAATTCCGGCACTTCCGCCAGGATCTCCTTATACTTCCCTTTCGCCTGTGCTGTGACCCTTTTCGCCGCCTCCGGCGTCAGGCCGAATTCCGACGTCAAATGGGTCTGAAAGGATTTGTGAAACAACGCCCACATCCCCATGGGCATTCCCATATACTTCATGTCCAACCTCCTATCGATTCCGCCGATAGCCCTGGGCATCTCGATACTCCGGATGCTCCTTTAGATAGGGGTCTCGGTCGCCGCAGATGGTGTAGTCGCACTTGCAGCCGTTGGCACAGGTGGTGGTGCGCACCAGTCGGGCGTGGAGTAGCTCCATCCCCTGAAAATCCGGGTTGCACAGGGCGGGCATCACTTCCAGCAGCCCGTGTTGTTTGGCAAACTCCGCCGTGGGACACCGAGTGAACTCGTAGTAGATGGGCTTGTCCGCCTCATAAGGCGCCACGTGCATCACAAAGTCCCCCCACCGGTCACACCGCTTTTTCGCTGTCAGAAAGGCGCGATGGAGCAGCCGCTTCCAAAAGGGCTTGTTGACGTCCACAAAGCGGAGCTTCCGAAAGGCGGGCAAGAACAGCGCCCCTTCCATCTCCTCGATCTCGTCCAGACTGGTGACCGCTTTGCAGACCACATAGTAGCTCATCAGGGCAATGCAGTCGTAATTGCCCCCTACACCGTTGTGGAAGTTTTTCTTGCCACCCAGGTCGGTGCGCCAATCCTTCAGAAAATCTACGTATTGGAGCTGAACCTGTTCCCAGATTTCTTCCTGCTGTTCCGGCGGGTAGTGGAGGGCGATCTTTTGTTGGATCTGCTTTTTGCAGGGCTTGGAGTAGAGCACGTGGCAGGTGCGGTCAAATGACAGGTCTCGATCCCTCATGGTGCCTCCTTCTCTCTCGGTTAGCTATATCTAACTTCCTGGTGGAAAAAAGCCGCCTTCGCCGATGGGAGAACGGATTTTTGCACTCGGTCACATTATAAAAGGGATATGGGGTGTTGTCAAGGGAACGAGCGGCCGGACTGGGAGAAATCACCACATAAAAAGAAGGAATGTATCTCTTTTCGTAGTGGACATTGTATGATAAAATAACTACAATCATTAAGATATTTTAAAGATGAGGACAGGACACATGGCAAAGCGAAAACAGAATTTGAACAGTCTCTATATCTCCCCCCGCCTCCGGGACAGCCTGACCCCCATCGGGCGCTGTGCCCTGACCACGGTGGTAGCGCCCATGGGCTACGGGAAGACCACCGCCATCCGCTGGTATTTGGCGGAGCAGGTCAAGGAAGACCCGACGGTGCAGACCATCCGCGTCAGCATTTATTCGGACAACGTGCCCATCTTCTGGAAGAGCGTCCAAAAAGCCTTTGCCTTTGCCGGTCTGACCTTTTTGGAACAGTATCCTTGTCCCGAAGACACCGCCAGCGCCAGCCTGTTGGTGGACGACCTCTGTCTCACCCTGACCGGTCCCGTCCACTACTACATCTTCATCGACGATTTCCACCTGATGACCGACAGCCGCATCGTGGACTTCTTCTGCATCCTGGCCAACCGGCTGCCGGAGAACGTCCATGTGATCGTGGCCAGTCGCGACCGGTTCCTTCCCCGCGGGGAGGTGGTGCGCCTGGGTGGGAAGCTCCATCAGATCACCGTGGAACAGCTGCGGCTGAACCATCGGGAGCTGGCCACTTATGCACACCGCTGTGGAACTCCGCTACAGGAAGCGGACATTGCCGCTCTGCTCCACTCCAGCGAGGGGTGGTTTTCCGCGGTCTATCTGAACCTGTGCTTTTTGGCCGAACAGGGGACGCTGCCCGATACGCAGTCGGACATTTATGAGATGTTCTTCAACGCCCTCATCGACCCCCTCTCCCCCCAACGGCAGGAGTTTTTGGAGGTCATGGGACTGGCCGACGAATTTTCCGCGGAGATGGCGCGCTTCATCACCGAAGACCCGGAGACCGATCAGATCCTCGCCGCCCTGACCGAGCAAAACGCCTTTGTGACCCGCCTGTCTGACGGCGTGACCTTCCGGTTCCACCACATGATGAAAGCCTGTGCAGAGCGGGCGTTCTCTCAGTTGGAACCGGCCAAACAGAACGCCTACCGCAGCCGCTACGGCGACTGGTATCAAGCCCACCAGCAGTATCTGTACGCCCTGGCCGCCTATCAGGCCTGCGGCAACTATGACGCCGCCCTCCAGGTCATCCAGGCGGACGCGGGAATCCTCTTGGCTGCGTTGAAGCCGGAGACGGTGCTGGCATTTTTGGAGCGTTGTCCGGAGGCGGTGCTGAAAGAGCATCCGCTGACCCTTTTGGTGCTCATGCGTCGGATGTTCACCTGGCGGCAGATCCCCAAGATGATGGAGCTGAAAACACTGCTGGAAGACGCCATCCGCACCCACCCGGAGTGGCCGGAGGAAGAGCGGGGGAACCTGCTGGGGGAACGGGACTTGATCCTGAGCTTCCTGATGTACAACGACATCACCGAGATGAGCCGTCTCCACCGGAGCGCCAGCGCCCAAATGTCCCGTCCGGCGGTGAGCATCCGCAACGAGGGGAGCTGGACCTTTGGGTCTCCGTCGGTGCTGATGATGTTCCATCGGGCGCCGGGAGCGCTGGACAAGGAGCTGGCGGAGATGAACGACTGTATGCCCCACTACTACAAGCTGACCCAAGGGCACGGTGACGGGGCGGAACTGGTGATGAGCGGCGAAGCGGCCTTTCTGCAGGGGCGTTTTGCGGACACCAGCATCCTGTTGGAGCGCGCCTACGCCCGCATCGCCGAAAACGGTCAGGAGAACATGGCTCTCTGCTGCGACTTTTTGGAGCGGCGGCTCTCCCTCTGTGTGGACACCCAGGAGCGGTATTCCTTCGCGCAAAAGCGGAAGGAGTTGATGCAGAGCCATAACACCATGTGGCTGTACATCTTTGAGAGCATCTGCGCCTATTACTACGCCCTAGTGGGGCAGCCGGAGCAGGTGCCCACCCTGTTCCGGGAGCACAGACTGTCCAACGTCAACTTCCTGGCACCCTGCCGACCCATGATGGAGCTGATCGAAAATCAGGTGTATTTAGCGCAGGGCGCCTACGCCAAAGTCATCGGCCGGAGCGACGGGCTGTTGCAGCTGTGCCAGGGGATGCACTACGCCCTGGTGGCGCTGCACATCCGCATCCAGACCGCTGCCGCTTACGCTATGCTGGACAAGGCATCGGAAGCTAAGCCGCTGTTGGAACAGGCACTGCAGGCGGCGGGAGCGGACGGATTTATCCTCCCCTTTGTGGAAAACTACCGCTATCTGCGTGACCTGCTGCCCACCCTGCCCCAGACGAAACAGGTAGAACAGATCACCGCTTTGGGCGAGGCATACGAAGCCCGCTGCGCCCAGATACGGGAGCAGGGCGCTCGCCCTGCCGCCTTGGGACAGCTGACCCGGCGGGAGGTGGAGATCACCCAGCTGATGGGGCAGCATCTGACCAACAAGGAGATCGCTGAGCAGCTATTCCTCTCCGAAGGGACGGTCAAGCAGTACGTGAATCAGATCTATTCCAAACTACAAATCACAGGGGACACCCGCACCAAGCGCAGACGGCTGTTGGAGCTGGTAGCGCAGAAACCCTAACCTTTGGTTACTATCTTTCAAAAGAAATCCACGGTACACTACAGTTGTACGGTGGATTTTTTTCGCCAACCGTGGATTGCGGACGGAGAGGAGGAAGGACAGTTGCGCCGAAGTTACATTGCAGCGGTGAGCGCCTTAGAAGATCACATCCTGCAAGTGGACTACGTGTCTGGCAGCCGTCTGCTGTTGGATATGAAGCCCTATTTGGATAAGATCCGGTTTCGACCGCTGGCCAGACCGGAGATTTGGAATCGTGTCAGCACGAACGGGATCTTTGTCCAATTTGAAACCGTAGAACTGAGCCATGACGAGATCTTAGCCATGGCGGAACGAGATTGAACACAGAATTTTGGAAAAGGAGAAAACATATGAAGAAAAGATGGATGATTTTGACGATCGCTCTGGCCATGAGCCTGCTCACCGCCTGCGGCGGAAAGAACCCCGCTCCGGCGTCCTCCACCCCGGCAGACACCAAGCCCGCCACCAGCCAGGCAGAACCGGCAGACAAGTCGGAAGCCACCCCGGATGCCTCCACCCCGGCCGCGTCCTCCCAGACCCCTGCCCAGACCGAGACCCCCACTCAGGAGCCGGCAAAGCAGGATGACCAGACCGCCAAGCAGATCCCCGTCCTCATGGGCGGCGCGCTTCCCTTCACCAATATGCAGAACCTGAAGACGGAAAACTATGACGACGGCGGCTACTACTACGAGGACATGACCCAGGACGGCAACACGGTCATTATCAACACCGCCTACCCCACCACCCAGGCAGAGGGACAGAGTCTGGAAGAGTACGCCGTGGCCACTGCCACTGCCCTGGCGCAGTCCGATGACTACTATGTCAAATCCTTCTACGAGGCTGGGGACTACACCAAGAACCTGTCCTACCCGGTTCACGTGGTCACCTTCACCTCCGGCAAAAACGAAGACATGCGGATGTGGACGGTGTTCATGACCGCAACCGATACCGATACTTACCTGTACGCCTTCTCCTCCACCATGGATGCAGCCGACGAGCTGGCACAGACCTACCTGGATGTGTTCTCCAACCTGCGCCTGGAGGACGCGGAGTGATCGACACGCCACATAGAGGAGGTAACAGACCATGAAACATTGGAATCGAACCCTGGGCACCCTGTGCCTGACCGCTCTGTTCTGCCTGAGCTTGACTGCCTGCGGCGGCAAGGCACCGGCAACCAGCAAATCCGACCAGTCCAGCGCACCTGACACCTCGGAGCCTGTCGCCGGAGCGGACTGGACCACCTGGGGCATCATCAACGACCAGAAGACCCTCGTCCAGATGGGCGCGGAAAAGGAAGTCTATGTCTGCACCTATGACGACAGAGTGGACTTGAACGAGACCTCCGGCGGCGCCTCTCCCACCCTGTATACTCAGCTGACCTATCCGGAAACGGTGGAGTCTGCGGCGAAAGCGTATGAGAGCATCTCCTTTGTGGATCGCAACAGCGACGGCCAGAGCGACGCCACGCTGACCCTGAAGCAGGGGGAAAAGACCACCACCTGGGTGTGGTACTGGGATGACAAAGAGGGCTTTGTGTATCAGAACGAGCCAAACCAGGCACATCCGGAAATCACGCCTTATGTGGGGCTGTGGTGGTATGAGCAGGAGCATCGCTGGCTGCACATTTATGACGACGCCACCTGGAGCTTTGTCAATTCGGAGGATGAAGTCATCGAGTCCGGCACCGCACAGGCAGACAAGGACGGCGTGACCCTGCGCTATGACGGCAGCGGGGACACCCTGCGGCTGGATGATGCAGACGGCAACCTGGTGGACAGCGCCAAGAACGGCGAATTGACCTCCACCGAACAGATTTCGGCAGAAAAACAGTAACCATTTAGGAGAAAATGCAAAACATGAAAAAGATCACAGCACTGGTGCTGGCACTTGCGCTGGCACTGTCCCTCACCGCCTGCGGCGGCAGCTCGGACACGGGCACCAATTCCACCCCAAAAGATACCACCGATAATACCGACACCAGCGCCCCGTCCATGACCGCGGAAGAGCTGGCCGGCGGCTGGGTGGATGACGACGGAAACACCCTGGTCATCGACACGGAGGATGGCACCTATGGCTACCGCACCTATTACGGCAGAGTGGGCAGAGGGGATTATACCGAAGACACCGGCAAGCCCCTGCTGGACTACGACAACTTCAACTATGACCTCCTGTCCCAAGACGGCGGCCTGACCCTGCGGCAGAACGGCTCCTCCGACCGGGAGGGTCTGGACGGCGCTCACTTTGGCCAGGGCGAGAGCGAGCTGTACGAGTGGCCCATCGACGAGCTGGACGGCGTGTGGCAGGATGCCCTGGGCGAAACCCTGGTCATCGACTCTGGCCGGATGGAATATTTGGCCTACAGCAAGGACGGCATGACCAGCGGCAGCCTGGCTGACCAGCTGGACGGCAAGGGCATCTACCTGTTCCTCAACGGCTACGCCTACGTGTGTATGTCCGACGACCACAACAGCTTCACCCTGTTCTTTGAGGCTAGCGATTCCCAGTCCCCGGACGGCACCTATGAAGGGGTCTTCTACCGGGACGGGGACGCCGCTTCCTACACGGATCTGAGCACCGCGGCCTTTTCCGAGAACAGCAGCGGCCACCTGACCTACTATGACGGCGTGAGCCTGTTCTACCTGCCCGACGGATACACCGTGGGCGACGACGGCAAGGCCTATAACGCAGACGGCAAGGTGTTCGGCGCTGGCTGGGAAGCCGAAGTCTACGACCCCGCCGCCGACTGGGGCGAGAACTGGGCAGACAACTGGAGCTAATCTAATACCGATCGGTTTCAGCTCAAAATAGAAACCATCCCATTCGTGGTGTGTGCGAATGGGATGGTTTTTTATCATTTGATATTGAGCCGCGCTTCCAGGTGCGGCATATGCTGTTCTTCAAATTCCCTGGCGTAGGTGCAAAAGCTCTCCTTCCGGTCTGCGTAGACCGCTTGGTCGGCCTGCGGGAACTCCATCAAGGACACCAACAGCACCAGCCGGGCACATAACCCGGCGATCTTCTCGCTCAGCTCCTTGCCAAACAGATAGTCCGCCTGCTTCGTGACGGCCAGGGTCTTCCGGTTCAGCTCCATCACGTCGTCCAGGGACACGTTATGGTCCGTCCGTCCCGTGTCGGCGAAGGCGGCCTTGTACAGCCACAAAAAGTTCTCCAGGGTGCCGAACTCCTCCAGCAAAAAGGCGAAGGTGGTACACCGCCCCACCTGATCGTAGAGGGTGTAACGCTTCTCAAAAAGGGCGATCTTGTTCTGCTGGTCGGCAATGTCCGCCTGCTTGGCGGCGATGATGGTCTGCTGCTTGGCGATGCGGTTTTGCAGGAACGCCATGACGATGGTGCCGATGAGGGCGAGAAATGCGATGAGGGCAGTGGCAATGTCCGCCCAGGTGGGGGTGGCCACCGATTGGACGGCTTCCACTAACGCGCGCTGTAAGGCTGGATCCATAGGACACCTCCCGATGACAACAGGACTGAGGGGGATATTTCTTTCCTATTTTAGCATAATTTGATGATTTTTTCAACCTAATTTTCCATCAGAAGCAATTATGTCGTCAAAAAAGACGCCCGACCCTAGTCGGACGCCTTTTCGCAAACGCGTTTTCTGTTCAAGAGGTTGGACATCCCGCCAACCGTCAGGTCAGATCGTCTTCACTGGGGATGAGGACAGCCAGGATGATGTAGAGCAGGATACCGCTGCCGCCCAGGATGCAGAACAGGATCCACAGGGCACGGATCAGGGTGGGGTCAATGTCGAAATACTCTGCGATCCCCCCGCAGACACCAGCGAGCATTTTGCCAGATTCAATTCGATACAGTCTTTTCTTCATGAGGAGCACCTTTCTTTCGTAGTCGCAGGATGGGAGCTCGTGGGTTCCCATCGGTTTCATCTGCCCTTACTATAGCACGGGGAGCGGAGGGGTTCAATCTATATTGGGATAAAGATGGATTAAAAAATGCTGAAAGGTAGGCTTACCGGGATATACGGGAACCAGTAAGCCTACCACATTGAAAGTCGTTTCTATACCCTATAGAAGATAATCAAAAAATCCAGTATCAATCAAAAAGCTGAAGAGCGTGCTGCCTTCTTTCATATGAATCACATTGAAAAAGTCAAGTATGCAAAATAGTCCATATCCAAGAATAAGTAAAAGGATAAAAGCTAGGAAAAAGAGATAGCAGGTGATAGAGCCGCCAGCAAACCCTTTGAACTTTTTCATATCCCAGTGCTGTGCAAAGGCAAAACGAAGGGTCATGATGTCGGCAAGTACACTAAAAACAACAATAAGAAGGATGAGGATTGTGAGGAGCGTGATGTCAAGGAGAGAAGAAAACGCACTGCTCCAACATTTTTGGTAGTATGGCATAATAATGCAGAAAAGACGGATAAGGGCAAAGGTTTTTGCGGCATCCAGCAGGCAAACGTTCAAAATCTGTTTCTTGGGGCGCTTTTTGATGAGGGGGAGGATCAGGTCAAACATCCCGATCTTGATGAGAATATACTTGATGAAGGCAGGGTTTGCCAAGAAGTAAATGATGCCGGATAACCATTCTAAAAAGATATAATAGCTGCTAAATACCGCTATGGCTAAAAAGGCAATGACGAAAAGCGGAATGAAGTAGACAATATACAATGCGCAGTACACCTCCTGAATCTAGCTGGAAAGCCCCACCT
>CAKTQP010000062.1 GCA_934597165.1 uncultured Oscillospiraceae bacterium
CAGGTGGAGCTGTACAGCGAGGCGCTGACGGCACTGACCGGGACGCCGGTGGTGCATAAGGTGCTGTGGTTTTTCGCCCTGGGACGGGGATTTGAGGTGTGACGGCTGGAAAAAACGGAAAAAGTGGTTGCAATGGCGGTAGATTTGTGGTAAAATATCAACCGTTCACGTGGTGTCCAACAGAGAGTGGGCATCGGGCGTGTTCAATCTGAGTTGTTCGAAAGAGGTGAACAATTATGAAGGCAGGTATTCATCCCGATTACCAGCAGACCACCATCCGTTGTGCTTGTGGTGCGGTCTATCCCACCGGTTCCACCAAGAAGGACATCCGTGTCGAAGTTTGTGCCAAGTGCCATCCTTTCTTCACTGGCAAGCAGAAGGTCGTCGATACCGGCGGTCGTGTCAGCCGCTTCAACAAGAAGTACGGTCTGGGCAAGTAAGACGAGCAATAAAAGCGTCTGCGTTTCATCATTACGCAGGCGCTTTTTTCGTTGCCCATCGGGTATCTTTTTCCCAGTTGGTATATTATAATGAATGTGTAAATGAATCGTTTTGGAAAGGAGCCTGATCCTATGTTACAGAAAATCGACCCCAAAACCCTCACCATGAACCCCTTCACCCTCATCGGCGATCAGTGGCTGCTCATCACCGCCGGCACGCCGGAGCACTGCAACACCATGACCGCCAGCTGGGGCGGCGTGGGCGTCATGTGGGCGGAGCCCTCCGCCACCTGCTATATCCGTCCCCAGCGCTACACCAAGGAGTTCGTGGACAACAACGACTACTTTACCCTCTGCTTCTTCGATGAGTCCTACCGCAAGGCGCTGAACCTGTGCGGCAACACTTCTGGACGAGATGTGGATAAGATTAAGGAATGTGGCTTCACCGTCCAGGCTGGCGCAGGCAACGCCCCCTATTTCGCCGAGGCGGAGCTGGTGTTGGTGTGCAAAAAACGGTACGTCCAGCCACTGGAGCCGGAGTGCTTTGTGGATGAGACCATTGACGGGAAGTTTTATCCCCAGAAGGACTATCACGTGATGTATATCGGCCAGATCGTAGAGGCATATCAGAAAGGATAATCTATGACCGAGTGTACTTGGAAGGAAGAAAAACGCAATCGGGCAGTGCTGGTGGGCTTGAACGCCTACAGCCTGTCCGCGGAAGATAACGCCACGGAGACCACCCTGGAAGAACTGGCCGCCCTGCTGGAAACGGCAGGGGGGGAGTGCGTGGGGGTGGTGCTCCAGAACAAGGACAAGCCGGACGCCCGGACGTTCATCGGCGAAGGCAAGGTGGACGAGGTGCGGGAGCTGGCCCAGGCGGTGGAAGCCGACCTGGTGGTGTTCGACAATGAAATTTCACCGGCTCAGGTGCGAGTCCTGACCGAGGACATCGGCATCCAGGTCATGGACCGGGCCGGCCTCATCCTGGACATCTTCGCCCAGCGGGCACGGACCAAGGAAGGCCGCTTGCAGGTGGCCTTGGCGCAGTATAAATACCTGCTCCCCCGGCTGACCGGCATGTGGGGGCACCTGGTGCGCCAGACCGCCTCCGGCGGCAAATCCCCCATCGGCACCCGCGGCCCCGGCGAGACCCAGCTGGAGACCGACCGTCGGCACATCCGCCGGAAGATTCAGAAGCTGGAAGAAGACTTGAAGGACGTCCGCCGCGTCCGTGCCGTCCAGCGGGATCGGCGCATCAAGAATGAGGTGCCGGTGGTGGCCATCGTGGGCTACACCAACGCGGGCAAGTCCACCCTTTTGAACCACCTGACCGGCAGCGACATCCCCGCCAACAACCGGCTCTTCGACACCCTGGACACCACCACCCGGACGCTGGAGATCTCGGACACCTGTACCGTCCTCCTGTCCGACACCGTCGGCTTCATCCGCAAGCTGCCCCACCACCTGGTGGAGGCGTTCAAGGCCACCCTGGAAGAACTGAAGTACGCCGATTTGCTGCTCCACGTCATCGACGCCAGCAACGAGGAGTGGCGCACCCAGGCGGACGTGGTGGAAAAGCTCATCCGAGAGCTGGGCGCGGAGCAGACGCCGAGAATCGACGTGTTCAACAAATGCGACTGCCTCCAGGCGGACATCCTGCCCCACGGCGACCACATCGTGTCCATCTCCGCCAAGACCGGCGAGGGGCTGGACAAGCTCATGGAGGCCATCGGCAAGGAGCTGGACGAGGGCTCCAAGCAGGTGCTGCTCTCCCTGCCCTATGACAAGGGGGGCATCCTGGATATGCTCTACCGAGAGGCCAAAGTGGACAGCGTGGAGTACGGGGAGACCATCCTGGTGCAGACCACCTGTACGCCCAAGGTGCTGGGACAGGTGAGTGCGTACGTGGTGGAGCAGAAGGAATCCGAATAACAGCATAATGTGGAAAAAACGAAACTTTTCCCAAACATAAAACGGCATGGTTTGATGCAGGCTAACGGCAGGAAAACCATGTCGTTTTTTTAGTTTCGAGGAAAGGAAGGGATGACTATGCTCCAATCCCTGGCTCGCCGCACCCGCATCCGAGCGGCGACCTATCTCACCGCCGCCTTCGTCCTGCTGGCGGGCACCATCATGCAGCAAAATGCCCAGCTCATCCAGTACCAACGGCTTACCGCCAACAACTATACCCACGCCTTCTCCGAGCTGACCGCCAGCGTCCAGCGCATGAGCACCAGCCTGGAAAAGCAGACCTGTACCACCTCTCCCACCCAGATCGCCGCCTTGGGGGCGGAAATCTACGGCCAAGCCCAGGCCGCCCAGCAGGCCATCGGCGAGCTGCCCTACGCCTACGTGGAGCTGACCCAGACCGCGTCCTTCGTCTCCAAAGTGGGGGACTACGCCCAGGCGCTGGCACGCTCCGCCGCCACCCAGGGGGGCTATACCGGCGACCAGCTGGAGACCGTGAAAGCCCTCTCCAAAGCCTCCCGTCAGCTGTCCCAGACCTTGGACAAGCTGGAACAGCAGGTCTATAACGGCGAGACCGCCCTGGAGGACTTGACCGCCGTGGAACAGCGCTTGAACGGCACCCAGAGTGCACAGAGATTGGGCGCCCAGACCGGCGAAAGCCGCTTCCAGACCGTGGAGACCGATTTTCCCGAACTGCCCACCCTCATCTATGACGGCCCCTTCTCAGATAGCCTCCAGTCCAAGGCCAAACCCGGCCTGGAAGGCTTGCAGGAGGTCACCCGCGCCAGTGCCCGTGAGACCGCAGCCCAGTTCGTAGGCGTCAGCGCCCAGGCGCTGGAGCCCATGGAACCCATCGCCGGTGACCTGCCCGCTTGGGTGTTCCGCTTGCAGGGGGAGAAGGGGAGCTGTACCATCCGAGTGACCAAGGCAGGCGGCAAGGTCATCGCCATGCTGGCCTCCCGTCCGGTCACCGAACCGGCCATCTCCCAAAAAGAGGCCGTCCAGCGCGCCAAAGCCTTTTTGGAACAGCACGGCTTCACCGACTTGACCGAACACTATTATAGTGAAGCGGACGGCACCCTGACCATCAACTTCGCCGCCATGCAGGACGACGTCCTGCTCTATCCCGATTTGATTAAGGTGGAAGTGGCCATGGACAACGGGGACGTGGTGGGCTTCGAGGCGGAGAACTACCTGACCCACCACGTGGAGCGGGATAGCGCCGCCTTAAAAGCCACCATCACCGAAGCGCAAGCCCGAAAGACCGTCTCGCCCGCCCTGACCATCCAGAGCACCCGCCTGGCCCTCATCCCCACACCGGGGGAAGCGGAAGTGCTGTGCTGGGAGTGTACCTGCCAGACCGACGAGGGACGGCGGTGCATGGTGTACGTGAACGGACAGACGGGGGCGGAGGAGAAGATTTTGCTGTTGATCGAGGACGAGAGCGGGACGCTTGTCCAGTAAAACTAGACTAGTTACCAAAGGTCAAGCCGCGCAGCGCCATTTAAGCTTTTTTTCGCTTCCTTTTCTTCACGAAGAAAAGGAAGTGGGTTCCAAGGGCAAAGCCCTTGGTCGCCGTCCGCAGACGGCGAAACTTCCCATGCGCAAAAAAACGCAGGAGAGGGTGAATTTTCAGCTCTGCTGAAAAGAGGGAGAACCCTCGCCGGGGGTTCTCCCTTATAGTAGCGCATAGAGAGAGAAGAACCACTATGCAGGATCCTCCCACCCCGTAAATTTCCCTATAAAACTTTGACATCTTTTTCACAACTTTATTGCAATCTTTGTATAAACATGATAAACTGACCTAACGTAATAAAATACCCTGCCTATGGACTTTTGTCCGACGGCAAGGGAGAAGGTCGTGTTAACATGGATGAAAAAAAAGTCATGCTTTCCGGTATCCAGCCCAGCGGTGATCTGACCCTCGGTTCTTACTTGGGCGCCATCAAAAATTGGGCGGAACGGGCGGAAGCCTTTGACTGTTATTATTTTATGGCGGATCTGCACACCATCACCGTGCGCCAGACCCCCGCTGACCTGCGCCGCCGCACCATGGAGCAGCTGGCGCAGTACATCGCCTGTGGCCTGGACCCCGAACAGAACACCCTGTTCATCCAGAGCCATGTCCCCCAGCACACCCAGCTGAGCTGGGTGCTCAGCTGCTACACCATGTTCGGTGAGCTGTCCCGGATGACCCAGTTCAAGGACAAGAGTGCCAAGAACGCTGACAACATCAACGCAGGTCTGTTCACTTATCCCTGCCTGATGGCCGCCGACATCCTGCTCTACCAGCCGGACTACGTGCCTGTGGGCGAGGACCAGAAGCAGCACGTGGAGCTGACCCGTGACATCGCCCACCGGTTCAACACCCTCTACGGCGACGTGTTCAAAATGCCGGAGCCTTACATCGGCAAGATCGGCGCTCGCGTCATGAGCCTGACCAGCCCGGAGAACAAGATGTCCAAGTCGGACAAGGACCCCAACGGCTGTGTCTACCTGATGGACAAGCCCGAGGTCATGCTGAAGAAGTTCAAGCGCGCCGTCACCGACAGCGAGACCTGCGTCCGTTACGACCCGGCCAACAAGCCCGGCATCGCAAACCTGATGCAGATCTATTCCGCTGCCACCGGTGCTGACTTTGCCGCCATCGAGCGGGAATTCGAAGGCCGCGGCTACGGCGACTTCAAGACCGCTGTGGGCGAGTCTGTGGTGGAGCTGTGCCGTCCCATCCGGGAGGAGGCTACCCGTCTGCTCCAGGATAAGGCGTACCTGGAGTCTGTCTACCGTGCCGGTGCGGAAAAAGCTGGCTACATCGCCAACAAGACCCTGCGCAAGGTCTATAAGAAAGTGGGTTTTGTTGCCCGATAATCGGTTGAAGGAGTGATCCTCTATCCTATCCATTCATTCTGCTCCCGTCGCGGCGGCAGTGGCTCTGCTGACTGCCTTTTTCATCGCGTATATCGCCACCCCCTTCGCCATGAAGGCGGCGCTCCGGGCGGGAGCCATCGACATGCCCGGCAAGGCCGGCACCGACAGCGCCCGACACCTGCATAAAAAACCCACCCCTCGTATGGGTGGCCTGGCCATCTTCATGGGCTTCGTGTGCAGTGCCCTGCTCTTTGCGCCCTTGGGGCCTAAGAACATCAGTATGCTGGCCGGAGCGACCATGATCGTGCTCCTAGGGGTCTTTGATGACATCTACGACCTGCCGGCTATGAAAAAGCTGGTGGTACAGCTGGCGGCTGCCGCTGTGGCGGTGCTGGGCGGCAACAAGATCTACTTTTTCAGCCGCTTGATGTCCCTGGGCGGGCACTGGGATCTGGGCATCCTGTCCGTCCCCGTTACCCTGTTCTGGATCGTCCTCATCACCAACGCCGTCAATCTGATTGACGGCTTGGACGGCCTGGCGGCTGGCGTGTCTACCATCTCCTGCGTGAGCTTGGTCATCATCGCCCTGGTCTATTCGAATCCAGGCGTGGCCATCATCACCAGCGCGCTGGCAGGCGGCTGCATCGGCTTCCTGCCCTATAACCGGCCGCCTGCGAAAATCTTCATGGGGGACACCGGTTCCACCCTGTTGGGTTATGTGATGGCTGTGGCCAGTATCCAGGGCTTGTTCAAATTTTACGCCATCATCTCCTTTGTCATCCCCTTCCTTATGCTGGGGGTGCCCATCTTTGACACCTGCTTTGCTGTCATCCTCCGCCTGTACCACGGGGAAAGTCCCTTCAAGGCGGATCGGGAGCACGTCCACTACCGGCTGATGGACATGGGCTTTTCCAAGAAACAGACCGTGGCCGTCCTCTACGGCGTCTCCGCCCTGCTGGGTCTGACCGCTGTGGTCACCGCTGCCAGCGGTTTGAGCCGTGGGCTGATCCTGTTGGTCGTGCTGAGCCTGGCAGGCATCGCCACCTGGAAGGGCGTAGGGCGGCACCGTGCCTCCGCTGCGGAGCAGCCTGCGCTGACCGCGGAGGAAGAGGAGGAGCTGACCCACGAGGAATTGGAGGAAGGAGAGGAACCGGAGGAAGAAGACCCCTCCGATGGGTACGCTAAAGACCCATCAGAAGGACCAGGGCGAGAATGATGAGCCACTCGTCATCCTCCGATTCTCGGAACAGATAGATCAAGATAAACAACAGCAGCAGATCCCCGTGATCCAGCTGCCCCAGCCCAAACCGATCCAACAGACCGGCCAGACCGGTCTTCCCACCGGCGTTGCCCCCCGGATTCCCGCCCTTGCCCAAAAGGGAAGAGAGCAGAGCGGACAGGGGAGAGCGTCCTTTGGGAGGCGGGTCGTCCTTGGGCGGCGTGCCTGGCGGAGGGGAGACGGGGCGGAACCCGTCGGGGGGAATGAATTGGTTATACATAGCCTTTCTCCCGGAACAGCTGCATGGCAGCCCGGATCACCCGGGACAAGCGAGTGATCTGGATGGCTTTTTCCACTTTCGCCCACCGCTCCGGCCGCAAAAAGGGTTGGAGGGCACGGAGCAGCGCGGCTTTCTCGTCGTCCGACCGGTTGTACTCTTGAAACAGGGTGCCGATGGTCTGGAGCATGGCCGGGTCCAGGTTCTGGAGCATGGCCAGGGGATTGCTCCCGCCGGAAAAGGCGGAGGCCAGACCGGACAGATCGGGCAGCCCCGTCCCACCACTGCCGCCGGAGGGAACCGGCGGTTGGGTGCTTGGCGGAGCTGTGTCCCCGGTGCCCGCGTCGGCCTGACCGGTCAGCGAGTCGGCCAGCGCCATGATCTGCCCCATCGCCTCCGGTGAGGAGAGGATGGAGTTGAGTTTTTCTTCAAAATCATCCACAGCAGTCTGACCTCCCTTTCAAACCCGTTGCGGGGTGGATTCAGCGCTTCTTGTCCTGGTTCGGGAACTTGGACTCGATCTGCGCCATCAGCTTCGCCCCCTCCGGCCGGTTCATCACGTCGTTGACCATGGCCATCAGTGCCGTCGTGTCACCCGCTTTGGCCTGCTGGGCGGCGGTCTTCAGCCCGGCGTTGTTCTGGGCGTTGAGCATGGTCAGCAGCTGCTTGGCCTCCGGAGAGCCTAGGAGGGTTTTCAGGGCGCTGGGATTCTTCAGCAGCGCCGCCGCCTCTGGGGACTGGAGGGGATTGGATGTGGAAGATTGGTTCATAACAGGACCCCCTTTTGATGTTCGTGCTTTCCCAGTATATGCACGGCGGAACAGGAAGTGACCAAAAGATGAAAGTGCTTGTCTTTTCCGACTCCCACGGAAATACCACCAACATGATCACGGCCATCGAGCAGGAGGCGCCAGATATGGTGCTGCACCTGGGCGATTATTGGGAGGACGTCCAGGAACTGCGTTGGATCTATCCAGAGTTGGCCATCCAACAGGTGCCCGGCAACTGCGATGACGCCCCTTATGAGGAGTTGGAGCGTGTCATTGAAGTGGCCGGATACCGTCTCGCCCTCTGCCACGGGCATAGTCGTGGCGTGAAGCGGGATGACCGCAAGATCATCTGCCTGGGAGAGGAGACCGGGGCAGATTTTGTCCTGTTTGGACACACGCACCAGCGGTACTGCCGGAAGTGCGGACGCTTTTACCTGATGAACCCAGGCAGTGTGGGCATGGGTTCCGTCAGCTATGGCGTGCTGTACTTGGAGGAAGGACAGCGACGGGGTGCGATCAAAGGAGTTTTTTCTGAGGAGGAATACTATGCTTTTGCTGATTGACGTTGGGAACACCAACATCGTATTCGGGGTGTACAAAAACAACAAACAGGTGGGCAGCTTTCGCCTGACCAGCAACGTGACCAGAACATCGGATGAGCTGGGCCTGAACGCCTGCGCTTACTTCCAGCGCTTTGGCCTGAACCCCTGCCAGGTGCAGGATGTCATCATCTGCTCCGTGGTGCCTGGCATCATGCACGCACTGACCAATGCCATCATCAAGTACTTCGGCCGGGTGCCCCTGGTGGTCAATGAACACGTCTTTCCCACCTTGAAGTATCCGGAAGGGGTCGATCCCTACGCCCTGGGCGCAGACCGTTCCGTGGCCTGCATGGCAGCCGTGGAAAAGTACGGCGCACCGCTCATCGTCCTGGACTTCGGCACCGCCACCACCCTGGACGCCATTGACGCAGAGGGCTGCTACCGCGGCGGCTGCATCCTGGCCGGCGTCCAGATCTCTATGAACGCCCTGTTCCAGCGCACCGCTCAGCTGCCTCAGATCGAGCTGGCCGTGCCGGACACCTTCCTGGGCATGGACACCGTTAGCCAGATCCAGATCGGCGGCGTGTTGGGTTACATCGGTTCCGTGGAGTACCTCATCCGGAACACCAAGGCAGAGCTGGAAGGCGGCGAAAACGCCAAGGTGGTGGCCACCGGCGGCCTGGCTCGGCTGATCGCGGAGAATACCGATACCATCGACGTGGTAGACGGCGGGCTGATCTTGGATGGCCTGGTGAGCATCTATGAGAAATATCAGGCGGAGAAGGACAAGTAAGGCGTTCCTCCCCTGCAAAGGTCAGAATGGCACAACAAAAGTTGTGCCATTCTCTTTTTTATCATTCTATTTTCCGCGATTATCTGCTATACTAAACTTGTATCACTATGGATGGAGGAGCCACGACATGG
>CAKTQP010000063.1 GCA_934597165.1 uncultured Oscillospiraceae bacterium
TGACGTGGCCAAGTGGTAAGGCAAAGGTCTGCAAAACCTTCATTCACCAGTTCAAATCTGGTCGTCACCTCCATAAGACTGTGATGAAAAGTTGTTACAGTCTTTTTTCTTTGTTGTAGCGTCGAAAATCGGCGATTTCGCCAACCAGTTTTCAGGTTGCTTTTTGTAGAGATGGTGAATTTGTCTTTCTCTATGGGCGGGTCAGTCTGCAGCGCACTGCCATACAAGGCTTCGAATTCTGCATCGGCAGGCAGACCCTTCAGTGTCTCGTACCAGCTGCCTGCCTGCCAGACCGGAGCCAGAACATTCTCACCATCCACCTCCAAGCTGCCCTGCAGCCGGATATCATCGGCGGCAGCGCCCACCAGCACCCCGTAGGTTCCGGCCGGGATTTTCCATCCATCCGCCCACACTGCAAAGCTGCGATTTTCCAAAGAGAAGGTTACGGTTTTGCTCTCACCGGGGGCCAGCACCACTTTGGCAACCAACCTATTAGGAATGACGGTTTTCCTACCAAATGTTCCTTTTTGCGATTAAAATGGAAAACCTGAAAATAAACTGAAAACTGCCGGGAAAAGCAAAAAATTCCCGCAGCCAACAGGAAACTGGCTGCGGGAAATTGAAAACATTCTGAAAACAGCAGGATTTATTCTGTTTTTCTCAAAAAAATGCCCCCTCCCCTGCCATAATTCAGAATTTTGCGGGAAGACGGGGCAATAAAAGTGTCCAACCTCCTAAAAATGGTTGGACATGGAACACTCCACCATGGAGATGAAGGACCATTCCTTTGTGATGATGCAGATGTTCAAAGGCACTGAGGTCACCATTGCCAAATCCTTCGGCGGCAAGGTGGATTACAGCAATCCCACCTTCAAGATGATGGTGATGTTCGGTGCGGATGCACCACTGCGGGCGATGGTGCTTTCCAGCGGAGGTACCTTCCCGGCTCAGATAGCCGAGGGTCTGTTGGCAACCGCCAACGGTCACCCGCTGGAAGGAATCAAAAAGATCGTAAAAAAGTGATGTGAGATTGGAGAGATTTGCCATGTCTTTGACCAGCTTTATGATACGGACCATGTTCAAGCGCGGAGATGATAAGCGAGATGCCGGATGTACAACTCCGGAAGATGTACGCCGTTTTGACGATATCGTCTACGGATTGAACCCTAGGTGGAACCGACTGGATGTGTATCGTCCGAAAGATGCCGAAGGTTTGCTGCCGGTCATTGTCAGTGTACATGGCGGCGGGTGGGTCTATGGAGATAAGGAGCGGTACCAGTATTACTGCATGAGTTTGGCGCAGCAGGGGTTTGCGGTGGTCAATTTCACATATCGGCTGGCTCCGGAATACAAGTTTCCGGCTCCTGTAGAGGATACAAACCAGGTATTCACATGGCTGCTGACCCATGCGGATACGTACGGCTTCGATATCGGTAATATCTTTGCGTTAGGCGACAGTGCCGGCGCACAGTTGTTGGCCATGTACAGTTGTATCTGCACCAATCCGGCGTATGCATCAGGGTTTACGGTGCATACGCCCAAGGGGATTGTTCTGCGGGCAGTTGCGCTCAACTGCGGCGTTTACCGGATTGAAAAAAACGGGAAAAAGGATCTAACCACCCACTTGATGGCCGATTATCTTCCCGGCAAAGGGACGCAGGCGGAGCTTGAGCAGATGAGTGTGCTGAACCATGTGACCGATGCGTTTCCACCGGCTTTCGTCATGACGGCAGAAGGAGACTTCCTCGCTGAACAGGCTCGCCCCCTAGTGGAACGATTGCACCAGCTGGGGGCGGAAGCGGAATATCACTACTATGGAGATCGGAATCATGTGCTGGGTCATGTGTTTCACTGCGATATCCGTTCGGAAGCGGCCAATCGCTGCAACCGGGAAGAATGTGAATTCTTTAAAAGGCATCTGAATCGATAAAGCCCACAACCGAAAAAGACGGCAGCTTGTACAGCTTGCCGTCTTTTTTTATTTAGGATGTATTTCTACATGGGAAGATACGAGTTGCAGCCTTGCTTTTCCATCTGGTGCCGCCCTTGTCTGTTTATGCTTTACGCTTGGGGAGACTGCGTTTTCTTGCGCGTCTGTATCGTCCGCAAGATTTCGGTGTAGCGGTTTTCAATGTCAAACCGGCTGGTGAGCAGCAGCAGACCCACCATCATAGCAAGAGGAATGTAGATGGAAAAAGCGTAGATGCCGTAGCGCACGGCCGTGGTGGTGACGGTGGCGGTGGGGTCATAGTTGACGACTGCCAGGATCCAGCCAATCAGCGAGCCGCCCAGGCCGCCGGCGACCTTACTGCCGAAACTGGAGGCAGAGGCAGACATACCTACGATCTTGTTGCCATAGAGATAATCGTTATAGTCCATGGCCATTGTGTTCATGGTTCCGCAGACACACATCAGCGGGATGATAGCGAAACTGGTCAGCTGGCCGGCAGTCATCAAAACGATCAGGCTGTCCGGGAAGAAGATACGCACCACAGAACCGGCGATACCGATGATCATGCTGATCATCAAGGTCTTGCGGATGCCCAGCTTCTTGTTCATAGGACCGACCACACCGAAGCCGACAAAGGTGGAAATCAGACCTACCGCGCCCATCAGGGCCACAAGGTTGTCGTTGCCGAGGATCCACTTGGCGTAATAGGTGCCGGAAGCACTGGTGAGCGCGAAGATCACGGCGGAGAAAAGGTTCGAGATCAGAACGATGACCCAATACTTATTTTTGAACAGCATACCGATGGCTTTCACAAAAGGCACGCCGTCGTCCTGCTTCTGCTCGGCGGTGGCCGTCTCCGCACTTTTGGCGTACAGGATCAGCAAAAGCACCATGCTGATAAGACCCAAGACCACCGCAAATTTGATGTACGCGGCCTGATCCGCCACGCCGTTCACACCCAGCAGGTTGGTGATGGGCACCAGCGCGATGGCAATGATCATGCCGATCAGATAGCCCATAATGGATCGGAAGATGCCCATCTTGGTGCGCTCCTCAATGCTGGGGGTGCGCATACACTGTATCGCGTTGTAGGGGATAGAGATGGCAGTGGAGACAACGGCGCTGGCCAGTATGTTCGTAATCAACAGGTACGCGAACAGCATAGGGCTGCTCAGTCCGCTGGGTACTGAGAACAACGCTACAATTACCACAAAGGTCGGAATCGCCATGCGCAAAAACCACGGGCGGCACTTTCCCTTCGGGCTTTTGCCGTTGTCCATGATGCGACCCATTATAAGGTCGGTAAAGGCGTCCACAATCTTGGCAATCAGTAGGACGTTGGCGGCCGTCATTGCGGCCACACCGATTTTGTCCGTGTAGAAATAGGTGATCGCTCCAATCAGACCGCTGATGCTGTTGAGCGCAAACTGTCCGCCGCTGTCGGCCAGATAATCGCCCAAGCGCATGGTCTTCTGAATCCCCATGCCGTCAAGTCCGAGCTGCTTTTTACTCATTTTGATTCTCTCCTGTCTGTTTGATTTTGACGCGCCCCTTGGCTTGTGTCTACATCATAGCACGTCAGACCCTGTGCTTATAATAATTACTTGATTTATATGGTAATTTTATGATATTATTTGAAATAAGGAGATGTTTCGCCGTGAAAAATGCTTGGATTGAAAAGCTGCAATCCCTGTACTGTGTGACCCGCGTCCCTCTCTCTTTGCTGGATGGGGATGGAAACCTTATCGTGTCATTCCCTGAGATCCCGTACGAGGCGGTGAATCTCTTTGCCACCGCCATCGTTCTGGACGATTTCCGGGCGCAGGGGAGAGACGCTGCGCACCCACTGGTCAGCTTCATCGAACCGGGGTTCTTTCTGGGCGTAATGGAGCTGGATGCGGACTGCTTTCTGCTTCTTGGACTCGTCAGCCCAATCCGCCGGGCGCGAAACGAGGTTTTGAGTATGGTGATGACTGTCGGTCGGCCTGAGCATTTGCAGAGCACCTGCGACCTGATTCTGCAAGTGCCTCTAATGACCTTGGAGCAGGTGAAGAATCAGCTGTGCCTGATCGCGGACCTACTTTTGGAAACGCGCGTTAAAAAAGAGGACATTCTGTTCATGGATGTCTATACCTCTATGGTACAAGACCCGTCCTGTCTGGAAGAACAGCTTTTTGAGCAGCGGGAATCCGCTGAACCGCACCTGTCCATGGACTTTGAAATGAGTCTTTGTGAGGCTGTGGAACATGGCAACCGTGCCCAGCTGGAACAGCGGCTGAACACGCCGGTTTCAGGTCGCGTCGGCCTGATGTCCAGCGATGCCCTCCGACAAGAAAAGTATATCTTTATCGCTCTGGCCACCGTGACAGCCCGGGCGGCCATCCGCGGCGGACTGTCGGAGGAAACCGTGCTGAACCTGAGCGACCTGTACTGCCAGCGCATGGATTCCCTTTCGGAACCCGCCCTCATCAAGGAGCTAAGCATCCGGATGCTGCTGGATTATTGTGATCGGGTAGGTGAACTTCGACAAAAGCCGGCCGCATCCGGCTTGATCCGGCAATGTCTGGCCTATATCTCGGTGCATCTGCATGAGGACATCACCCTGGAACAGCTTTCCGGAGTGTGCGGGCTGTGCACGCGCAGCCTGTCCCTGCGCTTCCGCGATGAAATGGGAATTAGCATCCGGGACTATCTCAACCGGGAAAGAATCAATGAGGCCAAGTACCTTCTTCGGCACACGGGGTATCCGTTGTCTCAGATTGCAGCTTACCTGAACTATTCCTCCCAGAGCTATTTCACGCGGCTGTTTCAAAAACAGTGCGGCATGACGCCCAGTCAATACAGAGAGAACATCGGATAGTGCAGCGCTTCACCGGCGAGGCCCGGAGACTTTTTGAGAGTCTCCGGGTCTTTCTGCTGTTGGGGCAGGCGTCGGGCAAAACAGAGCAGAAATTTTGATAGAATATCACGAAAGTATTAAAAAAATCCGTTTTTTAATATAGCGAATCCGGTTTGTCTGATAGAATACAGGCATAGCAGAAGTTTTCTACGCAGAAATGAGGGTATAACCTATGAAAGCCATTCATTTACGGACCGAATATCTGGAAAATCCCGTCGGGATTGATGTGATAGAGCCAAGGCTGTTCTGGAACTGCGAGGGCGGGAAGCGGCAGACGGCGTATCGCATCACGGCACGCTGCGAAGGGGAGGTCGTGTGGGACACGGGGAAGGTGGCATCGTCCCGGATGACGCATATCCCGTATGGGGGCAAGCGGCTGCAAAGCCGACAACGCATCGAGTGGAGCGTCCGGCTCTGGGACGAGACGGGCGCGGAGGGCGAGGCTACGAGCGCCTTTTTTGAAATGGGGCTGCTGGAGGCGGGCGACTGGCGTGCAAAGTGGATCGCCGGTGATTACAAGATCGACCCGAAGACGCGCTACCCGGTGGACTGCTTCCGCAAGGTGTTTTCTACCGGAAATGTTGTTTCGGCCCGGCTGTATGCCACCGCCTGCGGTCTGTATGAGGGATGCCTCAACGGAAAACGCATCGGAACCGCTGTGCTGACGCCGGGGCATACCGGCTACCCCAAGCGGATTCAGTACCAGACCTACGACGTGACGAACCTTTTGCAGCAGGGCGAAAACGAGCTGACCTTCCAGCTGGCGGACGGCTGGTACCGCGGCAGCTGCGGGGCAAACGGTCTGAGAAATCAGTACGGCACGGAGACGAAGCTGCTGGCGCAGCTGGAGTGGACGGACGCGGACGGTGGTGCGCACTGTGTCATCACCGACGGTACATGGGAGTGGAGCAGCGACGGACCCGTCCGCTTTGCCGACAACAAGGATGGCGAGGTGTACGACGCAAACCTCGCGCCGACGTATACGGGAAAGGCGAAGGAGACCACGCACAGCTGCGTGCCCACGGCATCGAATAACGTTCCGGTGGAGGAGCACGAATGTCTCGACGCCGAATTGTTCACGACACCATCGGGCAAGACGGTGCTGGATTTTCACCAGAACATCGCGGGGTACGTCGCCTTCCGCGTGCGAGCCAAGGCGGGTCAGCGCGTCACGCTGCGTTTCGGCGAGATGCTGGACGAAGCCGGTGAGTTCACGCAGAAGAACATCCAGATCGTGAAGAAGGAACGCGTGACGCCCTTGCAGCAGGTGGTCTTTACCTGCAGGGACGGTCTAAACGAGTACAAGACGCGCTTTGCCATCTTCGGCTTCCAGTACGTGCTGGTGGAGACGGACGCGGCGTTTGAAGCGGCAGACTTTACGGCCATTGCGGTGTACTCGTCGATGGAGCGCACCGGCTGGGTGGAGACGTCGAACGAGCTTTTGAACAAATTTGTGGAGAACACGGTCTGGAGTACGAAGAATAATCATGCTGACCTGCCCACCGACTGCCCGACCCGCGAGCGCCACGGCTGGAGTGGCGACGCACAGATTTTCTGCTCGACGGCGAGCTTCTTCTTCTCCTACGCACCGATGGCGCAGAAATACGAAAACGACCTGATTGACGCGATGAACAAAGAGGGGTGCTTCACACAAATCGCCCCGCACGGCGGCGTAGACTCCTATATGAACCGGATGGACGGCTCGGCGGGTTGGTCGGACGCCGGCGTGTTCATCCCGTACGACATCTACAAGCAGTATGGCGATGTGGTCATTTTGGAGAAAAACTTCCCGCAGATGGCGCGCTATGCCGAGTACAAGATTGGGACGCTCGGTAAGTTCTACTTCCCCTCACGCCCTACGGGCATCAGCCGGAGATACCGCAAGCAGATCAGCAACTACGGGCAGTCCTACGGCGAGTGGGCGGAGCCGGCGGACGTGAAGGACTTTGCGGTTTCGGAGTTCATCTTCCCGCACCCAGAGGAGACGACGGCGTACATCGCGCTTTTGATGGACAGGATGCAGGAGATCGCCGCCATTCTGGGTCGCGCGGACGATGCCGCCCGGTATGCGGACGTCGCGGTCAGAGTACGGGAGGGATATCAGCACCTGATGACGGTACCGAAGTTCTCGCTGGATACCGACCGACAGGCGAAGCTTGTGCGCCCGCTGCATCTGAAGATGCTGAACAAACAGCAGACGAAATATGCCCAAAAACGTCTTCTGAAGGCGCTGGACAACTACGGCTGGCGGCTCGGCACGGGCTTTCTCTCTACGCCCTTCATTCTGGACGTGCTGACGGAGATGGATGTGGAGTACGCCTACCGCCTGCTGGAAAACGAGGAGCTGCCCGGCTGGCTGTGTATGCCCAAGCAGGGCGCGACGACAATCTGGGAGAACTGGGAGGGTCCCAACACGACCAAGCCCGCCTCGCTCAACCACTACTCGAAGGGCGCGGTGTGCCGCTGGGTGTTTGATACGATGTGCGGAATCCACGTGAACGGGGAGAATCACTTCGTCATCACGCCGCAGCCCGGAGGACATTTCTCTTATGCAAAAGCGTGTTATCAAAGCATTTTCGGCATGGTGGAGAGCGGCTGGGTGCGCGACGGAGAGCGCTGCGCGTTCACCGTGACTGTCCCCGCAAACTGCACGGCCACCGTCCGCCTGCCGGACGGCACTGAGCGCACGCAGGAGTGCGGCACGCAGACGTACACCGTTTGACAGGGCGAACAGTTGAAGCAGAGGAATCCGTTATGAAAAATAGGAGAAATGCACTATGCCCGGACTGATGATCTGGCTCATTATGAACGCTTTGAAAAAATCAAAACCGACCAACATTCACTATGTTCCCCGAGATTACGAGGCCGTACGAAACCAAGGCAGGGAAAACAGTACGAAATTGCCTCTGCCGAAAAACACCGTGAAAGAGAAAACGCCTTATGGCTACTGGTATTGCAAACCCGGCGCCAACCGCAGGAAAGTGCTGTTCTATATCCATGGCGGCGGGTTTAACAGCGGCGGCGCGGAGTACTCCATCAATATGACCCGGAATTTCTGCAAAAGCGATGACTACGCCGTGTTCAACGTAGAGTACCGCCTGGCACCCGAGCACCCGTTCCCGGCTGGGCTGGAGGACTGCATCAGTGCCTACCGGTATCTGACACAGCAGGGGGTGCGCGGAAGCGATATGGTGTTTGCCGGCGACTCAGCCGGCGGCAACCTGGTGTTCGCCCTGGCGCTGTATCTGCGGGACCACGGGCTGGAACTGCCCGCCGGGCTATGTACCCTTTCACCGGTGGGGGCTCTGGATGACAGCTTGCCCTCCCGCAAAGAGCGGGTCGACCGGGACTGCATCATTGGCGCCGACTTCACCGAGGAAATGCAGATCACCTACATTGGTGACCACGATGTCCGTACCCCCTATCTCTCGCCCATCTGTGGGGACTTTACGGGTCTGCCGCCCATCTGGATGTGCGTGGGCACCGAGGAGGTGTTCTACGATGACGCCATCGCCCTGCAGGCGGCCGCACAAAACAAAGGAATCCCAGTAGAACTTCTGATTGGCAAGGGTATGTGCCATGTCTACCCCATGTTCCCGGACAGGCAAAGCAAGATAGCCGTTAAGCGTATGCGGAACTTCATCGAAAAGCGCCTGCGGGTATCAAAATCCTGATTTTTGCGCGATTCTTCCGGTCAAAAAGATTACAAACAAGCCGCCCCTCTGGGAGCCGGCTTCCACTTGCAGAAAAACCTGCTCTGGCAATCGGCCAGAGCAGGTTTTTCTGCAAGCTGAACCACCGGCGGGACCGGTGGTCTTGATTAACAGGTGTGATTTTGCAAATTCTCTCATGCTTTCCATAGTCTTTGCGCTCTGCTGATCCGGGAACATGGGATATTTTTTCAATCAATTTTGCTTTCATATAACTTTTTACTCGGTTCTCGCTGATGTACTCACGAAGCTGGTCGTGAGTACAATGTCGGCAGTTGAGCAAAAGCGAATAGGCTTGTTCGTCTTTGACCTGCGAAAGACGAACATAGTAGGC
>CAKTQP010000064.1 GCA_934597165.1 uncultured Oscillospiraceae bacterium
TTACTTCTCATCCTCCACCAACATCAAACACCCATCCTCGTCAAATCGCAAGGTCTGGACGTCATACCGCTGGTTCTTGATGATGTCATCCATCATGATAGCCTCGGTGACCGTCACCACGAAGGTGTACGCCACCCCGTGCCGTTTGGCGCGGCCGGTACGGCCGATGCGGTGGACGTAATATTCCTGCTCCTCCGGCACATCATAGTTGAACACCACATCCACATCGTCGATGTCCAACCCACGGGCGGCCACGTCGGTGGCCACCAGCACCCGCAGCTTCCCTTCCCGGAACTGCTTCAGGGTGCGTTCTCTGGCCTTCTGGGGGATGCCGCCGTGGATGGGCTTGCAGGAGATGTCGTTGAGCGAGAGCATCCCCGCCAGCCGGTCGGCCATGTTTTTGGTGTTGCAGAAGGCAATGGCTCGCTCGTAGCCGCCGCCCTCCAGCAGCGCCATGAGCACGTCCACCTTCTCCTCCCGGCTGTCCAGCTCCAAGCGATACTGCTGGATGTCCGGCCGATCCTCGTTCACCGGGCGGACGGTGATCTCCGCCGGGTCACGCTGGTAGACCCAGGAGATGTCCATGACCTCCCGGGAGATGGTGGCCGAGAACAGACCCAGGTTCTTGCGGTTGGGCATCATGTCCAAAATCTTGGTCACGTCGTCGATGAAACCCATATCCAGCATCCGGTCGGCCTCGTCCAAAACAACAGTCTGCACCTTGTCCAGACGGATGGTGCGCCGCTTCTTATGGTCCATCAGCCGCCCCGGCGTGGCCACCACGATCTGGGGCTTTTTCTTCAGCTGGTTCACCTGCTTGTCGATGGGCTGACCGCCGTACAGGCAGACCACCCGGACGCCCTTTTTCAGGGCAGACAGCTCCCGCAGGTCGTCTCGGATCTGCAACGCCAGCTCCCGGGTGGGTGCTAAGATGAGGGACGTCACGTCGGTGCCCTCCGGGTCGGTGTGTTCTACGATGGGGATGCCAAAGGCGTAGGTCTTGCCGGTGCCGGTGGGGGCTTTGGCGACGACGTCTTGGTAGTCCATCAAAAAGGGGATGCAACCGCTCTGAATGGGGGTCGCTACCTCATATCCTTTGTGTTGTAAGGCGCCCATCACCTCAGGGGACAGCGCCAGTGTGTCATACCGCAGGGCTTCCGCGGTCTCCACCCCGTTTATTTCCATATTTACCATCGGTTCCTTTCGTTTCTTTCGTTCAAATCTTATCACACCCACACCCTTTATGCAAGCAGGGTTTCTGCGATCTATAAATTCATAAAAAATTATTTTGCACTTTTCCTATTTTATAGTATACTGGTAGAGTCGTTTCCCGTACTATTTTATTGACAGAGGAGGATTCCATGTCTGATTATCATAGAGATCGTCGCAATCGCGACAATGGCGAGGGGGCTGGCATCTCTTGGCTGTTGATCGTCATTGCGTTTTGCGTCTTTTGGCCAGTGGGCATCTTTCTGCTCATCCTGAAGCTGTCTCAAGACGCTAAATTCCAACAGCACAAGGAGGATTGGGTCAACGCTTTGAACAACCAAGATATTCCCTTCGCCCAGCGGCAAGAGGAAGCCGCGCAGCGACAGGCAGAACGCCAGGCCGCCCGACGGGCACGGTACGGCCACGCCCATGAATGGGCACAGGCACAGCAGCAGACTCCGCCGCAGTCCGCTCCCAAGGCGGACACCCAGCCCAAGGCTGCTCCCACAGCGGAAGAAAAAATCCGAAAGCAAGCCCAGCAGCAGGCACAGCGTCGGACAGAACAGCAGAAACGGAAGGCACCTCGTTCCAAACGCCGTTCTCCGTCCACCCTGAAAAAGGGCACTGCCCTGTCCATCGTCGGCGGCATCATCGCCGTCCTCTTCGGTCTGGTCACCTGCAGCCAGCTGGCAGGGTGGATCTTCTATGACACCTGGTACGCCATCCAGCAATCCATTGTCCCCTTCTTCCTCACCGGTATCGGCTGCGGCCTGTTCGCCTGGGGTCGCTTCAAGCATCGGCAGAGCAAGCGGCTGCGTCGGATGCTGACCATGATCGGCAAGCAGACGGTCATCGACATCCGCCAGCTGGCGGACGCCATGGGGAGCAGCTATGGCAAGACCTGCGATGACATTCAGGAGCTCATCGACGGCGGCTATCTGGGCGACACCGCCTACATCAACATGGCCACCGGCCAGCTCTTCCTGGACACAGACGGATTCCAGAGCGTGGTGAAGGAAAAAGCGCCCAAGCAAGAGGAAGCGCCTGACCAGGACGCCCAGCTGCTGACGGAGATCCGTCAGCTGGACGAGGACATTGATGACGAGGAGATGAGCCGGAAGATCCGGCGCATCGAGGAGTGTACCGAGCACATCCTGGAGCACCAGAAGAAGCACCCGGACAAGGCGTCCGAGCTGCACACCTTCCTGGACTACTACCTGCCCACCACTATGAAGCTCCTCCACGCCTATGCCGAGCTGGAGGATCAGGGCGTGGCAGGGGACAACATCTCCACCACCAAGGCGCGCATCGAGTCCACCATGGACAGCGTAGTGCAGGGGTTCGAGGCGCAATTGGACAAGCTCTTTGAGGGGAGTATGTTGGATATTTCGGCGGACATTTCGGTGATGGAAAAAATGCTCTCCCGAGACGGTCTGGCTGGCGGCATGAAGATGCCCAAGGCGCCCACCGAACCGGAGGCACCTGCCCAATCCGTCCCCTACACCCCCACGCTGACCCTGGATCCCAACGGCGACAGCTCTGCCGCGGTGCAAACCATGCCGGAGGAGGAAAAGCAGGGGTAACTTGCGCATGAAACGCAAACACGGAGTCTTCAGACTCCGTGTTTTTTGCTCCATATCCTTGTCTGCTAAAAAATGCGTCCGTTTTCTTGCTCTTTTTGGGCGGTTCGTCAAGAAGAGACGGCAATATTTTTTCACACGGATAGAAAAAGAGACGAATCCGGCGTTTGAGTGAGATTTTTCAAGAAAACATCGTGCTATTTGAATGTAAATAGGAAATTCACAGAAAATTCAGAAAAAATTCACTTGCTTATTTCCCACACCTGCATTATTATTATAGTTGCTCCTGGCACTCCCTTCTTTTGAGTGCTAGATTTTCTCAAATTGTTTATAATAATATGATTTACTATAAGGAGGCAATCCACTATGAAACTGAAACCTCTGGCTGATCGCGTCATCATCAAGATGGTAGAAGCAGAAGAGACCACCAAGGGCGGCATCATCCTCACCGGCAGCGCCAAGGAAAAGCCCGACGTGGCAGAAGTCCTGGCCGTTGGCCCCGGCGGCGTCGTGGACGGCAAGGAAGTGGAAATGACCGTCAAGGTGGGCGATCATGTCATCACCAGCAAGTATGCCGGCACTCAGGTCAAGATCGACGGCGAAGAGCTGACCATCGTCCGTCAGGGTGATATTCTGGCCGTCGTCGAATAAGCCCGTTGGGTACGTCGGTACCCGTTCCCCCTAACCATCCCAGCCCGCCCGGTGGGCGGCGCTGCGTTTCATTTCAACTCAACATTCGGAGGTAACACACTATGGCAAAACTGATCAACTACGGCGAAGAAGCTCGCCGCGCTCTCCAGGCTGGCGTAGACCAGCTGGCTAACACCGTCAAGATCACCATGGGTCCCAAGGGCCGCAACGTGATCCTGGACAAGAAATTCGGCACCCCCCTCATCACCAACGACGGCGTGACCATCGCCCGTGAAATTCAGCTGGCTGACCCGTTTGAAAACATGGGCGCATCCGTGGTCAAGGAAGTTGCCACCAAGACCAACGACGTAGCTGGCGACGGCACCACCACCGCTACCCTGCTGGCTCAGACCATCATCACCGAAGGCATCAAGAACCTGGCTGCCGGTGCCAACCCCATGGTCATGAAGAAGGGCATCGCCAAGGCCACCAAGACCGCTATCGAAGCCATCAAGGCCAACAGCAAGCCCGTCAGCGGCACCGAAGACATCGCCCGTGTCGGCGCTATCTCCTCCGGTGACGAGACCATCGGCAAGCTGATCGCTGAGGCTATGGAAAAGGTCTCCCATGACGGCGTTATCACCGTGGAAGAATCCAAGACCGCTGAGACCTACTCCGAAGTGGTGGAAGGTATGCAGTTCGACCGCGGCTATATCACTCCTTATATGGTCACCGACACCGAGAAGATGGAAGCTGTCATGAATGAACCGCTGGTGCTCATCCATGACAAGAAGATCTCCGTCATTCAGGATCTGCTGCCCATTCTGGAACAGATCGCAAAGATGGGCAAACCCCTGCTGATCATCGCAGAAGACGTGGAAGCAGAAGCCCTGTCCACCCTGATCGTCAACAACCTGCGCGGCGCTCTGAAGGTCTGCTGCGTGAAGGCTCCTGGCTTCGGCGATCGCCGGAAGGAAATGCTCCAGGATATCGCCATCCTGACCGGCGGTATGGTCATCTCCGCTGAGACCGGCATCGAGCTGTCTCAGGTCAACCTGTCCATGCTGGGCAGCGCTCGTCAGGTGAAGGTCACCAAGGAGACCACCACCATCGTCGATGGCGCTGGCAATGCAGACGACATCAAGGCTCGTGTGGCTCAGATCCGCAGCCAGATCGAGAACACCACCTCCGAATATGACAAGGAAAAGGCCATGGAACGTCTGGCTAAGCTGGCCGGCGGCGTGGCTGTCATCAAGGTTGGCGCTGCTACTGAAGCAGAGATGAAGGAACTGAAGCTGCGTGTGGAAGACGCTCTGAACGCCACTCGTGCAGCCGTGGAAGAAGGCATCGTGGCCGGCGGCGGCACCGCTTATGTCAACGCCATCCCCGCTGTGGAAGCCCTGATGGCAGACGCAGAAGGCGACGAAAAGACCGGTATCTCCATCATCGCCAAGGCTCTGACCGCTCCTGTCAAGCAGATCTCTGCCAACGCTGGCATCGATGGTTCCGTGGTTCTGGATCGCATCCTGAGCAGCGGCAAGACCGGCTATGGCTTCGACGCTTACAAGGAAGAATACTGCGACATGATCGCCTCCGGCATCGTTGACCCCACCAAGGTCACCCGTTCCGCTCTGGAGAACGCTTCCTCCGTGTCCAGCATCCTGCTGACCACCGAAGCCTGCGTCGCCGACAAGCCCGAACCTCCCGCACCCATGCCCGCTGGTGCACCTGATATGGGCGGTATGGGTTACTAATCCAACTGGTTGGATTTTCCCAAGGAACAATCACACCCCCTGGCTCTCCAGGGGGTGTTTTTCCACCATCTGAAAAGGAGCAAAAGATGGATTCAGAATTTCAACGAGAACTGGCACTGCTGCAGCAGGACGGGTTGAAGACCAACCCCATGCGCCTAGCCTATGAGGAAAAGGTACGGGGGTTGCAGGCGCTGAAGGAGGAGCTGTTGGCGCAGGGCTGCCCCACGGAGGAGCTGGCGCACCGGCTCCATGAGCAGCGGCGTGAGCTGGGACGGCTGTACAAGGAGATGGCGCCCCCGCTGTTCCGCGCCTACATCTACTACGCCACCGCGCAGAAATACGGCGACCCGCTGGGGCCGGATTATGAGCAGCTGCGGAAGGGGAAAACCCCCGAGGAGATCATCGCCTCCGCCACCCGTCCCATCGCGGATTTGGATCAGCGGCTGACCTTGGATGGGTTCATCCGGTGGTTTGAGCAGGTGTATACGCCCAACCAAAATGCATAAAAACGGCATCCTACGCAAGAACGTTTTGTGAACGAAACTTGGTAGGATGCTGTTTTTTCTGTAACTTTTCTTTATTTTTGGATATACTTTGTCATATTTCCAGGATTGTCTTGACATCATCTCCGGTGTATGTACAATAGTATGTATAGGGAACTCACCCACCCTTATCACAGATGGATAGGAGGCTGCATATGAAGAAAACACTGTCCGCCTTGACTGCTCTGCTGGGGCCGCTGGCGGTGATCGTTGTCCTGGGGCGCGTCGCTCACCTCATCGAACAATACACCGGCGTCTCATTCAACCCTTACCCACGCATCATCTGGTGTCTGGCGTCTGGCGTGTTCATTGCGCTGTATCTGGCCGTGCTCCTGGTGCTCTGCCCGCGTCACGCCGGCCCTGCCCTGGTGCCCTGTGCCGTCTTGGGTGCGGTGATGGCATTTGCGCTTTGTGTGTTGGATGCGTGCTCCTTTTCCGTCCTCACAGACCTTCTCCCCTTCCGCATCGTCCTTCCCATCCGGCTGGAAGAGCTGACCGTTCTCCGCCTGACGGGGGTGACGGTGACGGGCAACGTCCTGTGCGCCATCCGTGCCTCTCACGGGCGGAATGAGACGGGGAGACGGCTGAACGAGTGACCGGTCTGTATCGGCTATCGTAAGGAGGTTGCTGCTATGAAACAGAAGGTATCTGCTGCTGTGGCTGTCCTGGGCCCGGTATTTGTCCTAATCGCGCTCTCCTGTGTCACCTATCAGGTGGAGGCGACGACCGATCTGACCACTGCCCCGACGCCCCTGCTCCTTTGGTACGCCGCCTGGGGCATCCTGGCCGGTCTCTACCTTACGCTGACCGTGCTGTTGCTCCCCAAGCATGGCAGCTCCGCTCTGGCTCCCTGTGCCATCATTGGCGCGGTTTTCGCCGTCGTGCTGTGCCTGCTGGAGCTGTCCGTATTTGGCACTTTGTCAGACCATTTCTTCTTCCATATCATCCAGCCCTTCCACATCCTCCCCTTCCGCATGGAGACCCTATTGATCCTCCCCTTGACCGGACTCCTGGCGGTGGGCAACATTCTATGCGCTGTCCGCGCTTCCTGTGGGACGAGAGAGGTGGGGAAACGCCTGAACCATTGACCTGTACACAACAGACGCCAAAAGGAGGTTTTGCAGATGAAACAGAAAGTATCCGCCGCGATTGCCGTCATCGGACCGGTGCTCGTTATCACGATCTTGTCTGCTGTCACTTGGCAGATGTACAAATTCAAGGAACTGCACTTTGATATGATGTCCTACGCGCTCTGGATCCTGGCCATGGGACTTCTGGTCGCCCTGTATCTGGTGCTGACCCTGGCGGTGCTGCCCAAGTACGCCACCCCTACGCTGGTCACTTGTGCCGTGATAGGTGCTATTTTGACTGCAGTGCTGGGTGTCATTGACTGGTATGGTTTCGGCATCAGCCTCCCCATCCGCCTGGAGTCCCTGACCACCCTGAACCTGACTGGTGTGCTGGTGGTGGGCAACCTGGCCTGTGCTGTGCTGGCGCGGCGGGGTTGCGCTGGGACAGAATAAACGAATCAGGCAGGGAGCCACTTCGGGTGGCTTCCCTGCCTTTTGTTTTGCCTTATTTTTTCTCTATGGCGTCCGCCGCCATATCCAGCGCCTTGCCGATGAAGCTGACTTTGCGCTGGCTGATGACCTTGCCCTGGGCGGAGATGGTGACGTCCGCCACGGCGAACTGGTCTTTTTGTGAGTCCTCTGTGTTCCCCGTGAGGGTCTGCCACTGGACGGTGATGTCCTCCTTTGTGATGGGTTCTGACGTCTCCACCTGGTAGCTCATGGCCTGGGAGAAGGCGGAGTTGGAGCTGGAGGCAACTTTCACTCCGTTTTTCTCCTGGTAGATTTGGATGGTGTAGAAGACCTTGTCCGACTCCTGTTCAATGTACTTTTCATTGGGGGATATGGTGTTCTCATAGATGAGGTTGGAGGACGAGGCATCCGTGGAGGTGCTGGTCTCGGCGCTGCATCCGGTGAAGGAAAGCCCAAGAGCCAACACAAGGATTCCAGTCAGTAATTTTCTAATGGTCATTTCTATTCTCCTCACTGCGCCACCTGCTCGTAGACCTTGCAAAACTGCTGTACCCCTGCTTCGCCTAGGATATAGATGTTGGGCAGGTAACAGGTACGCCCCTTGCTGTAGGCGATCCGCGCCAGCCCATTGTCAAAGGCTGTGTGATTGCACAACGCCACGTCAGAATGTGCATTCTCCACCGCCGCGCGGAAGGTTTTGATGGCGACTCGCTGCTTGCGCTTCCCATCCGGGTCAGTCCAAGAGGCGGTCGCGCCGCCGAACAGGCTGGCCACGTGTCTCTCCTCCCCCTCGCAGACCGGGAAGAGGAAGCTCATGCAGCCGTCCGTATGACCTGGCGTAGCCACAACGGTAATGCACTTGTCGCCACAGTCGATGGTGTCGCCGTCCTGAAGGTAGTGGGTGATGGAAAACTCCTTCCAGTTGTCCAAGCGTCCCTCCTCATGGGGTGTTGCCAGCCGAAGGGCATCGTCCGCCTGGGAGAGGTAAGTCTCCACGCCATGCCGTTCCACTAACCATTTGCCACAGCCAACGTGGTCAATATGGCCATGGGTTATCACGAATTTGGTGATCTTCTCCCCTTCCCAACCGGCGTCGTGGATAGCAGCGAGGATCTCCTGATACACGCCCTCGTCCGGCCAGATCCCGTCCAGCACCACAAGTCCGGCTGCGGTCTTCCAAATATAGCAGGCAGTCTCCTTTTGCGCCACTACCAGCAGGTCGTCAAAAATTTGGGCATGGGTAAACCAGGTCATATCGCTCATACCGCCGATACAGCGCCTTAGGGTTTCCCAATCCAATTCAGGTCTCACGTTCATAATTCACACCTCCAAAAATTTGCGGATTTTTATTGTTTGCGCCAAACGCTGAGCTGGCGTTTTATCATAACAAAAAACCCACTGTAATTTACACAAATTACAGTGGGTTAAATGGTGGAGACTGGGGGACTTGAACCCTCGGCCTCATGCGTGTGAAGCATGCGCTCTAGCCAGCTGAGCTAAGCCTCCATAGTAAGATAGGAAGCGAAACGCTTCCTATCTGTGGTGACCCGTACGGGATTCGAACCCATGTTACAGCCGTGAAAGGGCCGTGTCTTAACCACTTGACCAACGGGCCA
>CAKTQP010000065.1 GCA_934597165.1 uncultured Oscillospiraceae bacterium
GCCTGAAGGTAGCTGCACCCGTGGCGCATGGCTTGGATGAGCAGGAGGGAGAACTCACCGTGCTGGAACTGCTGGGGCTTGCCGGTGTCCAGGTAGTGCCGAAGGGGTTCCTCGAGCCGGTCGTCCAGGAAGTTCTGATACTCCTCCGCCTGCTGGGCGATGGCCTGGGGGGTCCAGGTGGGGTGGTCAAGGGTGAGAAGATGTTCCAATTCCTGGTTGGAAATGGTGTGCAGCATGGCGGTTTTCCTCCTTTTTGCGGTTCTGTGTTATCCAATATAGCAAATCGGCGGGGAGATGACAATAGGAAACATCACAAAAACGAATAAATTTTCTTTTTCTTCACCAAACTTCATATTTTCTCTTGCGGTTGCATCTGTTCCGTGCTATAGTGACAACAGAGGAAATGACGACAGGAGGATCATACCATGAATCAGGATATTGCACAGGAGATCATCATTTTAAGAGCAAAGCACGGCTGGACCCAGCAGACGTTGGCGGAGAAGCTAGGGACCACCCAGCGCACCATTGCTGCATGGGAGTCCGGCGTCTCCAGCCCCCGAAAGACCATGCGGGTGCGCATCGCCCAGGCGTTTGGACTACCGGAGAACTACTTTTTAGAGCGTGCGGAGGAGCCTGCCCAAGGGCAGATAGAAAAGATCATCAAACAAATAGACGGCGTGCTCTCGGAGTCAGAGCAATTTGGCACAGAGGAGGGCAAGCGGAAGATACTGAAACGCTTCCAAGAAGTGCTTTCAGAATTTCCTACAGAGGATACAGACCGGAAAAAATAAGAGACGAGAATGGAGAAACAACATGGCAATCATCGGAATTGACTTTGGCAACTACAATACCTTCCCTTGCTTCATTTCGGATTTCGACCCCGGCACCCGCATGGGCGGTACGGTCCACGACCTGCTGCCCAGCGGGCTGCAGGATGGCATCCCCAGCGTGTTCTATTACTCCAAAAAGGTAGGCGTGCTCTGTGGGGAAGAGGCGGTGCGCACCCGTGCTCGGCCGGTGAGCAATCGCATCCGCAATCTGAAACGGCACCTGGCCGACTCCATCACCCTGGATGACCGCACCATCTCCTATGGCGAGGCCATCACCAGCGTCATCCAGCACTGCGTCCGCCGCGCCAACGAGCAGCTCCACGCGGGCTGGCAGATGACCACCAACCAGATCTCCCTGTCCTATCCTGCCTCCTATACCTCCGCTCAGCTCCAGCGGCTCATCGAGCTGGCTGAGCAGGCTACCCTGGCGGACGGCACGCCGGTGAAGGTGGTGGGCACCATCCGGGAGCCGGCAGCGGCAGCCCTGGACTATCTGGCGGAGCACGCCCAGACCAAGGAGGAGACCACTGTCCTGACCTACGACCTGGGCGGCGGCACCTTCGACCTGGCCTTGGTGGCGGCCTATCCTGGCGGACGGGAGAACGAGAATGGCGGCGTCTACTACTATGACGTCATCGCCCCCGGCGGCTTGCCCAACGTGGGCGGCACGGAATTTGACGAGAAACTGTATAAGCTGATGCTCTCCAAGCTGGACGTGCCTTTGAAACCGGTCCACAAAAACGCCCTGCGGCGGCAGGCGGAGCCCATCAAGATCGCCCTGAGCACCGACGATTATGTGGAGGAAGAGCTGTTCTACGAGGACGACTATCTGACCTTCCAGATCACCCGGCAGGAGTTTGAAGAAGCTACCAGCGAGCTGCTCCAGCAGACCATCGACGCCACCCGGCAGATGCTCCTGGAGCATCCCAACCAGCAGCCGGAGCTGATTTTGCTCACCGGCGGCGCCAGCAAGATGCCCATGGTCAAGGAGGCCTTGGAGGAAGCACTGCCCCAGTTCAAGGGCAAGATCGTCTACTTCCGCCCCAGCCGCGCCATCGCCTACGGCGCTGCCCGCTTCGGTACGGCAGAGGAGAACGTGGATGTGAACGATGGCGGCACGATGGTGCAGCAGCGCACCATGTTTGATATTGGCGTCCGTTATTATCTGCGTGAGATGGGGGACTTACGGTATATCTACACCCACATTCCCGCCAATACGCCCATTCCCTATACGGGAGCATATGAAGAATCGTACACCCACGAAGAGGGGCAGCGATACAGCACCTTCCGGGTGTTCGAGGCGGTCACGCAGCACCCGGATAAGTACAAACCGAATGAGGACTATGTGGAGATCATGAAGGTGACCCTGGATTATGGGGAGCCCGTGCCCAAGGGCACCCAGAATGAGTCCAGACTCCATGTGGATGAGCGTGGCGTACTGACCATTCAGGCGCGGACGAAAACGGACGAGGGGATCAAACCCGTCGAAAATACGGTGCAGCTGACCAACCTCAGCTCCGTTTGAGTAGGAGGACCACAATGAGTCAGACAGAAAAAGCAAAGCATCGCCCCATTCTGGGGTGTGATATTGGCAACGCCTTCGGGTACGTCTCCCTGCTCCAGCAGCAGGCGGGCGACCCCTTGTCCTTGCTCCCCAGCAAGTACCAGCTCTCCAATCTGGGTATGCCCACCACCGCCTATGTGACCCCGCCGGACGGCACCCCCATCGTGGTGTTCCAGCAGGGGAAGGCGGCGGAGAAGCAGTATCGGAAGTACCCCAAGCAGCTGGTACACGCGGTGAAGACCCGACTGAAGGAGGGGAGCATCGCCCTGCCGGAGGTGGAAACGCCGGTGCCGGTGGCGCAGCTTTATGGCGCCATCGCCAGAGACCTGGTGACCTTGGCAGAGGAAGAGCTGAAGAACAAGGGCATCGACCCCATCTATGACCTGGTGTTCACTTTCCCCGCCTCCTTTGCCGACGATACTGCCGCCCTGGAGCAGATGCAGCAGGCCATCCAGGCGGTGGAATTGGACGGTCACCCCCTCCGGGTGCTGGGGCGCCTGCCGGAACCGGCTGCGGTGGCCATTGATTACCTGCACTACATGCAGCACATCGCCCCGGAGGACATCCGGCTGAACGAGGAACAGTTCACCGTCCTGGTCTACGACCTGGGGCACGGCACCTTCGATACCGCTGTGGTTACCGCCCAGAGCAAGGGCAGCCCCTACCAGCTCCACGCCAAGAACGGCCTGCCGGAGGTGGGGGGCAAGGACTTTGACCGGCTGCTGTATGAGGAGTTCTGCCGCCAGCTGCTGGAACAGTACGATTATGCCCCCAAGAACGAGCGGGATCGGCAGAAGATCCTGCAGGCAGCCATTCAGGCCAAGTTTGAGCTGACCGATGGGGAGACCAGCGTCCAGCAGATCCCGGTGAAGGGGGAGTACCTGGAAGTGGAGGTCACCCAGGCCCGGTTCGAGGAGCTGAGTCAGCACCTGATGTTCCAGACCTTGGAGCTGGTGCAGAATGTGTTGGAGGAGAGCGAGGCCAACGGCATCACCGTCCAGGGTATCGTCCTCTCCGGCGGCGCCAGCAAGATGCCCATGGTCAAGCGGAACCTGGAAGCGTTGGTGGAGGGCGAGTTGCCGGTGGTGCTCTACCGTCCCAGTGAGGCGGTGTCCTACGGCGCTGCTCGGTTTGCCTATGGCATCCAGCCGGAGGAAGAGAAGCCGGAGGAGACTGCTGCTGTGCAGCCCGTTTCCCCGCCGCCTGCGCCCAACCCGGTGTTGGAGCAGTTCACCGACTGCGGCTACGGCATCTGGATGCCGGCAGCGGGGAAGTTGGACGGCGAAGTGTGCTTCCTGGTGGGCAGCGGGGCGCGCCGCCCGGCGGTGTCCCATCCGGTGACTGTAGTGAGCCAGTCCTCTCGCATGGTCATCAAGCTCTACCGTTCCCAGGGCAGCCAAGAGGCGGGCAGTGCCGCGGATGTGGCGGCGTGCCGCTCTATGCTGTGGTTCCCCTTTGCCGTGACGGCCGGGCAGCGCTATCAGGTGCGGCTCATCGTCCGGGAGGACTACAGCGTTGTGGTGGAGCTGACGGACGAGGAGGGGAATGTGACCCAGAAGAGTACATCGGATCTGCTGAGCAAGCTGATCTAAACGGGAAAGGAACCGATGATGACAATGACAACAAAAAAGCCCCTGCGCACGGCGTTGGAGGTGTACCAGGCTGGTTACCAGAACCAGCGTATGAGATGGGGAAGCTATATGCTGGCCAGCCGGGACTTCTTCCAGGAGCTGCGGCAGGCCATCTGCTACGAGTTGGAGCACAACGGCTTTTGCACCCTGGTGGATGATTTGTTGGAACATCCGCCGAGCAAAATGGACGTGGTGGCTTGCGTCGTGTTCTACGATCTGGCGAACAATTATCCTTCCGGCCAGCTGACGGATGTGAAGAACAGCTATTGTGTGCCCAACTTGAGCATACTTGTGAGCTGGGAGGAGTGCAGCTATATGGGGTATCAGTCTGTACCCATGGACGGGGAGAAGCTGATGAATGTCCAGCGTGCCAGAAATGTGGTGCGTGAGGGGCATCTGCGCTACTTAAAAACCCTGACCGAGGCTCACCCCACCCAGAAGCCCCAGGAGATACCAATCACACCTGCACCCGACACGAAGGAGGCGGAACGCCTGCTCCAGGAGGCCAAGACCAAGGCGGAGCAGCTCGTAGCCGACGCCAAGCTGGAAGCGGAACGCATCAACCAGAGCGCCCAGACCGCTGCGGATGCCATCCTGGCAGAGGCGCAGGCCAAAGCAAAGGACGGTGCCAAAGAACGGGCGGATCAGCTGGTGCAGAAGTACCTGGCTCAGGCACAGCGGGAGATGCGTCAGGCCTGCGACGCGGAAATGGAAGTCCGCCTGCAGGAGACCCTCAGCCAGGCACGCACCCTGGAGACCATCCACGGCGAGATGTGCGACAAGACCAACGCCTTGCAGGCCAACTGGATCAAGGCGCTGGACAATACCCTGGAACAGCTCAATGCCGTTAAGGCGGACTTTTACCAGCACCTGAGCCAGTGGCAGAAGGCGCTCTATCCCAGAGAGGGGGAAGCCTTGGCCAAGTGTTATCTGGAGCTGTACCGTATGTTGAATGTAGACAAGCTCCTGCGGGAAGAAGTGGTCTTCCAGGCCGACCAGCCCCAGGCGGGACCGTCTCCCAAAACAGTGGAGGGGCTGCATAAGCTCAACAAGACCCTGACGAGCTTCCTCCGTCGCTTTGAGGCGGCGCTGGATGGCTTGGGACTGTATGCCTATTCCCCCCAGCCGGGAGAACTGTTTGACGAGATGCGTCATACGCCCGAGGACGAGGAGGAAGACTGTGAAGGCAAGACCGTCCAGTTCTGCATCCAGCCTGGCATCGCCAAAAAATCCAGCGACGGCGGCGAGGACGACGTGGTGATCCCTGCCGAGGTGAAACTGAACCCATAGGAGGCGTATCATGAGCACAACACGCTATGAAGCGGCCACCCTTTACGACAGCAGCAGACGAAAGACCGGTCACCCCACCTGTTACCTGGTGTTGGATCTGGATACCGGTTCTGCTGGCGCTTGTTCCTGTGATAAAGATGGACGGACAAAACTGTCCGCAACCTGGGCACTGCCCCAGGAGACCGACCTTTGGACGGCCTGGGTGGGGCGCATCCAGGGGCTGTTGGGGGCGGATTACCCCTTTGATGTGGCGTCGGAGCTGGAACGGCAGCTGCCGGAGACCAACCGCGCCTTGCGCAATTACCTGAACTCTGACCGCCTGCTGGACAGCACCGCCTTGACCTTCGGCGAGCGGAACTTGACCTGTTCGCAGGTGGAGACGTCCTTTGAGACAGTGGGAGCTACGCTGGACACCTTGTTGCAGCAGGGCGAAGCGTTGGTGCCGGAGAAGGCGCGGGAGACCATGGGCATCTTCCCTTTGGGACGGGCAGCCCACTGCTTCCTGGTGGAGCACGCCATCCGTGCCCACTTCTCCGCCGACCCCTTCCTGCCCGATGACCGGTTCGTCCCCGACGGATTCACCCAGGACAGCGCCAAAGTCATCGCCCAGGGCATGGAGCTGGCCGCGGCCAACGCGGTCATCGCCCACACCGTCACCCTGGTGCTCACCCAAGCGCCGGACGGAAAGACCCAGGAGCTGCCCCTGTTGACCAAGGGCGCACCGCCCACCCAGGTGACGCCGGAAGCCTACGTAGGACCCATCTACATCGCCAACGGACAGCCCATCGTCCTCAAGGTGGATGACGTCCTCCGCACCGTCAAGCTGCCCTACGCCATGGCGCCTATGGACAGCGACCTGATCGACCTGGCCGCCGGTGGGGACAGCAGTGGGGTGACCCTCAGCATCCGGTGCAGCCGGATGCCTACCCGGGTGTTTACCCAGCAGTTACTGTGAGGCGAGTTTAGATAGAGAGGAACAGACCATGGATTCCAGAGAAAAGAAACAATTAAAGAGACAGCTGGAGGGACAGGCCAGCCTCTTGGTCTCTGAGAACAGCGACGTGGCCTTGGTGGCTGGCCTGCTGACCACCTGTTCCGCCCTCCTCCGGACGGCAGAACAGAATATGCCCGCCGCCTTTACCAACCAGGAGTTCGACCAGATCTATGCCGGTTACTTAGGGTTAGCCGGTGGCGTCAACCGGTTCAGCCAGTTTGGACAGGGGTATCTGAGCCAGAACTACAAGACCCTGCTCCAGGAGCAGATGGACAAGGCGACACAGCTCCAGCAGGAGCGCAAGGCATTGGAAGACCAGCTGACCCAGACCCAGCACCAGCAGGCCGAGACGCAACAGGCGGTGACCCAGCTAAAAGGACAGTTGGACAGCGCCCAGGCCGAGCACCAGGCGACAGAAGCCCAGAAAGCCCAGCTTACCCAGGAGGTGAGCGACCTCCAGAGCAAGACCGAAGCTCTGAAAACCGAGCGGGACAGCCTCCAGCGTCAGAAGGAGCAGTTTGAACCGGACTTGGACGCCCTGCTCCAGGCGGTGACTGCGGCCAAGGAGAGCTATCAGGAGATGGTGGCCTACTACGCCGAACTGGAACGGATCCAGAAGGGTATGGAGGCGGAAGGCTTTGTGGACATGGCCAGCTTCGCCCAGACAATGGAAGAGCGGAATCAGCAGAGCGCGACCCTGATGGCAGATTACGACCGCATCCTGGGCAATGTGCTCGCCGACGTGGAAGCCCTCCAGCGCAAGGTAGATGCCCGGAGACGGGCGGGGAACTGACATGAATCTACAGTTACATAACGTTCAGGACGGCGTCACCGTCCTGGGGCCGGGGATGCGTTACGGACTTTGGGTGCAGGGCTGCCTCCGCCGCTGTCCTGGCTGCATGACCCCTCAGAGCCAGCCCAGAGAGGGCGGCAAGTGGATGGAGACGACCCAGGTGGCGGAGGACATTGTGCGCTCCGGACGGACAGGATTGACCATCAGCGGCGGAGAACCCTTCTTGCAGGCGGAAGCCCTGTGCCAGGTCATCGGACAGGTGCGCCGGGAACGGGACATCGGCGTCATCATCTACACCGGCAACACCCTGGCAGAACTACAGGCCAGCGACGATCCGTGGGTACAGGCACTGCTGGCCCAGTGCGACCTGCTGGTGGACGGCGCGTACATCGAAGCCTTGAACGACGGAAAGAACCTCCGCGGCTCCTCCAACCAGAACGCCATCCCCTTGACCGACCGCTATGCGGACTGGGTGGAGCACTACGGTTCGGAGCCGGCGAAGGTGGAGTTCTTCTGGAAGGAAGACAGGATCAGCATGGTGGGCGTGCCCACAAAGGACGTGCTGGAACGGTTTGCACACACATCCTTTTAAGTGTATGGAGGATTTAAGATATGAGTTATACGGAAACCCCTGAACAGCGTCAGATCCGCATTCTGAGAAATAGCATCTCCAGCATGAGAAGTGACAACAACCGCCTGAGCAGCCAGAACCGCCGCTTGGAGCGGGAGATGGAGCTGGTGCGTCGGCAGCAGCAGTTGGAGAACGAGCGCATGGCAGTGCAGATGCGTCAGTTGCAGCAGCAGGAGCGTGCCGCCCGCACCGCCGCCCTCCAGGCACTGGACGCAGAGGTGAAGGAGAAGGAACGGCTCCAGAGTGAGAAGATCCGCGCCATGCAGACCCAGCACGCCGCCCAGATGCGGCAGCTCCAGAGCCAGTTCCAGACCGAGCGTCAGGGACTGCGGGAGGAAATTCACCAGAGCCGTGCCGAGATGCGCACCGGTCTTGCCCAGCTGCGGACGGAGACCGATGAAAAGCTCCGCCAGCAGCGGACGGAGCATCAGGCGGAGCTGGCACAGCTGAACAGCAAATGGGAAGGCCAGCTGAGCCAGGTAGATCAGAAGGTGAACGCTCTGGCACAGCAGATCACAGAACGGGAACAGGGACAGCGAGAGCTGGCCGTGTACTGGAGCCAGGAGGCGGAACGGCTGGTGCGGCAGCTCCGGGAGAACTTCCGGGCACAGCTGCTGGATCGGCGTCGCATGACTGTCCTGGATCGGAAGATCCGCCAGGCACAGGAGGACATCCAGGGTGGACAGTACCAGTCCGCCATCACCGCAGGCCGGGATGCCTTCTTTGATGCCCTGGACAGCAAGGAGGATCTGGCGGCGGCAGAATTGGAGTGGAACTACTGGTTCAACGCCGTCAAGACCAGAGAAGCCCAGCTGCTGGAAAGCCTGGACGCCGCTCAGCACCGGGTGTACACCATCCCCATGGACGGCGAGGAGGTGGAAGAGGACAGCGGCATCGACTACTGGACCTATGGCCAGCTGTCCATCACCCAGGAACGCATCAACCAGCTGCGCCAGCAGCTGACCCAGCTGGACAACGCCACCACCACGGAGCTGCAGGAGCGGGTGGAACAGATCCGTGGCTTGCAGGAGGAGTTGGCATTGGTGGAGAACGCCGC
>CAKTQP010000066.1 GCA_934597165.1 uncultured Oscillospiraceae bacterium
AGCAAGAAGCCCCAGAACGGCTATCGCGACTTTATCATGGGCGAGGCTCGGTACTCTGCGCTGACGCGGTCCTTCCCCGAACGGGCTAAGGAACTGTTCCAGAAGGCAGAAGACACTGCCAACGCTCGTTATGAGCATCTGGAAAAGCTGGGCGATCTGTATAACTGATCTCTCACCTTTACACGTCTTTGACGTAACTTGATCCAAACCAACGCCCCCGGAACCCTGTTCCGGGGGCGTTTTTCGCCATGTTAACTTGCGTTGCTTGCGGCAACGGGCGGATCTGCGCTAGAATAGGGACACAAACAAAGGAGGCGAGCAGTATGCTGCACGAAAATTTGAAGGCACTGCGGAAACAGAAGGGGCTGACCCAGGAGGAGCTGGCCATCCGGCTCAACGTGGTGCGACAGACGGTTTCCAAGTGGGAGTCCGGACGTTCTGTGCCGGATGCGGATATTCTGCTGAAGATCGCTGACGTGTTGGATGTTTCCATCAGCGACCTGCTGGGAGCGGCACTCCCCAACGATGAGACTCAGCAAAACGAGATCGCCGCCCAGCTCATCCGGCTCAACGAGCAGTACGCCATCCGCAACCGGCGGAGCAAGCGCATCTGGCGGGTTGTTTTGGGTGTGCTGGTCGGTTTGCTGGCGCTTATTGTTGTCGGTGCTGTTGTTTTCCGGGTCAATTTTATGCCCGCCACGGCGCAGACCACCAGTCAGGTGGTGCAGGATGTGGACGAATAAAACAAGCCCTCCGGCTTCGGCTGGAGGGCTTGTTTTGTTGACAGATCCACACGATTTCCCTTATAATGGCTCATGTTGCCCCGCTTTGGGGCAAACTACGCTTGTTTGAGGTTGCCTATGAGACAAAACGACTCCCTGACCGAGGGCAATATTTTCCGTACCCTCATCCAATTCGCCCTGCCAGTTCTGCTGGCGCTTTTTTTGCAGGCTTTATATGGCGGCGTGGACTTGCTGGTGGTGGGGCAGTTCGCCGAGACGGCAGACGTCTCCGGCGTGGCCACAGGCAGTATGCTCATGCAGACCATCACCGGGTTCATCACCGGCCTGTCCATGGGCGTGACCATCCTGGTGGGGCGGCGCATTGGTCAACAGCGTCCGGAGGACGCCGGTCGCGCCATTGGCGGCGGTATCTTTTTCTTCCTTCTGCTGGCCGTCCTGTTCACCGGTGGCATCGTCATCGGGGCGGAGGGACTGGCTCGGTTCATGAATGCCCCAGAGGAAGCCTTCGCCCAGACCGTCACCTATATCCGCATCTGCGGTGCCGGTTCCCTGTTCATCCTGGCCTACAATCTGCTGGGCAGCATCTTCCGCGGCCTGGGGGACTCCACCACGCCCCTCATCACCGTGGCCATTGCCTGTGTGCTGAACATCTTTGGCGACCTGTTCTTTGTGGCAGTGCTGGACATGGCCACGGCAGGGGCTGCCCTGGCCACTGTGCTGGCTCAGGCGGTGAGCGTCCTGGCCTCCCTGCTGCTCATCCGGCGCAAGACATTGCCCTTCACCTTCACCCGTCACCACATCCGTTTTGACCGAGAGGTCATCGGGACGGAATTGCGGCTGGGCATCCCGGTGGGGCTACAGGATCTGTTGGTGGGCATCTCCTTCCTGGTCATCCAGATGATCATCAACGGCATCGACGTGGTGTCCTCCGCCGGTGTAGGGGTGGCGGAGAAGATCTGCGCCTTTGTCATGCTGGTGCCCTCCGCCTATATGCAGTCCATGGCCGCTTTTACAGCGCAAAATCGAGGCGCACAGAAACCGGAGCGTGCCCGAAAAGCGTTGGGCTATGGCATCGCCACCTCCATCGCTGTGGGCTTAGTCATCGCTTACGTCTCCTTCTTCCACGGCGACCTGCTCTCCCGCCTCTTCTCCAAAGACCCTGCCGTCATCGCCGCCTCCCACAACTACCTGAGAGCCTATTCCATCGACTGCCTCCTGACCCCCTTCCTCTTCTGCTTCATCGGCTATTTCAACGGCTGCGGCAAGACCCTCTTCGTCATGCTCCAGGGCATTCTGGGCGCATTCGGCGTCCGCGTGCCGGTGGTCTACTTCGTCAGCCTCATCCCCGGCGTCTCCCTGTTCCAGATCGGCCTGGGCACTCCCGCTTCCACCACCGTGCAGATCACCCTCTGTCTCATCATGTTCTTCCACATGAACCGGAAGGAGCGGGCGCAATTACGACCTGACCTATGAAAAAAGCGTTGTCTGTTCAGACAACGCTTTTTTGCTTACAGTAGGAAGCTCAGCCCCCACACAGCCGCGATGACGCAGCCGCCCAGGGCGAACCACAGGGCTTTGGGGAGCCAGCTCCGCCAGGTGGAGCTGCACGTCCCGGCGCTGCGGCGCAGGTAGCCTGCCGCTGCCTGGCGGGCTTCCGCCACCACCTGGTCGGCGGAGACAGTGCTGTTGTGGAAGGCGTCCTCCTTCATGAGGAAGATCGCCTGTTCAAAAAAACGGGGGTCCGGGGACCGGACCACGATGACCCGTCGGGAAATGCCTTTTACCATGGCTGCCACACCTCTCTTACCGGATTGGGGACAAGCTGTCCCGTTGTCCTTCCAGTATGACCCAATGTGTGCAGATTTATGCAGTCGTTGCCGTCCAATCACTCTCCTCCCGGCAGCCCACCAGGATGACCACCGCCGTCCGGTCGTCGTCTCGGCGGGAGCGCTTGTCCTCCAACAGCGCCAGCGCCAGTTCTCTGGGGCTTTCTCCGGAGAACTGTTCCGCCTTCTCCTGGATCCAATCGTCCTCGCCGCCGTCCGACACCCCGTCGGTGACCAGCACCAATAAATCCCCCGGCGCCACCTGGAATCGGGTCAGGGCGATCTGTCCCTCCGGCTCCAGGCTCAGGCCGGCGGGGAGGGCGCTGGTGGTGATGCGGCTGACGATGCCGCTGTGGCGGAAGTAACTGGGAGCAGCGCCCATTTTGTACACGGCGCCCTCGCCAGAGAACAAATCCACCTGGAGCAGGTCGATGGTGCTGAACCGGTAGCCGCTGTCGGTGCGCATGGTCAGAGCGCCGGCCAGGGTGTTCAGAGCGGTCTCGGCGGTGACGCCGGATTTCAGGAAGCTCTCCAACAGGCGCAGCACCAGGCGACTCTCCGCCGCTGCGCCGCTGCCCACTCCCATGCCGTCACAGAGCACCACCCACAGGCACCCTTTGCCGTCCTTGAACCAGCTGCCGTTGTCGCCGCTCACCGACTCCCCATCTCTGGGGCGGGCTGCCGCTCCCACACGAGCCGCCAGTCGGGGGCTTTCCCGGAAGCGCAGGCGTTGACCCTGGGTGGTGCGGGTCAACTCGCCGGACTCCAAGGGGACGCCCATGGCGTGGGACAGCCGTCGCCGTCCCTCTGCCGCCGCCAGCTGGGACAGCTCCTGTCCGGTCAGCTCGATGACCCGTCGGCCTTGGCTGTTGCGCTGTACTGCCACGGCGGCATTGACGCCGCTGCTGCGCAGGACGCGTTTTACTGCGGTGATCCCATTGCTGTCCGCCATCCATTCTCCTCCTAACTCCGCCGCCGTCTCCTGCAACAGGCGGGACGTCTGACTGAACTGTCTGCAAAACAGCTCCTTACTCTGCATCAGCTGCACCCGGAACCGTCGTCGGCTGCGCCAGGCGTACAGCTCCTCGTTGGCCGTGTTCACAAAGGCCCGCAGGCGCATACAGCGGCCATAGAACGGCTCCTGAAAGTCCTTTTCCTGACAGAATCCCCGCTCCTCCATCCGTTTCAGCGCCCCGTTGAGGGCTTGATAGGTGGCGCGGTAATCCCGTTTCCAACACATCTGCCGCAGGGCACAGCCCTTGCACACCCGCTCGGCGGTGCGGTCGAAGACCGCTCCGGCGTACTCGGCCGGTTCCTCCTTCAGCTGACCTTCCAGCTGCTGACTCAACTGCCGGAACACCTCCGCCCGCTCCTGGAGCTGCTGCCCCACCTGCTGGCGCACGCTGTCCGAGGCGGTCATAGCGCCGGTGGCGATGGCGACCCGTTTGCCCAGACGTTTTCGGATCCACTCCTCCGCCTGGTTGGGTGTGGCTAAGTAGAGGACACTGCCGGCCAACAGGCTGCCTACGTCCTGGACTCGTCCGCCGAACCAGGCCACGGATGCCAGCGAAGCCACCAAAAACAGACCGGCTTGAATGGCCTTTCCTCGTCCCTGTCCCCAGAGGGAGAGGAGCGACCCGGCGGTGAAGGCGCAGGTGTACACGCCGCCGGTGCTCATGGCCAAGTCCAAGGCCAGGCCGAAGCCAGCACCTGCCCCCGGACGGTAGTCGGGCACAGTGGGCAAGAGGCAGAAACAGGCCAGCATGACCCCCGGCGACAGGCCGAACCCCCACTCCAACGGAGCCAGCGCCACGGCCATGGTGGCCAACAGGAACAGACGCTCTGCCACCGGCGGTTCCTCGGTCTCCTCCCACAGGGCAGGCAGCTGCTGGTAGCAGAAGCAGGATACCCCGGCCAGCACCACTTCTGAGAGGAAACAGGCCACCGCCAGCCCCTCCCAGCCTGATTCGGATAAGTAGATGAACCCGGTCACCGCCGTCATGGCCGCTGTGGCCAGGGGCATGAACCAGATTTTTCGGTAAATGCGCAGGTCATAGAGGGCAAAGGCGGTGGCGTAGACTAAGATACCCGCCGCCACATAGCGCAGGCCGTCCACCAGTCCCAGCCCCAACAGGTACCCGGCCGCCGCCCCCAACAGGGCGGCAAACCCGCTGAAACCGGAGCCGGCGGCACCGATCCAACCCAGGGCGAAGGGGGCGTAGTCGGACAAGATGACACTGCGGGAGAGGATGAGCCCGAAGACCAGGTTGCGGGCACACTCCGCAGCCTGCACCAGGACAGGCGACTGCAAGACCACCTCCCCTTTTTCCCAAAAGTCCTGTCTGGCCTGTTCCGCCAAACGGGTGAGCGTATCCTTCGTGTTCATGACGACCTCCCTTTCCAAACCTGTGGTTTCTCGTGGGACAAGTATACCGTGGAGGGACAAAAAATGTGGTCGGGAAATGAGAGGCGGCATTGCTCATAGGGGCGGAACATGATAAAATAGGAAAATCTGTGCGAGAAGTCCTCTGCTCGCGCAACCCTATCACTTGGAAATGGAGCGACCCCATGAACATTGGAACCGTTACGATCAACAGCAAAATCGCCCTGGCGCCTATGGCAGGCGTGTCCGACCAGGCGTTCCGCATCATCTGCCGGGAGCTGGGCTGCGGGTACACGGTGACGGAGATGATCTCCGCCAAGGCACTGTGCTATCAGGATAAAAAGACCCGCCGTATCATGGCGCTGGCGCCTGGCGAGCATCCGGCCGCCATCCAGCTGTTCGGCAGCGATGTGGTGTGCATGGAGGAGGCGGCGGCCAAGATCATGGAGCTGGAGCAGCCGGACATCATCGACATCAACATGGGCTGTCCCGTCCCCAAAGTGGCCAACAGCGGTGACGGCAGTGCGCTGATGAAGGACCCGGACAAGGCGGGACGCATTGTGGAGGCGGTGAAGCGGGGGTGCGGCATTCCCGTCACGGTCAAGACCCGGAAGGGCTGGGACAAGGGGCACGTGAACGCAGTGGAATTCTGCAAGGTGCTGGAATCCGCCGGAGCGGACGCGGTGACCATCCACGGGCGCACCAAGACTCAGATGTACTCCGGCCGGGCGGACTGGGACATCATCCGGGCGGTGAAGCAGGCGCTTTCCATCCCGGTCATTGCCAACGGGGACATTTTTGAGCCGGAGGACGCCGCTCACATCCTGCGCTACACCGGTGCGGATATGGCCATGGTGGGACGCGGCGCGTTCGGCGATCCTTGGATCTTCCCCCGTGCCATCGCCGCCATCGAAGGGCGGGACATCCCCCCTCGTCCCCCGCTGGCAGAGCGCTGTCGGGTGGCGCAGCGGCAATTCCAGCTGGCGGCGGAGCAGAAGGGCGAGAAGATCGCCTGTCTGGAGGCGCGGAAGCATTATGCCTGGTATCTGCGCGGAGTGGCTCACTCGGTGTACTGGAAGAAGGAGATTTCTCAGATTGCCACCATGGCGGACATCGACCGCATCACCGAGGGCATCTGCCGGGAGCTGGTGTGAGTTGACGGGTGGGGCTTGGCCTGATATAATAAATTGTTATCAACTTTCCCCCGAAGGGAGTGCTTTATGAAACGATTTTTCCATGATATGCAGCGCTATCGCCGCTATATGTTCTACTCCGCCAAGGCACAGCTGAAAAACGAGGTGGCCGGCTCCTTCCTGAACCGACTGTGGTGGATCTTAGACCCGCTGCTGTTTATGCTGGTCTACACCTTTGTATACAGCATCGTCTTTGGCCGAAAACAGGATTATCTGTGCGCCTTCATCTTCCTGGGCTACTGCTCCTGGGAGTTCTTCAACCGCTCCATCAACCAGAGCGTGAAGATCGTCAAGAAGTACAAAGCGGTGGTCTCCAAGGTGTATCTGCCAAAGTTCGTGCTCATCCTATCGAGCATGATGGTCAACGCCTTCAAGATGGGCATCTCGCTGGGCATCGTGGCCATCACCATGCTCCTCTACCGCATCCCACCGAGCTTGACCATGCTATGGGTCATCCCATACCTGCTCCTGCTCTTCCTGCTGACCTTTGGGTTCAGCTGCTTCCTGCTCCACTGCGGCGTCTTCTTTGAGGACTTGGCTAACATCGTGCGCGTGGGGCTGCGGCTGCTGTTCTATATGTCCGGTATCTTCTACAACCCGGAGGTGCAGCTGACCGGCGTGGTGCGTTACTTGATGATCCGCTTGAACCCCACCTGCTATATCATCACCCAGCTGCGCAACACGGTGCTGTACGGACAGATGCCGTTGTGGCACTGGCTCATCGTGTGGGGCGTGGTCGGGTTGATCGTGTCCGCTTTGGGCGTGGCGCTCATTTATCGGTACGAACGACGTTATGTGAAAACCATTTGAAACCTTTTCGACCCACGCAGGGCTGTCTGTGTGGGTCGTTTTTCGCCTGTGGGAAAAGAATGTCCGGATTTTCATTGCTTTTTGAGAAAAGGTATGGTAAATTGGGAAAGATATGATGATGTTCAATCTAAATTCTTGTAAAGGAGTTTTTAATTATGTCTTGTTCCAGCTGTTCTTCTAACAACAACAATCCCAACAACTGCACCAGCGATTGCTCCTCCTGCGGCGACACCTCCTGTGCCTCCCGTGAGACCCAGCAGCAGTCCTCTTGCAGCCATGACTGTTCCTCTTGCAGCGAACATTGCGCACCGCCCAAGGTGGGTCAGAACCAGTATTCCAACATCCGTCACCTGATCGGCGTGGTCAGCGGCAAGGGCGGCGTGGGCAAGAGCATGGTCACCTGCTCCATGGCCGCCGCTATGGCAAAGCTCGGCTACAAGACCGCCGTCCTGGACGCCGACATCACCGGTCCCTCCGTGCCCAAGACCTTCGGCATCACTCAGAAGGCTCGCGGCTCTGAAAAGGGTCTGCTGCCCTCCGAATCCAAGGGCGGCGTGAAGGTCATGTCCCTGAACCTCATCGCCCGCAACGAGACCGACCCCGTTGTCTGGCGTGGTCCCGTCATCGCCGGTGTGGTCAAGCAGTTCTGGACGGACGTGTATTGGGGCGACGTGGACTATATGTTCGTGGATATGCCTCCCGGAACCGGCGACGTGCCTCTGACCGTGTTCCAGTCCCTGCCGGTGGACACCATCATCGTGGTCACCTCTCCTCAGGATCTGGTCTCCATGATCGTGGCAAAGGCTCTGAACATGGCAAAGCTCATGGACGTGCCCGTGCTGGGCCTGGTGGAGAACTTCTCCTACTTCCAGTGTCCCGACTGCGGCAAGCGTCACGACATCTTCGGCAAGAGCCACATCGACAAGGTGGCCGCTGAGAACGAAGTGAAGGTGCTGGCACAGCTGCCCATGGATCC
>CAKTQP010000067.1 GCA_934597165.1 uncultured Oscillospiraceae bacterium
CTCAGCTGCGTTCCAGTTTTTGGCTTGCTCTCTCGAGCGCTTTGTTAGTATACTAAATCCGTCGCAAAATGTCAAGCGTTTTTCGCAAACTTTTTTGCATTTTTTCGTAAACAAATACTATGGTTCGAAATCCTTCTTATTTTACCATCTTTTCCGAACTTTTGCAACAACTAATGCCGCGCCTGGAATGAGATACCCTATTATAATATTGAGCGGCATCCCGATGGCCTGGTATCCGGCATCCATATCAAAGGCAGATTTGGGCAGCGCACAGCACGCGGCGACCAAGACTAAGATCAAAATCCTTCGCACCCATTCCGGCCGTTTGGCCTCTCCCGCCACCTGACGCAAGGCTTGTTCGGCGGAAAAGGCCAGGACACCCATGAGCGCGGTATCCGTCATCATCCACATAGCAGAGATGATGTACTCCAATCGTTCCATCGCGCCTGTAACGGAGACCTCTTTCGCCAGTGTAAAAAAGGGAACCTGCAAACGCTGGCTCAGTTCCGGCCCGAACACGCCCAAAATGCTGACTGCAATCCCCATGGTGGCGCCAGTCAGCGCGACGACCCACCAGACAGCGCCGCTCTTCCTGGTCTTCCACTGCACCTTGCCCAACAGGAAGCCCGCGGGAACCGCCATGCTGATGGCCGTACTCAAGCGTATCGTCCCCAGCCCCACCTCGCGCCAGCTGGTATCCGTCACCGGCCACAGGTTATACAGGCGTATCTTCCCAATGGCCAGCAGGAGCACCGCGGCCAAGGTGAGGGTGACCACCCAGAAGAAAACTTTCCCGGCGCGCAGCAAACAGTTCAGATCCTCCCGCACGATCCAAAGCTGCAGCACCGCCATGGCCAAGTAGAATACCAACTTGCCCGCCTCCGGGTAGACGGCCGAGACGTAGCGTTCCGCGTAAAAGCGCAGGTCCACTACCATGATCATTACCGTCCACATAGCGCTCAGGCCACAGCAGACCTTGCCCCAGCGGCTCCCGAAGGCCAAATGATACACGTCTCCCAGCCCGCTGTCTGCCGACATACGGCTCAGGCAGCGGAAGAGGAAGAACAGTAAAATGGACAGGGGCAGGACCGCCACAAGGGGCAGGAGCCAGGACGCTCGGCGGGCATCGATGATGCGGGTGGGGACAGCGTGGACGATAGGCGCCATCATCATGACGAAGGTCAAGATGCCAAATTGTCCCCCAGACAGCTTTTTCTGCTCCATTCCGCTCCCCCTTTACGCGCCCTGGCCTACTCCTCGGCTTACGTCGTAGCTCTGCTGTATCACGCAGCCGGTCTTCACGTGGAAGGTCAGGCTCTTCTGCCATTGCTCCCACTTTTGCTGGATCAGGCCAGCCTTCATGGGATACTGCGTCATCAACGTCCGTTTCAAATGGAGGAAATCCCCCACCTGCTGTTCCTGCTCCAACACCTGTATCGCCTCACGGGTCAAGGTTTTAGCCAGGGTCTTTTCCATGCGGCTCATGACGTCCTCATTCAGCTCTTCCAGTTTTCCGCTCGCTTCGGACAAGTCCGCCTGCACCTGGATATTTGCCGTCAAGTCGGTCAGCTCATCCCCTTGCCACTGGGCGCTCCACTTACATTTCTGACCGGTCAGCTTTAGACCGGCTACGCCATCCTCCTCGGTGTCCAAGTCCAGATAGCTCATATCCCCCTGATTGAGCAGCAGGCAGACGCCCCGCCCCAATTCCGGCGGGAACCGTCCTTTTAAACTGGTCTCCTGGAACAACGCCATCCCGTCTGACACCAAGGTGTCCTGTTCCGCTTCCTTCCGCAGCCGCACCACCGGCATCATGGCCCAGCCGTTGTCGTACAGGTCGGACAAGAACTCCCGGACAGTACACGCCCACCCTTTGGACTCCAACGGAAGTTCCTTGCCGGTCTCCTGGAGGCGGTCGGTGGCGGCGATGTCCTCGCTGCCGGATTTGGTGACGATCTCCGCTGCGGTCTCTTCGGTGAAAAAGATCAAAGTATCCAACCGCATCTCATAGTCCCGCTGGATATAGTCCAAAATCCGGTCGATACCAGCCTCGGCTGCGCCCTTACCGATGACGCACTCGGTCACATGTCCATAGGTCACGTAGCCGCTGCCGCTCTTTTGGATCATCTGACAGGCGGCAAAAATGGTGCTGGCCTCCTGCTCCAGGATCAGCGGTTCTTTGCCGCCGCTGCCGGAGTCCTCTCGTTTGGCACCGCTGGAGACGGTGACCTTCACCCGGCCTTTGGGGGCGCTGTCCACCGCCAGGGTACGCACCAGCTCCACGTTGGAGATGTCCTTGGGCTGGGGCAGGAACCGGGGGCTGCACCCACAGAGCAGGTTTGCTGTGAGCACACAGCAGAGTATCCACGCCACTTTTCTCACTTTTGCCTCCGTTTCCCCTCTGGGTTCAGGGATAGATCCCGCAGTTTGATGTCCGGCATGGGACCTCGAATGACCCAGCCGCCGCCCTTGTGCTGCCATTCTTTGGCCACAAAGGGGGTCAGGTAGCTGACACCGCAGTTCTGCATTTTGGCCAGCTGGAAGATGAGGGCCGCCACCACCGTGGTCAGGCCGAACAATCCGGCAAAACAAGCCCCCAACGCCACCAAAAAGCGCCAGATGCGCAGGCCGTTGGCGAAGTCCTGACTGGGCATGGTGAACCCGGCCATGCCCGCTGCCGCCACCACGATGATGACCGCCGGCGAAACGATCTTGGCCTCCACCGCCGCCTGTCCCACCACCAGGGCGCCGATGATGGAGACGCTCTGTCCGATGGTCTTGGGCATCCGCAGCCCCGCCTCCTGGAGCAGTTCAAAAGCCAGTAGCATGACCAGCACTTCAAACTGGGTAGAGAATGGCACGTCCTGTTTGCTGGCGATGATGGACAGAGCCAGCTGGGTGGGGATCATCTGTAGGTGAAAGGCGGAGACGGCGATATAGAACCCGGGCAGCAGGACGGTGACGATGATGGACAGGTAGCGCAGGAGGGTCAGGACGCTGATGATGGACCAATGGTAGCTCAAATCCTGGGGCGTCCGCAGGAACTGGTTCAGGTCACAGGGCAGCAGACACCCCAACGGGATGCCGTCGATGAGCACCCCCACCCGGCCTTCCATGAGGCCGCGGCAGAAGCGGTCTGGCCGCTCGGTGAACAGCACCTGCGGGAACACCGTGTGACGGCTGTCCACCAAGTATTCTTCAATGTCCGACGCCGCCAGCAGGGCGTCAATGTCCATGTCCGCGATGCGCTGGGACACCTTGTCCACCAAGGTCCGATTGGTGATGTCCTCCACCCACAACACATCCACTGCCGTCTGGGACGTCCGACCAACCTGGTATTCCTCGCACTTGACCTTGGCGCTCTTCAGCCGACGACGCACCAGGGAAGTGCTGGTGCGCACGCTCTCCACGAAGGAGTCCCGCGCTCCCTTGGCCTCTGTCTCATTCTCCGGCTCGCTGACGCTGCGTTTTTCCTCGGTGGGCACCGCGCAGGTCAGCACGCCGTCGGGCAGCACCACCGCGCAGCTGCCGTCCACCATGGCCGCCACGGTCTCGTCCACAGTGGTCTGGGTCTGTACGTTCAGGTTCCAGATGACCCCTTGGAGCAGGTCGCCCACCTTTTGCACCTCCGCCGGCACCGGCCCGGTGATGAGCGGCCGCAGGACATAATCGTTGAGCCGCTCGCTCTTGACCATCCCTTCCAGCCAGCACACGGTACAGGTGCCGCCCTGCACCAGGACAATCTCCCGGCTGGCGAACTCCACACAGTGGGCAAAAGCGGACTCCAACCCTTGCAAATTCAAGGGCAGGTCGTAGACCACCTCCGGTTTCGGATGATGGGGGACATATTCCTGATGGCTTCCCATGGCGCGCGCTCCTCTCCTATTTCTGGGGCTATTATGCCCAAGGCGGCAAAAAATAAGCGCTCAGGCAGGGATTTTCTGCCTGAGCGCTTGGGATGTTTTCACTTTTTCTCGTACACGGTGCCATCCGGTTTGATACCGGCGTTGACAGAGATGGACTCCAACAGGTTGTAGACACTGCTGCCGTCGGTCAGGTATTTGGTCACGCACCCGGCCTGGTGAGCGGGGACGATGGTGGCGTCCAGCTTCCAGTCCTCCTTGGTGCCAGTCACGTGCAGCTCCAGCAGGCAGGTGAGCAAATCCTTTTCGTTGAACCAGAAGTTGCCCAGGTTGTAGAAGATGGGCGCGCCCTTGTAATACTCAATGCCCTGGAGGCAGTGGGAGTGGGTGCCCACGATCACGTCAGCACCGGCGTCGATATAGGCTCGCGCCGTGTCCTTCTGCACCTGTTCCAGCTCATAGCTGTACTCGATGCCCCAATGGACGCAGCAGACCACCAAATCCGCCTGCTGTTTGGCCTGGGCGATGACCTCTTTGAACTGGGCGGGGTCGTAGCAGCTCAGAACGCCCGGAGAATCCTCCCCGGCGTCCGGGGTGTACAGGGTCAGCTCCGCTCGGGTGGCGTTCACATAGGCCACTTTCAGGCCGTTCAGGTCGTAGACCAGAGGCTTCATCGCCTCTGCCTTGTTATGACCCGCACCCACGTAGTCGATGCCCGCCTTGCTCAGGTTGTCCAGGGTGTCGTTGAAGGCGTCCTTGCCGTAGTCATAGATGTGGTTGTTGGCCAAGGTCACCAGGTCAGCGCCCATCTCCTTCAGGTAGGAGATATTTTGCGGTTTTGCCCGGAAGGTGTACGCTTTCCCCGCCAGCTTTTCGCCTCGGTCGGAGATGGCGAACTCGTTATTGATACAGCACAGGTCTGCCTGGTTCATCTTCTCCAACAGCACCGGGTCGATGCAGGCGGACAGCTTCCCGCCGGCGGAGTTTTTCAGGTACTGCATCACATACCAGTCATCATCCAGGTTGATGTCGCCGGTGAAGGCCAGGGTCAAGTCCAATTTCTCCGGCTCCGTCTGGGCAGGAGCAGAGCTGGCGGCCGCGCTCTGTGTGGGCGCAGCACTCTGGCTGGAGTTGGAGTCCCCGCCGCCGCAGGCGCAGGTGGTGACCAGCAGGAGGGCGGCGGTCAAGAGCAAAGAAAGGGTTCGTTTCATCATCTTCTCCTATTACGCGAACAGCCCCGTCGCAGGACGGGGCTGTCAGTTGTGAAATCAGCAGAACTTTGCGCCTGCTTCGATGGCGTCGTCCAGGATGATCAGCTGGAGCTTGTCATTCTTCTCGGCGCTGAGCAGCATACCGCAGCTCTCCTGCCCCATCATCTTCCGAGGCGCCAGGTTGGTCACGGCCACGACGGTCTTGCCCACCAGCTCTTCCGGCTTGTAGTAGGCGGCGATGCCGGACAGGATCTGACGATCCTTGCCGGAGCCGTCGTCCAGGATGAACTTCAAGAGCTTCTTGCTCTTCTTCACGTTCTCGCAGCTCTTGACCTTGCAGACGGTCATGTCCACCTTTTCAAAGGTCTCGAAGTCGATCTCGTCCTTGAATTCCACAGTGGAGCCAGCCTGTTCAGCCTGACGAGCCAGCTCGATCTCCTTCAGGGTCTCCAGTTCCTTGTCCAGGTCGATTCTGGGGAACAGGTTCTCGCCCTTGTGGACAGTAACGTCAGCAGGGAGCAGACCCCAAGTGCCAGCGTCTTCCCAACCGGTCTTCTCCGCGCCGATCTGCTCGAAGATCTTGGCGGTGGTGTCCGGCATGAAGGGGGTCAGCATGATGGTGCAGATGCGGACGGCCTCCAGCAGGTTGTACAGGACGCGAGCCAGGCGAGGCTTATCCTCGTCGTTCTTGGCCAGCACCCAAGGTGCGTTCTCGTCGATATACTTGTTGGCACGGGAGATGACCTCAAAGATGTCCACCAGAGCACCCTGGAAGGTGTAGGATTCCATCTTTTCATAGTATTTGTCCTTCAGCCCGGAAGCCAGTGCGATCAGTTCGGCGTCCTTCTCGTCGTCCGCCTGCTGTTCTGCGGGCAGGGTGCCGCCGAAATATTTCACGGCCATGGCAGTGGTACGGCTGACCAGGTTGCCCAGGTCGTTGGCCAGGTCGATGTTGATGCGCTTGATGAGGCTCTCGTTGGAGAAGTTGCCGTCGCTGCCGAAGGGGAATTCCCGGAGCAAGTAGTAACGGAGGGCGTCCACGCCATAGCGTTCGGCCAGGATGATGGGGTCGATGACGTTGACGGTGGTGTTGGCCTTGCTCTTGGAGATCTTGCCGCCGCCCAGCAGCAGCCAGCCGTGGCCATAGACCTTCTTGGGCAGGGGTTCACCCAAGCTCATGAGCATGGCAGGCCAGATGATGGAGTGGAAGCGGACGATCTCCTTGCCGATGAAGTGGACGTCACAGGGCCAATATTTCTCGTAGTCGTCATACTTGTCGTTCATATAGCCCAGGGCGGTGATATAGTTGCTCAGTGCGTCCACCCAAACGTAGACCACATGACCGGGGTCGAAGGTGACGGGGATGCCCCAGGTGAAACTGGTACGGCTGACGCAGAGGTCTTCCAGGCCGGGCTTGACGAAGTTGTTCATCATCTCGTTGCGGCGGCTCTCCGGTTCCAGGAAACCGGGCTTGCTGAGCAGCTCTTCGATCTTCTGCTGGTATTTGGAGAGACGGAAGAAATAGGCTTCCTCCTCGGCGTCCTGTACCTCACGGCCGCAGTCGGGACACTTGCCGTCCACCAGCTGGGAATCGGTCCAGAAGGACTCGCAGGGGACGCAGTATTTGCCCTTGTAAGCACCCTTGTAGATGTCGCCGTTGTCGTGCATCTTCTCAAAGATCTTCTGGATGCTCTTCACATGATAATCATCGGTGGTGCGGATGAAGCGGTCGTTGGAGATGTTCATCAGCTTCCACAGGTCCTTGATGCCGCCCTTGCCGCAGACCACGTTGTCCACGAACTGCTGGGGGGTGATGCCGGCGGCCTTGGCCTTCTGCTCGATCTTCAGGCCGTGTTCATCGGTACCGGTCAAAAACAGCACGTCATAGCCGCACATTCTCTTGTAGCGTGCCATGGTGTCAGTGGCCACGGTGCAGTAGGTGTGACCGATGTGCAGCTTATCCGAGGGGTAATAGATGGGGGTTGTGATATAAAACTTTTCTGCCATTGTCGCAGTTCCTCCTTTGTTGGCGCCGCCGAATGGAAGCGGGCCACAGTTTCTCTCTCCTCCGTCCTTCTAGCGAGTGGAAAAAGGGCAGGCAGCCGACACCCCAGATGCGTGGGGATCCCTGGAGCCTGCGCAGAGATTGATACATTGGATTATTATACCCTCCCTTGCCAATGATTGCAAGGGGCGCAGGAGGATTGCCCCTGCGCCCCGGTGTCACAATTCTATTTTCAGGGTCAGCCGTTGCCGATGGATTTGATCTTCCACCCACCATCCTGCTGCACCAGCTGGAAGTTGGTGTCAATCGTCCAGTCGTCCTTCCACCAAGGCGCCCAAAACGTCCGCCAGTTATACACAACGCGGAAGCCCTGTTCCTGTTCCGAATTATCTTCCCACGGCTCAATGTCCAGCAGCTTCACATCCGGCAGCGTCTTGGCCTCGTACTGTTCGCACTCGTCCGTCATCAGCTGGTTGGCCTGCTCGGTCTCTCCGCGATTGACATCGTAAAGGCACAGGCGGACGGTCTCCTCTGCGTCAGGGGTCTGTTCCCCCTGCAGGACGCTCTTGCTCAAACCAAAGGTACGGAGGTGG
>CAKTQP010000068.1 GCA_934597165.1 uncultured Oscillospiraceae bacterium
CGGTGTCGTGGCTCTCGGTCTGATCCAGGCCGGCGTTCTGGCGTTCCTGGTTCCAGACCACGTGGAAGCAGCTGCCGCAGCGGACGCCCAGGGCGTTGGCGGCCACAAAGAGAGCGGCGGATTCCATCTCACTGGCCAGCACCCCCAGCCGTTTCCACGCCTCCCACTTGGCCAGCAGCTCGTAGGAGACCGGCATCCGCTCCGGGATGTGCTGTCCGTAGAAGGAGTCCTTGCACTGGACGACACCGGTGTGGTAGGACTTGCCCAGCTTTTGAGCGGCCTGTACCAGGGCGGTGGTCACCTGGAAATCGGACACGGCCGGGTACTCGATGGGGGCGTACTCCCGGCTGGCGCCCTCCATGCGGATGGCGCCGGTGGCGATGACCACGTCACCGGACTGGACGTCGGTGCGGATGCCGCCGCAGGTGCCCACCCGCAGGAAGGTGGTCACCCCCAGCTGGGCCAGCTCCTCGATGGCGATGACGGCAGAGGGGCCGCCGATGCCGGTGGAGCAGACGGATACCGGCTGTCCCAGCAGAGTGCCAGTCCAGGTGCAGTACTCCCGGTTGGTCATCTGGTGAACCGGGTTGTCGAAGTGAGCGGCGATGGCGGCGCACCGACCCGGGTCGCCGGGGAGCAGGCAGTACTTGCCGAGGGGGACGTCGCGGCCTAATTGGATGTGATATTGCAAAACCTGTTCAGCGGGATTCATAAATCATGCCTCCTGATGATGTTGTTGTCTTGGTTCATTATACAAGCCTTAGGTGAAAAGCGCAACCGGAAACGCGTTCCCGAAAGTGTGAGCAGTGGAGCTTGCAGCCTGGTGGATGCAAGCCCTTTATCGGGCGGGGCGCCGCCTGTAAAAACGGAGGGCGACGAGGGAGACCTTGCATGGGAGGTGTTTTTTATACAGTCTGTGCCTTGTTTGACACAGTAAAGCGTGCTATAATAAAGTACCATTTCATTTTGTTTGGAGGAACCTCCTATGTTACAGATCCTGCACCATCCTGCATACTATAAAGACGGCGCCTTCCTGCCAGCACCGGCAGAGGGGATGCCCACCCCGGCGGAGGCCAAGAAGGGCACCATGGCCTATGGCATCCTGGAAAGCCACAACACCAGCGGCGACATGACCAACCTGAAGATCAAGTTCGACGCCATGGCCTCCCATGACATCACCTACGTGGGCATCATCCAGACTGCCCGCGCCAGCGGCCTCCAGCAGTTCCCCCTGCCCTACGTCCTCACCAACTGCCACAACAGCCTCTGTGCCGTAGGCGGTACCATCAACGAGGACGACCACGTGTTCGGCCTGTCCGCTGCCAAGAAGTACGGCGGCGAGTTCGTCCCCGCTCATCAGGCGGTCATCCACTCCTACATGAGAGAGCGCTACGCCGGCGGCGGCAAGATGCTCCTGGGGTCGGACAGCCACACCCGGTACGGCGCTTTCGGCACCATCGCCATGGGCGAGGGCGGCCCGGAGCTGGTGAAACAGCTGCTGAACAAGACCTATGACATCGCCTATCCCAAGGTCATCGCCATCTACCTCACCGGCGTACCCCGTCCCGGCGTAGGCCCCCAGGACGTGGCGCTGGCGCTCATCGGCGCCACCTTCCCCAAGGGCATCGTGAAAAACTCCATCATGGAATTCTTCGGCCCCGGCGTGGCGGCTCTGTCCATGGACTACCGCTGCGGCATCGACGTCATGACCACCGAGACCGCCTGTCTGTCCTCGGTCTGGTGTACCGATGAGACCACCAAGGCGTACATGACCACTCTGGGTCGTGGGGAAGAATATAAGGAACTGAACCCGGCGGAGGGCGCTTACTATGACGACGTGATCCTGGTGGATCTGTCCAAGGTGGAGCCTATGATCGCTCTGCCCTTCCACCCCTCCAACGCCTTCACCATTGCAGACTTCAAGGCCAACATGATGGACATCCTCCACCAGGTGGACAAGGCCACCATCGAACAGTTCAAGCTGAAGGAAGCGCCGGAGTCTCTGACCAAGAAGGTGCGGGACGGCAAGTTCTATGTGGATCAGGCGGTCATCGCCGGCTGTTCCGGCGGCACCTATCAGAACCTGATGCGGGTCTCTGAGATTTTGTCCGGCCAGCGGCTGGGGGACGGCGCCCTGTGGCTGAGCTGCTACCCCGGTTCCATGCCCGCCTTCCTGGCCCTGTCCCGGAACGGTGCGCTGACCACCCTGGCAGCTGCCGGTGCTTCCGTCCGCAGCTGCTTCTGTGGCCCCTGCTTCGGCGCGGGGGATGTGCCCGCCAACGGCGCTTTCTCCATCCGCCACTCCACCCGGAACTTCCCCAACCGGGAGGGCAGCAAGCCGTCTGACGGCCAGCTGAGTTATGTGGCTCTGATGGACGCCCGTTCCATCGCCGCCACCGTCCTCAACGGTGGTGCGCTGACCGCGGCCACCGAACTGCCCAACGTGCCCGCTGACCCGGCCAACGAGCCTTACGAATACGACGACACCTCCTATCGCAGCCGGGTCTATTACGGTGTGGGCAAGCCCGACCCGGACGCCGAGCTGGTCTTTGGCCCCAACATCGCCGACTGGCCGGAACAGATTGCCATGCCGCAGGATCTGCTGCTGACTGCCGCCAGCGCCATCTACGATCCGGTGACCACCACCGACGAGCTGATCCCCTCCGGCGAGACTTCCAGCTATCGTTCCAACCCCTTGAAGCTGGCCGAGTTCACCCTGAGCCGGAAGGACCCGGCCTATGTGGGTCGTGCTAAGGCCATCCAGGCGGTGGAACAGAAGCGCCGTCAGGGCAACGTGGATGCGGAAGTCACCGCTGCACTGGCCGGTCACGCTGCGGAGACCACCGGCCTGGGTTCCTTCGTCATGGCGCTGAAGCCCGGCGACGGCTCCGCCAGAGAGCAGGCCGCCAGCTGCCAGCGGGTGCTGGGTGGCTGCGCCAACCTGGCGGCGGAATATGCCACCAAGCGCTATCGCTCCAACGTGGTCAACTGGGGTATGCTGCCCTTCATCGTGGACGGCCTGGCCGACTACGACATCCAGCCCGGCGACCAGCTGTGGATCCCCGGCGTCCGCGCCCTGTTGGAAGGGGACGGGGAGACCATCCAGGCCACCCTGCTCCAGAAGGGCAAGGAGACGGCCGTCACCCTCCAGCTGCCTGGCATGACCTGGGAGGAACGGGACATCGTGCTGGCTGGCTGCCTCATCAACTACTACAATACGGAAGACTGACCTGAATCAGAACCGTCCACCGTTCTCGGTGGGCGGTTTTTTTGTCATAAAATGGTGCAGGAGTGGGTGCAAAGGGCGGGGAGAGGGAGAAAAAGTGGTCAAAAAAGGAAAATGACAGGGAAATTCACAGGGCGGAAGGGGAAAAGATGAATGGAGTTGTGCAAAATGGAGAAAAAGAAGGGCGAGAAGGCAAAAAATAAATCACGAAATTTGTGGTTCAGCATATGGAAATTTCCCGGCAAAATGATATAATAGATAGAGTTTTTGCCGGATAAAGAACGAAAAGCAAAAATCGTGAGAATAGGAGCATACTATGTCTATATTGGATGTGTTCGCGCTGTTAGGCGGTGTGGGCTTGTTTTTGTATGGCATGATGGAGATGTCCAGCGGGCTGAAGAACGCCGCCGGTGATAACCTCCGCATCATCCTGGAAAAAGCGACCCGCAACCGCGTCGTGTCCGTGTTGGTGGGCGTTTTGGTGACCATGATGATTCAAAGCTCGTCGGCCACCGACGTCATGGTCATCGGCTTCGTCAACTCCGGGCTGATGAATCTGTCCCAAGCGCTGGGGGTCATCATGGGTGCCAACATCGGCACCACGGTCACCGCTCAGCTGACCGCTTTTGATTTAGGCTCATACGCGCCGATGATCTTGTTCGTCGGTACGGTGATGTATCTGTTCGTGAAAAAGGCGACCATCCAATACATTGGGGAAGTTGTCATGGGCTTTGGTATGCTGTTCGAGGGCATCACTCTGATGAAGCAAGCCATCATCCCAATGTCTCAGACCGAGCAGTTCATCGCCCTGTTGGAGGGCTTGTCCAACCCGGCGGCGGCGCTGATCTTCGGCGTCCTCTTCACCGCCCTGGTGCAAAGCTCCTCCTCCTCCATCGCCATCTTCCAGGCCTTCGCTATCCAAGGCATCCTGGACTACCGCACCGTGGTCTACCTGGCCATCGGCGCTGCCATCGGTTCCGTCACCCCCAACCTGCTGGCCTCCCTGACCACCAACCGGGAGGGCAAGCGCAGCGCGGTGCTGAACCTGGTGTTCAACGTCATCCGAGCCATCATCCTGACCACCCTCATCACCATCTTCCCCCAGATCCTGGACTTCATCCAGAGCCTGGCCCCCCACGACATCGGCCGCCAGATCGCCCACACCCACACCATTTTTGCCACCGTGGCTGTGCTCATCGAGCTGCCCATGTCCAATATGATCGTCAAGATCTCCCGCAAGATCATCCCCGTCCTGCCGGAAGAGCAGGAAAAGGACGAGCGTTATCGCCTGGTCTACCTGTCCGGCCTGGAGAATATCCCGCCCGCCGTGGCGCTGAAGCAGGCGCAGATGGAGATCGCCCGCATGGGCAAATTCGCCGAGGAAAACCTGCAGATGGGCATCGACTGCGTCCTGCAGCGGGATGAGAGCAAGGTCAAGCCGGTCTTTGAGCTGGAGGCGGTGGTGGATTATCTGGATAGCCAGATCACCCAGGCGCTCATCAATATGCGCTACCACCACATGACCGACAAAGAGCTGAGCCGCCTGTCCCACATGATCCTGGCGGTGTCCGACATTGAGCGCATCAGTGACCATGCGGAGAACCTGACCCAGTATATGATGCGGCTGAAGGAGCAGAAGATCGACCTGTCTCCGGAGGCGGAAAAGGATCTGATCGAGATGTGCCAGGCCGTCATGGCCGCCACTCATATCTCCATGGAGGTGTTCGCCAACGACGACTTCGACCGCCTGCAGGAAGCGGAGTGGCTGGAGAACGTGGTGGACGACCTGGAGGAACAGTGCGTGGACAAGCACATGGAACGCCTGCTCAACAACACCTGCAACCCGGTCTGCGGCGTGGTGTTCTCAGATATGGTCACCGACCTGGAACGGTGCGCGGACCATGCGGTGAATATCGCCTTTGCCTTGAGCGGGAAATCGGAAAAACACCATATCGTGAAGGATTGAATCTTGGAAAAGAGAGCCTGGGAAGGGCTCTCTTTTTTGCTGAAACGGACGTTGCAGAGAAAAACAAAATCGCCGGGAGTCCGGCGTTCCGAGCATTTTGCGGAGCAAAATCTCGCCGCAGGGTCAATTCACTTGACCCGAGGAAGTGAAATCGGAAGGGTTCCCGCAAAATCTTTGATTTTGTGAGATAAAAATCGCCGGGAGTCCGGCGTCTCGAGCATTTTGCGGAGCAAAATCTCGCCGCAGGGTCAATTCACTTGACCCGAGGAAGTGAAATCGGAAGGGTTCCTGCAAAATCTTTGATTTTGTGGGATAAAAATCGCCGGGAGTCCGGCGTCTCGAGCATTTTGCGGAGCAAAATCTCGCCGCAGGGTCAATTCACTTGACCCGAGGAAGTGAAATCGGAAGGGTTCCCACAAAATCTTTGATTTTGTGGGATGCATAGGACAATTTCCCCCAGGAATATAGTTTCCACAAAGGGGGAATCCAATATGTTTTCCATGCTCATCCTGCTCCTGCTCCAAGGCAACTTCACCGCCCTGCGGCTGGGTGCTCAAGGCTCCTTTCCCAAACCGCTCTCCGCCCAGGAGGAACGGCGCTGCCTGGAACTGGCCGCCGCCGGCGACCAGGCGGCACGGGGGAAACTCATCGAACACAACCTGCGTTTGGTGGCGCACATCGTCAAAAAATACTACACCCAGATCGGCGGCGACACCGACGACCTCATCTCCATCGGCACCCTGGGTCTCATCAAAGCGGTCAACACCTACAACATGGAGAAGAAGATCAAACTGGCCACCTACGCCGCCCGGTGCATCGAAAACGAGGTGCTCATGTACCTGCGCAAGACCCGTCGGCTGGCAGGGGAGGTGTCCCTGAACGACGCCCTGGATCAGGAGGACGAGGGGAGCGCTCTGTCTCTGATGGACGTCATCCGGGTGGAGGACACCATGTTGGAGGATTTGAACACCCGGGACGCCTGCCAGCAGGTGCGGGATGTGGTGGAACGGTGTCTGACCGACCGGGAGAAGCTGGTCATTGTGCGCCGGTATGGATTGGACGGGAACCCGCCTCAGACCCAACGGGAGGTGGCTAGCCAGTGTGGCATTTCCCGGTCCTATGTGAGCCGGATCGAGAAGAAGGCGTTGGGGAAGCTGCGGGAGGAGTTTGAGGAGGGGGGAGACTCTGCGTAAAGGGAGAACCCCCGGCGAGGGTTCTCCCTCTTTTCGTCTGCGACGAAAATTCACCCTCTCCTGCGCTATTGAACGCAAAGGGTATTTCGGCATCTGCGGATGCCGACCAGGGGCCTTGCCCCTGGACCCCACTTCCTTTTCTTCCATGAAGCAAAAGAAAGCGAAAAGAAGTTTAGTTGCCCTGCGGGGCTTGTGTTTCGAAGAGGAAGTTGAAAGTTTTGATTGTTGTGCCGCTTCATTTCCAGTATAATAGAGTCATACGCAAGACAACCACAGGGGGCAAACCCCCGGACGCACCAAGGAGGAAGCCATGGACGAGAACAGAAAGACCTTACAACAGTGGGTGGACGAGAGCAGCAACATCGTCTTTTTCGGCGGCGCTGGGATGTCTACCGAGAGCGGCGTGCCCGATTTCCGCAGCAAGGATGGCCTGTACAATCAGTGCTACGATGAACCGCCTGAGACCATCATCTCCCACAGCTATTTTGTCAGCTATCCCGAGAAGTTCTATCGGTTCTACCGGGACAAGATGCTGCCCCTGAACGCGGAACCCAACATCGGCCACCTGAAGCTGGCGGAGCTGGAAGCGGCGGGCAAGCTCCGGGCGGTGCTGACCCAGAACATTGACGG
>CAKTQP010000069.1 GCA_934597165.1 uncultured Oscillospiraceae bacterium
ACCACCACGGAGCTGCAGGAGCGGGTGGAACAGATCCGTGGCTTGCAGGAGGAGTTGGCATTGGTGGAGAACGCCGCTCATATCAATGTGGCCATGTCCCTGTCCCGCTTTGAGACGGCGTCCAAGATCGGACACATTCTGGACGAAAACTATGAGATGATCGACTCCGACGGGGACTTCTTCAGCGAGGAGAACCGGGAAGAGTACCACGCCATCTTCCAGAACCCGGTCACCCGAGACCAGGTGGCGGTGGTCATCACCCCGTTGCCTGACGAGGCTGGCGTGGTCACCAACCACGTGGAGCTCATCGTGGGCAACGCGGACAACAACCCCATCACCCGGGATCGCATGGTCAACGAGGTGGCGGAAAAGCTCCGGGGTGCTGGCGTGGAGGGCTGTGCCTTCCCCTGCGCCAGACGGTACGGAGATGGGACGGCACAGGAGGTGGCACGTGTGGGCGACATCGCCGCGGTAGCTGCCGGGAAGGAGTCCGCCCGTGCCACGCCGCCGGAAGGGGCGGTGCGGACGACAGACGTCACCGCTCGCATCGGACGGAAGACCAGACCCTGATAACAGAGGAGAACCATCATGGGAGCAAACTACTTTACACCGGAAAACGCCTGGCGGCACCTGTTCTTCATCCGTGGCTGTACCGCAGATGAGTTTTACACCGACGGTGGCCTGAAGCTGAACATCGAGCAGCTGACCCAGCTGGAGCTGAAGCGCAGCGGGTATGAGCGGGTGGTCTTTTACGACAAGGATCAGAAGCTCTACTGCTACGATGACGAATCCTTTGCCCTCCTGCGGGTGCGGGGTGGCACAGGCAAAGGGACGGCTCCCGCACCGGAAGGCGTTGTGCCCACCCGTCGGAAGGGCGGCCTAAAACGGGGCAAGCTGGGCAAGAAAGCGCCCGTGGCGGCGGAAGAAGCCACGCAGCCCCAGGCAGAAGTCGTTCCCGACCAGCCGGAGCAGACCGATGGAATGTGGACGCCCGGCGCCGCCTCCGGCATCGGCATCCGCCGGATGGGCGAGGGTCCGCTGCACCTGGGTATGGTGGACAACACCTTCGTCAAGCGCCAGATGGACGCCTACATGTATGACGCCAGCATCAAGACGGCGGTGGTCATCAACGACCCGGACGCCTTCCTGCGGGAGTTCGGCGACGATCCCATGCACGCCCTCACTGCCGGCTACGAGCGGATGGGTACGGAGAACGAGAACATCATGGTGTTCCTGTACACCGACGAGAGCTTGGGCAACGTCTACCGGGTCACCCAGTTCGACCCCCAGGGCAAGAACGTCAACGACATCCGCATCGGCTGCCCCAACATGGCCGAGCTGCGCAACCTGCTCACCTACCTGCGGGTGCGCCACGGCTTGCAGATGTCCATCCGGAACCTGAACGCCAACGCCCAGGCGCTGCGCCAGGCCATGGCGCTGAGCGAACAGCAGGTGCGCATCAAGGAACTGTACGTCCACCTGCGGGACTTTGGCACCCAGCATCCTCTGACCCCGGCGGCCTGCTATGAACTGGTGGGGGTGAAACAGCCCACCCCGGCCAAGGAGCAGCTGGCGGCGCTCATCGGGATGCAGTCCCTGAAGGACGCCCTGGGACAGTACGACGTAGGCACCCCAGACCAGACAGCGGCACTGTCCTACCTGACTGCCTCCCGCCTCCAGCCCGACCTGCCCCGTCCCAAGCCCAAGGAGGAGATGATCCACTTTCTCCTCACCGGCAACCCCGGCACCGGCAAGACCACCACCGCCCACCTCATCGGACAGCTGTTCTACGAGATGGGCTACTTGGAGACCGGACACGTGGTGGAGACCGACCGTTCTGAACTGGTGAGCAACCACGTGGGCGAGAGCGCTCTGTGGACCCGGCAGAAGGTGCAGGAGGCCATGGGCGGCGTGCTGTTCATCGACGAAGCCTATACCCTCAAGCGCAGCCGCAACAGCGGCAACGACTTTGGCCAGGAGGTCATCGACACGTTGGTGAAGCTGATGGATCAGTACAAGGGCAAGTTCGTCGTGGTGGCGGCAGGTTATCCCAGAGAGATGGAGTTGTTCGAGAAATCCAACCCCGGTCTGGCCGGCCGGTTCCGCCACCTGCACATCAACGATTACACCCCGGCGGAGATGGAACAGATCGTGGCCTTCCACGCCCGGAAGAACGACGCCATCCTCTCTGACGAACTCCAGGCGGCACTGCCCAACTTCTGCGAGAACTGGGTGAACCTGGCGGGTACGGAGTGGAACAATGCCAGAGAGGCGGTGAACCTGCTGGACGACATGATGCGGAACTGGAAGCGGGACCCGGATGCCCAGTCGGTGACCGATGAGAATGGCAACACCCACGCCCTCCTGGAACCCCGCCACATTCCGGAAGCCCTGTCCGGCAACCTGAAACCGGTGGCCGAGATGCGGGCGGAAGCGCTGAACCGACTGAACAGCCTGACCGGCCTCAGCGGCGTGAAGGCCACCGTAGAGCGGCTCCGCCGTCGGATGCTGGCAGGAGACCAGAAGGAGCCGGGACACTACCTGTTCACCGGCAACCCCGGCACCGGCAAGACCACCGTGGCACGGTACATGGGGCAGATCCTGCGCAACCTGGGGATGCTGAAACGAGGGCACCTGGTGGAGTTCACTGCCTCGGAATTGATGTCCCAGGTGTTCAACGAGGAGCACCATGGGGACTTCTATGAGACGGTGAAGCACGCCTTGGATGGGGTGCTGTTCATCGACGAGGCTTATCAGCTGACCACCGACACCACCGGACGCGGCCGTCCTATCCTGGACGCGCTGCTGCCCTTTATGGAGAACAATCGCAGTAATCTCTGCGTCATCGTGGCGGGCTACGAGGACGAGATGGACGACTTCTTAAAGCACAATTCCGGCTTCCAGAGCCGGTTCACAGAGATCGTACACTTTGACAACTACTCCGGTGCTGAATTGCAGGCCATCCTGCTGGCCATGCTGGCAGAGAAGGGCATCCAGGCGGACGCGGACTATCAGGAGTACGCCCTGCGCGCCTTGACCCGCTATGTGGAGATCCACGGCAAGGAAAAGACCTTCGGCAACGCCCGCTACGTCCGCACCGAGTTCCTGCCCGACTCTCTGGATGCCCAGACCGACCGGCTCATCCGCCAGTACGGCGAGGACTTCCCCAGAGAACTGAAACAGCAGCTCACCGGTGCGGACATCCCAGTAGAGCTGGTGCGCTTCACCAAACAGCCACTGCCCCAGCCGGACACTCGGACGGCAGCGGAGAAGCTGGATGACCTGGTGGGCTACGAGTCCATCAAGGAAGAGCTGCGGAAGCTGCTCAAGGCCAAGCGTTCCAGCCAGGCGGAGGAGTTGGGCGTGGTCCGGATGCCGGAACGGCTCCATTGGGTGCTGGAGGGCAACCCCGGCACTGGCAAGACCATGATCGCCAAGCTCATCGGCCAGGTCTATCGGGAGTGCGGCATCCTGCCCAAAGGACATACCAATAAGGTCACCCGCTCCGACCTGGTGGGGGAATACATGGGGCAGACCGCCCAAAAGACTCGGCGGGCGATCGACCGTGCCATGGGCGGCGTGCTGTTCATTGACGAAGCCTATACCCTGACCAAGGTGGAGGGCAACGGCAGCGGTTATGGCCAGGAGGCCATTGGGGAGCTGGTGGAGGCCATGGAGGATTACAAGGGCGAGTTCGCCGTCATCTGCGCCGGGTATCCCAGCGACATGGAGGACTTCCTGAAGGCCAACGCAGGTCTTGCCAGCCGGATGAAGAAATTCGTCCTGGAGGACTACACCCCGGCGGAGCTGGCGCAGATCTTTGCACAGAAGTGCCAGGCACAAAAGGCGGTGCTGGAACCGGCTTTGGCGGCGAAACTGGAATCCTTCTTCGCCAATGAGAAGCAGCGGGAAAGCAAGCTGCGGGATTGGGGCAACGGTCGGGAGGCGGAGAACCTGCTGCGGGAGATGCTCCACGAATGGGAGGATCATCCGGAATTCCGAGAGACGGAGGACGGAAAGAAGATCCTGCTCACAGAGGAGCATGTGCCCAAGAAGTTCACCCGCTATCTCAAGGGCACGCCCCAAACAGCGGAAAAGCCACGCAGCGCGGTGGAGGAGATCCAGCAGCTCATTGGCTTTGATGAGGTGAAGGGGGAACTGGAGGATCTGCTGTCCCTGGGACAGATCAGCACACGTCCCGAAATGGAGGATCTGATAGATGACCTGAACTTCCACTGGGTGCTTCGGGGCAACCCAGGCACCGGTAAGACCACCGTGGCGAAGCTGATCGGCAAGGTTTACAAAGAGATCGGCCTGCTCTCTCGGGGGCACACAGTAAAGGTGACCCGTGCCGACCTGGTGGCAGAGTATATGGGACAGACCGCTGCAAAGACCAAACGGTGCATTGACCGCGCCATGGGCGGCGTGCTGTTCATCGACGAAGCCTATACCCTGAAACGGGCAGGCAGCAGCGGCGACGACTTTGGCCAGGAGGCCATCGACACCCTGCTGGAGCAGATGAGCGACCGGAACGGGGAGTTTGCGGTCATCGCTGCCGGGTATCCTAAGCCCATGAAGGCGTTCCTGGACTCCAATCCGGGATTTGAGAGCCGGTTTGAAAAGGATTTCCTGCTCCGAGATTACACGGCGGAGGAGCTGTGCCGGATCTTCCTCCAGAAGTGCCGGAAGAAGAAATTCGTCCTGGCCGAGGATCTGCAAGAGGTGTTGGAGCCGCTGTTTGAGCACATGATCGACGCCAGGATCAAGAACTGGGCCAACGGCCGGGAGGCGGAAAAGCTGGAACTTCGGATGCGCAAGCTGTGGGCACGGGATCCGGAATTACAGGACGGACAGCGGGTCTACGCCCTGCGCCACCTGCCGGAACAGTACCTGCCCTATCTGTCCGACGAAGAGGAGGAAGTGGAGGAATCTGCTGTTCCCAGCCCCAAGCAGAGCAAGGCGTCGTTCACCCTGTCGGCCAGCAAGTTGGCTGTGCCGGAGGGGGAGGGAAACTGGGAGGATCGCTACCTGAACCAGGTGGCCAGTGTGGTCTATATCCGCGCCAAGAATGACCGCAGTGTCAGCAGCGGCAGCGGCTCTATCCTCACCAAGGACGGTCACATCTTGACCTGCCACCATGTCATCGAGGGCTGCACTGATATTCTGGTGCGTCTGAAGGTGGACAATGGGCAGCGCACCCTGTGGAACCCGGCAGAGGTGGTGTGGGCGGACAGCGAGCTGGATGCGGCCATCCTGAAGATGGAGGACGGGGACTATCCCACCCTGCCCCTGCGTCCTCTGTCCCAGCCCACCCAGACCGGTGAGTCTATCTACCATTGGGGCTATCCCTTCGGTGGAAAGCTCAGCGACGACCTGAACGAGCTGCAGCCCAGCCTGTTCCAGGGCTACATCTCCTCCACCCAGATCAAGAACGGTCTGGAGCGCATCAACACCAACATGGAGGCCAAAAAGGGCTGCTCCGGCGGCCCGGTCTTCTCTAAGAAGGACGGCACCATCATCGGCATCCTCTGCGGCTCCCAGACCTCTGGGGATGAACACTTTCTGGAGGAGATCAACTACGTGCTGCCGGTGAAATACATCTGGGAACGAGTTGTCACCCAGGCGGAAACAGAACAGGAGAAGGGAGGCCGCGTATGAGCATCAAAGTGGCTTCGGTCTGCCCCGTGTGCGGCAGAGAAAAGGGAGCGGTCTCGCTCTCGGAATACGACTGCGGCCACTGCGGGTTCCAGAACGCCTACCTGCAATCCTTTGCCGGTGCGGAGAGCCTGGCTCAGTGGCAGAAGGCAGTCCAAGCCGCCAAAACAGCCTGGCAGGCCAAACAACGGGCGGAACACGCAGGCGGACATCGCCTCACCGTGGGCAACCACGCCGTCGCCCTGCTGGTGCCCCAGGAGCGCACTCTCTACTTGGCTTCCACCAACGGTCGGCTTCAGGTGGAGCAGAACGTGGTGCAGTTCAGCGCCAGCGAGCGCAATGACGCAGTGGTCTACGCCGATGGCACCGTGAAGGTAGTGGGAGAGGACAACAGCTATGGCCAGCGGGACACCGACCAATGGCGGGACATCCAGTTCGCCCTGGCCGCCCCCAACTGTACCTATGGCGTCACCAAGACCGGCACCGTCCTAGTGCAGGGCGCACCGGCGGACCCGGCAGTGCGGCAGTGGACGGACATCCAGACCCTGGCCTGCGGCACCCGTCACGTGGTGGGTTTGACCACAAACGGCACCGTCCGCGTGGCCGGCACCCTGCCGGCGGGCGCTGGGGAAGCGGTGGCGGCTTGGCAGAATGTGACCTACCTCACCGCGGCACGGGACTGTGTGGCTGCGCTGCACCAGGACGGCACCGTGTCCTTCGCCGGGAAACCCAACGACCCCAGAAAAGCGGCAGAGCAGTGGCAGAACATCCTGTCCGTGGCCTGCGACAGCGCTTATGTGTACGGTCTGACTCAGGACGGTAGGCTGCTGATGGCCGGCGCCTGTAAGGCGTTCCTGGACAAGGGACGTTCGGGGGCTGCCCAGTGGACGGAGCTGATGGAGCTGTCCTGCAACGCTGCCGGTGTGGGCGCGGTGGACGCTGCCGGGCGTCTGCACTTCGCCGGGACGATGACCGGGGATGTGGAGCAGATGCTCCGAGTGTGGGAAGAGCATATCCATCCGATATGGTAAACAAACAGACGCAAAACATTGTGTTTTGCGTCTGTTTGGTTTTTGATGGCAGCAGGGGGTGAACTGCTGTTTCAATATTTAATTGTATACAGTCCCCAGCTTTTCCAGCCGGTCATATCGCTCCATGGCCACATCTTCCGACTCCTGGAACAACGCATCCGCCCGTTCAGGGAAGGACCGCGTCAGCGCAGAGTACCGAGCCTCGCCCATGATAAAGTCGCGATAGCCGTTCTGGGGCTTCTTGCT
>CAKTQP010000070.1 GCA_934597165.1 uncultured Oscillospiraceae bacterium
CAGCAGCGCCGACAACAGGCACAGCAGCGCACCGGAGGAAAACCGGAGGCCATGCTCCAGATTCATCAGCAGAAGTCCCACCAGCACGATGACCATGGCCGCCAGTACGTTGCGGCTGGGGCATTTGCGCTGGCCCGCCGCACACAGCAGCGGCACCATCACCACGGAGGTGGAGTTGAGGAAGCCCACCTCCGACACGGTGGAGATCCGCAGGGCGGCCACCAGCGCCACAAAGATGGCAAAGATGATGGCACCCAGCGCCGCACCGTAGGCCAGCGCTTTTTTATCAGGATGGCGCAGCTGCCGGTGAAACACGGCGGCGGTCACCACAAAGGCGATGCAGAAGCGCAGCGCGATCAGATTGAAGGTCCCCATATCGGCCGCTCCGATCTTCAGCAGAAGATTGGAGGAGCCCCAGACCATGGCGATGCTGGCCAGCAGCAGGTCGGCTTTTTTCTGTGACATGAACGACGGTCTCCCTATCAGTTAAAATACCCCCGCAGCGTGCTCGCTGCACACTACGGGGGCATATGGGTGCTTTTATTTGACAACGCTGGGCAGCCAGAGCGCCACAGCCGGGAAGAAGAACATGATCATCATGGCCACAAAGTCAGCACACAGATAGGGCACAGCGGCCTTTATGATCATAGACATCTTTTCCTTGGGGAACAGGCCCTTCAGCAGGAACAGCAGCACGCCGAAGGGAGGCGTGGACTCCGCCATCTCACAGGAAACCATCATAATCAGCACGAACCACACCTTGTCGAAGCCCAACGCCGTGATGACGGGGATGAAGATGGGCAGGGTGATCAGCATGATGGAGTTGGTCTCCATGAAGCAGCCCAGAACAAAGACCACCAGCATGAAGCAGAACACGATGATCTTCGGGGACACGTTCAGGCCGGCCACAGCGGTGGTCAGCGCCTTGGTGGCACCGGAGAAGGACAGGATAGAGGAGAACATACCGGAACCCATCATGATGCTCAACAGCATGGCGCTGGTCCGGGTGGTGTTCAGCAGAGCCTGCTTCAGCTTCCCCAGCGTCAGGGTGCGCATGCACAGCGTCACGATGATGCTGGCCACCACGCCGCAGGCCGCAGCCTCGGAGGGCGTGCACAGGCCGAACAGGATCACGCCGGACACGGAGAAGATGATGAGGAAAATGGGGAGAATATTGACCGCCGTAAAGATCAGGCGCTCCTTCAGGGGCTTCTTCTCCGCCTCATAGGCGGGGGCATCCTGAGGACGGATGATCGCGCGGCCAATGATGTAGGTAACGTAACCCGCTGCCATCAGCAGGCCGGGAACGATGGCGCCGATCAGCGTCTTACTGACAGAAGCACCGGCAATGGTGGCCACGGTGACCGCCAGACTGGACGGGGGGATCATCATTGCCAGACCGCCGGCACCGCAGATGGAACCGAGGGAGTAGTCGGTGGCGTAGCCACGCTTCTTCATTTCAGGCACCAGTGCGGTGGACAGCATAGAGGTGGCCGCCATGCTGGAGCCGGTAAAGGTACCCATCAGCACGGAGGACAGCACGCCCACGATGGCCAGACGGCCGGGCAACTTGCCCATCCACATATCCACAACGTCCAGTGCCTTTTTCATGATTCCCGTCTGGAACAGTATCTCACCCATCAGAATGAACAGGGGGATCGGCAGAAGAGACCATGTTTTTACAGTATTCAGCAGGGTAAGGCTCATTTGCTCCAGACCGGAAAATCCGCCCCAGAAAATAAACGCCGCGGTTCCGCTGATCGCCATGAAGGCAGCGGGCAGCGCCATGCCGCTGAGCAGAGCAAACATCAGCAGGCCAAAGAAAACAATAAGCGTCAGTTGCCAGGTCATGTTGATTTCTCCTTACTTGTTAGTCGACCGGCCACGCCGGACACAGCCACGTGACGGACCGGATCATTCGGCCTCGGTATGTTCTGCGGACTCAGCCAGCTTTTCCTCGTGCATGATCTCGGCCAGATTCGGCTCGTCATGGTCATGCTCGGTCAGATACGCGCCGTTCTTGATGCTGGCAAAGGTCTGATAGGCGTCACGGAAGAACTGGATGGAAACCAGAAGATAGAAAAGCACCATGGGAGCGGCATATACGGCGTGGAGCCAGTTACCGCCGGAGTTGATGATGATGGCTTTATCCTTGATCAGCTCGATCAGCTTCATGGTAGCACCATAACAGATCAGGCTGAACACCAGTCCCGCAAGAATGTTGGTAATGCCGCGGATCAGCAGGCGTACCTTCTTGGGGAAGAACTGCACCACGATATCCACGCGGATGAAGTCCTGCTCGCGCAGCAGGTAGGTGGCGCCGAAGGAGAGGACGCACACCAGAACCATCTCAGCCAGAGGCGTGGTGAAGCCGAAGGGCTTGCTGAAGGCATAGCGCATGATGACGTCCGCCACCACGATAAAGGAGATCGTCAGCAGCGCGATACAGGAAAGAATGGCGCAGAAATCAAGAATCTTGTCAAAAACGGCCCAAAAGCCGGTAGTTGCTGGTTTATGGGGGGTAGCTGCTTTTTTCTCGGACATAAAGGCTGCTCCTTTCAGCACCCGTATTTGGCAAAGGATAGGTCCGGAGACCTATCCTTTGTCCAGATACATAGGTGCGTGTCGAATAAGAAGAGAGATAGAGAAGAAGTGACTTTAATGCTTAGTAATCCAGACCGCAGATCTCTGCGAAGCGCTTGGCATACTCGGGGGTGATCTTGTCCTTCAGGGAGTTCCACTGGGCCTGACGGATCAGCTCGGTAGCCTTATCCTTCTCGGCCTGATCCCAGACGATCTTCTGCACGCCGGCAGCGACCATCTCATCCTCGCCGGAAGCCTGATTGTAGTAGCACAGTGCGTAGAACTGCTCGGCATAGTCCTCCAGAGGAGCCTTCAGCCAGCCCTGCTGCTCTTCGGTCAGGCTGTTGTAAACGTCCAGATTGCACAGGACGCCGGTCATGCCGCCGAACAGAACGCGCAGATCGCAGAAGTACTTGGTAACATCCTGCCAGCTGTTCTGGACCCAATCCTCGGGAGTCATCAGGAAGCCGTCAACGATACCACGCTCCATGGCCTCGTAGATCTCGCCATAGGCGATAACAGTGGGGATGCCGCCCAGCGCCTCAGCAGCAGCGGAGGTCGCGGAGTTGCAGCGGATCTTCATGCCCTTGATGTCGCTGATGTTGCTGACGGGCTTGTTGGAGGCCAGGACCCACCACTGGGGCTGAGAGCCCTTGCCCAGCCAGTACACGCCGCCCTCTTTCTCGTACACTTCACGATAGAGGTCATACAGACCGGCTTCCATTTCCTCGGTATTGTTGGCCATACCGGTGCAGGACATTGCGGGGTACAGGGAGCAGATCTGAGACAGCGTCTCGTTGTCCAGCATCAGATCAAACACGCCGTTCTTCAGAGCGGACAGCATTTCATCCTCAGCCATAACCTCGTCGCCGCCCAGCAGGTTGATCTTCATCTGGCCGCCGGAGATCCAGTCGACCATCTGAGCATACAGCTCGGCAAAGCGGAACAGCTTATGCGTCTCACCCAGGCAAGAGATCATGTCCAGAGTGACGACTTCTTTGGGAGTGCTGGAGGTGTTGCTGCTGTTATTGGCAGCATTGTTGTCGTTGGCAGCGTTGTTGCTGCCGCCGCAGCCGGCCAGACAACCGACGACCATCATGGCGGCCAACAGCAGGGCGATCAATTTTTTCATCTTTTTGCTCTCCTTTTTCTTTTTAAGCAGTGTTGCTTATTGCATCGAAGTTTCAGTATGCAGGGGTGGGAGCACTTACAGCTTGACGGGAGCGTAGTAGCTCTTCTCGTCGATGACGGGGCGCATCAGGCCGCGGGCAAACAGGAAGGCAGAGCTGGCGGAGGAGATAACGGGGCAGTTGAACTCCTTCTCATACTTCAGCTCCAGGCACTCCTCGTCGCCGATCTTGCCATCACGATAGTCGAAGGTGTGATAGCCCCAAACCACGACCAGATCCAGCTTCTCGGGCAGAGCCTCTTCGCCGCCGGTGCAGTGGCCAACGCCAAAGTGGAACTCGACATTGCGGAAGCCGTCGTAGTTGGTCCACATCTCGATATCACGCTGCCAGTTCTGGCCGCGGCCGATCACGACGCCGACCTTGGGACGCTCCATGGTGTCAGCCAGAGCCTGAACATAGTTGAAAGCGGTCTTCCAGGGGAACACGACGGGAACGGTGGAATGGAAGCGGTGCAGGGGGTAGCGCAGGCAGCAGCACAGCAGGATCAGCTGAGCGCCTTCGGCCTCCAACTGGTCGATGCAGCGCTGGATGCGGGGCTCGTTCTCCAGACGGGGGGTCCAAACCTCATGCCAGCCATCGCCCAGATAGAAGTCATGCTCACCCTCGCAGTGCACGAAAGCGCCGCAGCGGGTATCCGGGGAATACAGAGGAACATTGGGGTCAAAATCGGGGCCTTCCAGAGCGGCGATCTGCTCATAGGTCAGATCCTCATAGGAAGCGTGCTCCAGAATCTCAACATCAACGCCCTGTGCCTTGAAGTAGTTACGAACAAAAGAACGGTTGTCGATACGAGGACCCTGACCGACATTGATAAGACCAAGTTTGAAAGCCATAATGATAATTCCTTTCTCATTCATTGTAGATATTGTGTAAAATCGTTGATTGATTTTACTGCCTTGATTATAGTATTCTTGTCGTCTTGTGTCAATTGTAGATTGTCGACAAAATGCAATTTTGTAAGTTCGCACTATGAACGCGGTCATATTCTGGTAAATTTCACCTTCCTTTTTTCTTTTTCCTCCGTTTTTTTGTGAAATTCTACTTCTTTTGCTTGCCAGACGCGCCAAATTCTGGTAAACTAAATTTATTTGTAGAATGTCGACACGCACGCCTGTCTATCTGCATTTTTATTTTGGCACTGTTAAGGAGTACCGCGGGAATATGTATCCGACTATCAATTTAAGCGCCACCACCCCTTCCCTGAAGCAGCGGGTCTATGACTGCCTGCTGCAGCAGATCGTCTCCGGCGAATTGCCGCCCGGCACACACCTGATGGAGGCTGAGATCGCACAGGCTATGTGCATCAGCCGCGCACCGATCCGCGAAGCATTGAACATGCTGGAGCGGGACGGCTTTACCCGCAGCATCCCCCACCGCGGCTCAGAGGTGGCCGAGGTCACCATGCAGAATGTTCACGAATTCTGGGAGGCCCGGTATGTGCTGGAGCCTTATATGGCCATGACCTCCTTTCAGACCATTCCCAAGGAGCATCTGCAGGCTGTGGCCGAAACGCTGGATGAGCTGGAAAAATGCCCGGAGCAGTATGACAAGTTTATGGAGTCGGATACAGAGGTCCACGAAATGCTGTTTACATACCACACCAACGAGTACCTGAAGGGTGTGATACGGAAGCTCCACGCCCACTCCCAGCGGATGCGCTGGATCACCGACCGGCAGCAGAATTCTCCGGAGGACTGCCTGATCTCCATTCATGAGCATCAGGAAATCGTCCGAGCCCTGCTGGCGGGAGAGCCGGATCGGATCTACCATACGGTGCAGACCCACCAGATCAAAAGCCAGCAGCGGCTATTGCAGGCCATCGCGGCAAACGAAAGCAATCAGGACGCATAACCACAAACAAAAGCGCAGCCTCTCAGGCGAATTGCCTGAGAGGCTGCGTATTTTTATCCCTTCCACTCCACGTAGAGCTCGCGGACGGCGTTGGGGTCGGCGGCGGGCGCTGCCGCGGGGGCGGCCGCGGGATGATCCCGCTTTTCGATGAACTTGGGAGCCACCTGCGGGAACAGAGCAAGGCTCAGCACATCCTCGTCACTCTTGGCGATGTCCTTGTACTCAGTGCGGTACTTCTCCAGCTCCGGCTCCAGCAGGTCGGCGGGACGGCAGGTGATGACGTCCTCGGGGGCGATGCCCGCCTTGGCGCGGACTTCTTCGTTGACCTCACCGGGCAGCTTGCCGTATTCGCCCTTCAGCATGGCGCGGCTCTCCTTGGGGAAGGTCTTGTACCGCTCGCCCATGATGACGTTCATCACGGCCTGCGTGCCCACGATCTGGCTGGAGGGCGTCACCAGCGGGGGATAGCCGAAGTCCTTGCGGACACGGGGGATCTCCGCCAGTACGTCGTAGTACTTGTCCTCCTTCCCGGCCTGCTTCAGCTGGGAGATGAGGTTGGACAGCATGCCGCCGGGCACCTGGTACAGCAGGGTGTTGGTATCTACGCGCAGCACCTTGGGATCAAGGATGCCCGCATCCTGCAGACGCTGGGCCACCTTGCGGAAGTGCACGGCCGCGTCGGACATCTTCTCCAGGCTCAGGCC
>CAKTQP010000071.1 GCA_934597165.1 uncultured Oscillospiraceae bacterium
CATGACACCCTCCGATAGCGTGCCACGCTCTCCAGCACCTCCGCTTCCGCCTGCTTCAGCTGGCTGGGCGTCAGATAACTGTCCGACTGGGTGACCTGTCCTTCGGTGTAACTCCGACCGGCGTAGCACCCGTCCTCGGACTGCTTGTCCTGCTGATAATACAGCGCCGCCAGCTCCACTATCTCCCCATGGAACCGCTCTTCCAAGCTGTCCACGTCCAAATAGAGCAGCAGCTTCCCCTCCGCGTCGGTCAGCTCATCCTCCAGCAGCGCCAGTTCCTCACTGTCCGGGTCGGTCAGAGACAATTTCCGCTGCAACCGCCCCAGCAGCGTCTCCAACAGCACTTCCGTCATCCCGTCACCACCTTCGATCAGGTACCGCTGCCGCCGCCGGTGGTGGATGCGGTCTTGCTGGCGGTCGCCACCACCAGACCGGTGGGCTGTACCACCTTGGCGCCATACACGTGGAGCCCCTTCACGCCGTCGCAGAAGTTGTTCTCCACACGATAGGCTTCCAGTTCTACCAGCTGTTCCGCATAGGAACCAGCCGCAGCAGTGCCCGCCAAAATCTTGTACTTGGCGCCGCTGGTGTTGGGCACGTTGTTGGACAGATGGATCTGGAAACCAGCGGCCTCGCCGACCAGACCACCCTGGAGCATGGCCTGATTGAACCCAGTGCCGTTGCCCACAAACCGATCATCCTTCAGCAGCAGACCGTGGAACCAAGGGGGAACTACCACCCAGCGGCCATACACGGGCGCATTGGCCTCGCTCAGCGCCACACCCATATCCACCAGCAGATTGTAAGCGGTCTCGCTGGTGGGCACGATGGGGCTGTCGTCGCCATACAGGACGTTGCCAGCGGCAGTGCCGGTGACCAGCAGGTTGGCCAGATACTTGTCGATGACGTCGTTCATGTTGTAGCTGGCGCGGACCATAGCGGCGTCCACCAGCTTGGGGTTGGACTGGGCGTTGTCAATGTCCTTGACGATAAAGTTGAAGTATTTTGCTTGGTTGATCTCCAAGGTCTGCTTGGTGCTATCCAGCTCCTGGGGAGTGCCCAGGGCGCTGCCGGTGTAGTTGCTGATGGTGATGTCCCCCAGCAGATTGATGTGGACAGTGTCGCCGTAGGCCTTGATGTCCCCCTCATAGTCCCGGTTCATCAGATTTGCGTACACATGAACCTTGTCCATGTGCTCCAGCAGTCTTGCAGACCAGATTTCAGGGATAAAGTTGCTAAATGCCATCTTGATTCCTTCCTTTCGTGTGTAAAATTATCTTCCAGCGACCTCAGCCGCCAGATTCCAACGCCTTCTGGATCGCCGTCCAGTTGGCGTTGATCTCCTGATGGGTCATGTTGCGCAGCTCCTGCCAGCTGTAGCCTCTGGCCGTCTCCGGCGCCTTGGGCGCACCGGAACCACGCATCCGACTGGTCACCGCCTGGGCGATGGCCTCCTGGAACAGCACCTCAAAGGTGTCCAGCCGCTGAGCAGATTCCTCCGCTGTTTCCCCCGCCAGCCACGGGGCAAAGGCAGCGGGCAGATTGCGCTTGCACAGCTCCTGCCCTACCGCCACTTCCATCCGCTGCCGGGCAAAAGCCGCCTTCTCCGCCTCCAGCGCCTCCCGTTCCTCTGCCAGCCGACGGGCTTCCTCCGGTTCGGAAGGTTCTGCAACCGCCTCTTCCGGTGCCTCCTGCTCCGCCTCCCACGCAGCACGGGCCTCCGCCACCGCAGCGGCAATGCGTTCCTCCAGCTGTTCCTGGAGCTTGGGATTGGACGCCATCAGCTGTTCCAAATTTTCTCGGTCTTTTCTGGCCATATCACACCTCCAAATACTTCACTGCTCCTGACTGCCCTCCAGCGCCTTCTGTCGCCGGAGGTTGTCCACTGCCTCTTTCGGGTCGGACACGAACCAGAGCTGACTGAGCAGGGTCTGATCATCCACAATCCCCTGTAGGCTGGTGACCATCTCCACCACTTCCGCCTCATTCACCGGCAGATCCACCGTAAACACCACGTCCACATCCTCTACCCCCACCGGCTTCATCTCACCCATGGTGACCAGCCAACGGTTATAAAGCTGGAACCGCTCCTTCAGCCCCTGTTCCATCTGCCGCATCTTGCCCTTGACCAACAGATCCATGGTCAACAATTTGAGCTTGAGCGCCTGCCCGGAACTGTTGCCCGCGAATTTCTCGTCGCTCATATCCACCGTCAGCGTCATCTTGTGCATCTCCCGCACCAGCGCATCGGCCAGCACCTGCACACTCTGCTCGTCAAAGGTTTTCTGAATGTATTCCGCCCGAGCGTCCAAGGGCGCCCCATCCAAAAACTTCTCCCGCGCCAACTTCTCCTCGTCACCATCTCGGAGGGTCATGCCGAAGAACACCAGCAGCGCATCCACAAACTTCTTCTTGTCGGTCAAACGACTGCTCATCAAACCGTTGTAAGCGTCAATGAGGCTGGTGATCTGTTCAAAATCCCCCTGCCGCTCCCGATTGTTCCCATAGGCGATGACCGGCACCGCCCCAAAGAAATGCTCTCGCGTCTCCCCCACTTGGTGGAAGATGGCGTTCTTCAAGCTGTCGCTGCGATAGTCCCGCTCCGTCCGGTCGGTGTATAGCGTCAGCGCATAGTAGGGCACCCGCTGGGTGGTCTCCCGCTTCTCCCAGACCAGGGCGCAGAGCTTGCGATGTTCCACCGTGGTGTCGCACACCAAAATCCCGCTCCGCGGGTCGATGGCCGCACTCTTGGGCTGAGGATGGGCGTCACTGGAGGCATAGCACAGCTCCAGCCCTTCCCCCATCACCCCCATGCTCCGGCCGATCTCCAGATCCACCTGGCTGATGTGCTGGCTGTCATAGCACCGCAGCAGAGGCGCCAGATCAATGGCGCTCTCCCCCACGGGAAGCCCTTCCTCCTGCCACCCCGGCAGCGCCGCTCCACGACGGGTCGTGTTGTGGTCATACTTGACAGGCTGCCCCAGATAGTACCCCAGTGCAATGTCCACCACATACTTGGCATAGTTGATGTACACCCGCACCTCATCCGTCTCCGGCCTGGGATAGAGCAGGGCATAGTCCCCGCGATAGTAACGCTCCAGCCGGGTGTAGCGCCCGTTGGCCTGCTCTGCCTTCTGAATCAGATAGAGCAGTACCGCCGGCTCCAGCGCCTCCACATCCCCCAGCTCCGCTCGGTCAATGTAACAGATCAAAAAATCCCTCCTTCTCGCTGTAACTCCTCAAATAATCAAGCCTCGCAGGGCGCATTAAGCTTTTTGGGTTACCTTTTTCGTGAAAAAGGCAACCGGGGTTCAGGGGCAAGTCCCCTGGTCGGCATCCGCAGACCGCAGCGTTAAGAAAACTTGCCAGTGGCAAGTTTTTAGCGTAGGCCATGCCTGTTTTACAGGCATGGTGCGTTGGTTCCTGCCGAAAAGAGGGGAAACCCTCGCCGGGGGTTTCCCCTCCGACCCGCTGTCTCCTCTCCAAAAACTCACAACCCCCTCGGCCTCCTCCGCGCCCGCGCACTCTCTCGCTGCACCACCGTCATCACAAAATAGCGCACCGCATCCATGCAGTGGTCGTGCTCCTTCACCGGCTTATCCACCCCTTGGGCAGCGTTCTTCTCGTCCCATACATAGCTCCGGAACTCCACCGCCGTGTGCACACACTCCGCCTGAAACAGCAATTTCTCCCCTCGCAGCAGCTCCCCCACCGCCCGGATGCCGTCCGCCACCCGGTTGTCCCCCGGCAGCACCGGCAGCCCCCGTTGGCGCAGCTCGGTGATAAAGGACGCAGCTGACGGGTCCACCACCACTCCACGGGGTATCTCCCCGTCCAGCAACATCAGCAGGTCATCGGCATACTCCCCATCGGTCTTCTGCCTCATCTCTCGGCGACCGTCCCAGTAGTACTCCTTCTGACACACCCACCGTTCCGCCCCCCGCAGCTTCCGCCACAGCAGGAACACCGTGGGGTTCCGGGTGCCATAGTCACAGCTGATGTAGCACCCACCCACACAGTCTGCCGCCTGCCGGAGCAGATGCACCTCCGGCCGGAACATATCATAGATGAGTCCCTCCGCCGCCACCCACAGCCCACGCACATACCGGTCATAAAAGACCCCCGTATAGGTGGCCTCATACCGTGCCCGCACCGAGGGCGCAAGGGCAGGATTGTCCGCCATAGTGAAGTGCAGATAGAGCATATTCTTCCGCTCCCACTGCTGGATCCACTCCCGGTAGAACCAATGTTCCGGCCCTTCCGGATTGCAATTAAACCAATACCGCGACCCCTCCACACTGCAACGCGCCAACGCCTGCTCCACAAAGGATCGAGGCATCAACACCACCTCGTCGAAGAGCACTCCAGCCAAGGTGATACCCTGGATCAAGGCGTAACTCCCTTCATCCTTGCCCCCGAACAGATAGTACTCATTCTGATGTCCCATCCCGGTCACCGTGATGCGGTTCTCGCTCCGCTTCTCTTGGAATTGGAACACCCCCTCCAGCCACCGAGGCGCCTCCCAGATCACGTTCCGACGCAAAGTCTCAATGGTTTTGCCGCACAGCGCAAACCGCTTCTCCTGAAAAGTGGACATACTCCACAGGAAAAACCCCACCGTCATGGATAACGTCTTGCCGCTCCGGACGGAGCCGTCACAGATCACCCCGTCCCGTCCCTGGAACCCCTTGTGGTTCCACCAGGTCATGGTCAGCTTCTGCCGCGGGCTGAAGCTCTGATATTCCATCCAGCTCCCCCCTCTCCCAGCTCAGTAAGGTCAGCAGGTTGCTCTCCGGCAGCGCCTGGACGCTCTCGCCGTCCCCCCACTGCTCCGGCCTCCGTTTTTTCAGCCACAGGGAGATGGCAGACACATCCGGCCCCACCTGCTTCACCGTGCTGACCTCCTTCCGCTCCCCCTTAGCGCTCACCTCTACCTTTCGCTCCACACTCTCGTACCCCAGCGCCTTTTGCAGCAGCGCGTCCTCCACCTGGCTGTCAACCACTTCTTTCGTGCCGGACAACGCCCCGTCCAGCACCGGATACTTCCGCCGCCACCGCTCCAGCGTCCGCAGCCCCACGCCCATCCGTCCGGCAATGGTACGAGGGGAAACCCCCGTTCGCGCCCACCCACGGATCAGCGTCAGTCCCGGCTCTTCCAGCCACTGTCGTACCCGCATCTTTTTCACCTCCCACGGGCTTGTTGGGGCTATTGTAGTGGAATCCGAGAAAAACACAATGCCGCCAGAGGGACTCTGTCCCCTCTGGCGGCATTTTCCTCCCACCCCTTGTCCCCCTTGCACGCAAAACACCAGTTTTTTCTCACCCTCTTCCTCTCGCTCACTTCACCATCCCTCTCCCACCACTCCAAATCCACCCCCACCATTTCCCCACAGATTCAGCACTTGCCCTAAGAGAGAAATATTTTTTCGCTCATAGGCTTGCATTTTCCGGGAAAATGGCGTATGATATACTGGCACTCAAAGGAATGGAGTGCTAACGATTCTGAAGAGAGAATCGTTTCTATTTCGTTTAAAAATACACTTCAATATAAAGGGGAAACAACTATGGAAAAAAAGCAATTTCAAGCGGAAAGCCAGCGCTTGCTGGACCTGATGATCAACTCCATCTACACCAATAAAGAGATCTTCCTCCGTGAAGTCATCTCCAACGCCAGCGACGCCATCGACAAGCTGGCCTATAAGGCACTGACCGACGATCAGGTTGGCCTGAACCGGAGCGATTTCAAGATCCGCATCCTGCCCGACAAGGAAAACAGCCAGCTGACCATCTCCGACAACGGCATCGGCATGACCGCCGAAGAGCTGGAGAAGAACCTGGGCACCATCGCCCGTTCCGGCTCCTTCAAGTTCCGCAAGGACGTAGCCGAAGGCTC
>CAKTQP010000072.1 GCA_934597165.1 uncultured Oscillospiraceae bacterium
CAGGAGGCCAGCCGGAAGCTGAACATGACCCCCCGCCGCACCATGTCCATCGCCCAGCAGCTCTATGAGGGCATCGACATCGCCGGTGAAGGCGCGGTCGGTCTCATCACCTATATGCGTACCGACTCCCTGCGCCTCTCTGACGATGCGTTGGAGGCGGCCAAGACCTATATCGTCAACCACTACGGCCCAGAATTTTATCCGGAGACCACCCGCACCTTCAAGACCAAGGCTGGCGCGCAGGACGCCCACGAGGCCATCCGTCCCACCGACGTGAACCTGAACCCGGACGCCGTGCGCAAGAGCCTGACGCCGGAGCAGTACAAGCTGTACAAGCTCATCTGGAGCCGGTTCATCGCCTGCCAGATGGCAAACGCCCGGTATGACAGCGTGTCCATCGACGTCACCGCCGCCACCCACCTGTTCCGCGCCACCCATTCCAGCCTGAAATTTGCAGGCTTTACCACCGTGTACGTTGAGACCAAGGAGGAGGGCGAAGCAGCCGTCGGCTCTCCCCTGCCCGACCTGAGCGAGGGCGAGACCGTGCAGCTGGCAAACTCGGACAAGCAGCAGCACTTCACCCAGCCTCCCGGACGGTACACCGAGGCCACCCTCATCAAGACCCTGGAAGAAAAGGGCATCGGCCGTCCCTCCACCTACGCCCCCACCGTGTCCATCATCCTCTCTCGCGAGTATGTGGTCAAGGAAGGGCGCGCCCTGCGTCCGACGCCGTTGGGCGAGGTGGTGACGGGACTGATGGAGGACAAGTTCCACGATGTGGTCGACCCCACGTTCACCGCTCGGATGGAGGAAAATCTGGACGAGGTGGAAGAGGGCAAGAAGTACTGGAAGGATCTGCTGCGGCAGTTCTATGCTGGCTTCAAGGCAGAGCTGGATCAGGCGGAGAAGGACCTGGACGGCGAGCGCATCAAGGTGCCGGACGAGCTGTCTGACGAGGTGTGCGACGTGTGCGGCAAGCAGATGGTCATCAAGTCCGGCCGTTTCGGCCGCTTCCTGGCCTGTCCTGGCTATCCGGAGTGTACGTTCACCAAGCCCCTGGTCATCGAGATGCCCGGCAAGTGCCCCAAGTGCGGCAGCCGCATCCTGAAGAAGACCAGCCGGAACGGCTACACCTACTACGGCTGTGAGCACAACCGGACGTCCAAGGGCATCACCTGCGACTTCATGACCTGGGACGTGCCGGTGAAGGACAACTGTCCCATCTGCGGGCAGACTATGTTCAAAAAGTCCGGCCGCGGCTTCAAGAAGCCCTTCTGCATCAACGAAAAGTGCCCCAACTTCCTGCCGGAAGACCAGCGCGGCTACAAGAAGAAGCCCGCCGCCAAGACCGAAGGCGAAGCGGGTGCGGAAAGCACTGCCGCTGAGGCGGAGACCGCCAAGAAGACGACAGCGAAGAAGTCTGCCGCTAAAAAGTCTACGACCAAAAAGGCCACGACCACCAAGAAAGCTACCACGAAGAAGACCACCACGAGAAAGGCGTCCACCGCCAAAAAGACCACCAAGAAGAAGGCGGAGGAGACCGTTCCCGAAGCGGTAGAAGCCGCCAAGACGGAGACCACGGAGGGTACGGAATGATGGAAAAAGTAATCGTCATCGGCGCCGGTCTGGCGGGCAGTGAAGCCTGCTGGCAGCTGGCTCAGCGGGGCATCCCGGTGGAGCTCCACGAGATGCGCCCCGGCAAGTCCACCCCCGCCCACAAGAGCGCCGGCTTCGCCGAGCTCATCTGCTCCAACTCCCTCCGTGCCAACAACGTGGAGAACGCCGTCGGCCTGCTGAAGGAGGAGATGCGCCGCTGTGACAGCCTCATCCTGGCCATGGCGGACGCACACGCCGTCCCTGCCGGTGGGGCGCTGGCGGTGGATCGGTACGCCTTCTCCGACGCGGTGACCGAAAAGATCCGCAACCACCCCAACATCACCGTCATTGAGGACGAAGTGACCGAGATCCCCGCCGAAGGCAACGTCCTCATCGCCTCCGGCCCCCTGACCTCTGACGCCCTGGCCGATCACATCGCCGCCCGCTTCCCGGAGCAGGACTATCTGCATTTCTTTGACGCGGTAGCGCCCCTGGTCACCTTCGAGAGCGTGGACATGGACAAGGCTTGGTTCGGCAGCCGCTACAACAAGGGCACTGCCGACTACATCAACTGCCCCATGACCATGGAGGAGTATGACGCCTTTTGGAAGGAGCTGTGCGCGGCGAAAGAAGCCCAGCTGCATGGGTTTGAGGACCAGAACGTGTTCGAGGGCTGTATGCCCGTGGAGGTCATGGGCCGCCGCGGGCACGACACCCTCTGCTACGGCCCCTTGAAGCCGGTGGGTCTGCCTGACCCTCGGACGGGCGTGGAGCCTTACGCCGTGGTACAGCTGCGCAAGGACAACGCCACCGGCAGCATCTACAACATGGTGGGCTTCCAGACCCACCTGACCTGGCCGGAGCAGAAGCGGGTGTTCCAGATGATCCCCGGCCTGGAGAACGCTGAGTTCATCCGCTACGGCGTCATGCACCGCAACACCTACATCAACTCCCCCAAGCTGCTCAACCACTACTACCAGGTCATCTCCGAGCCCCGCCTGACCTTCGCCGGACAGGTCACCGGTGTGGAGGGCTACGTGGAGTCCGCTGCCTCCGGTCTGGTGGCGGCGGTGGAGCTGGCGCATCGTCTGAAGGGTCTCCCCCCGGTGGACTTCCCCCAGGAGACCGCGTTGGGGGCGCTGGCACACTATGTGAGCAATCCCACTGTGGTGAACTTCCAGCCTATGAACGTGAATTTCGGCATCATCCCGCCCCTGGGCTACAAGGTCAAGGGGAAGCGGAACAAGAACGCCGCCCTGAGTCAGCGGGCGCTGGACGCCCTGGCTCAGCTGAACCTGTGACAGGAGGTTTTTGAATCCTATGAGACTGATCATCGACGCAATGGGCGGCGATCTCGCCCCCCAGGCTCCGGTCGCCGGCGCCCTGCAAGCCATCAAGACCTACGGGTGTCAGGTGACCCTGGTAGGTCAGGAGGACGTCATCCGGGAGACCCTGGCCAAAGAGGGGGTCACCGACCTGCCCGACGGCCTGACCATCCACAACGCCACCCAGGTCATTGAGATCTGCGACAACCCCTCCACCGCCTGGCGGCGGAAGAAGGACTCCTCTCTGACCGTAGGCATGAATCTGCTGGTGGCAGGCGAGGGCGACGCCTTCCTGTCCGCTGGCAGCACCGGCGCCATCTTGACCGGCGCCACCTTTATCGTCAAGCGCATCCCCGGCATCCGCCGTGCGGCGGTCGCGCCTGTCATCCCCACGGCAAAGGGGCAGGCCATCCTCATCGACGCCGGTGCCAACGCGGAATGTACCCCGGAATACTTCCTCCAGTTCGCCTGCATGGGCAGCTTCTACGCCCACAAATTGCTGGGGCTGGAAAACCCCAAGGTGGGTCTGCTGAACATCGGCGCCGAGCCCAGCAAGGGCAGTGAGCACTACAAGACCGTCCATCAGCTGCTCCAGAAGGCCAGCGACGCCGGCCGCATCAACTTCATCGGCAACGTGGAGGGCAACAGCGCCATCGGCGGTGAGGCGGACGTCATCGTCTGCGACGGGTTCGTGGGGAATATTTTCCTGAAAACCTTTGAAGGCACCGCCAGCTTCCTCCTCCACCAGCTCAAGGACGTGTTCTATACCAACACCGCCACCAAAGTGGGGGCGCTGCTGGTGAAGAAGCACCTGGGCGAGATGCGCAAGAAGCTGGATCCCAGAGAGGTGGGCGGCACCGCCCTGCTGGGGGTGCAGAAGCCGGTCATCAAGGCTCACGGCTCCTCCGACGCCTACGCCATCTGCAGCGCTGCCGGGCAGGCCATCGCCTTCGCCGAGTCCACCCTCATCGAGGACATCGCCGCCAACGCAGAGAGCATGGCGGCAGGGCTGGACGAGGCTGCGGCTGAGTAACAAACTGAACTTTATTACCCATCATCGAGGATGATTTTATGAAGACCTTAGAAACCAAATTGGGATACCAATTCCAAAACCCCAAGCTGCTGGATCACGCTCTGACCCACAGCTCCTACGCCAACGAACACCACCTGGGCAGCATCAGCAGCAACGAACGCCTGGAATTTCTGGGCGACTCCGTGCTGGGCATGATCGTGGCCGACCACCTCTATCGCACCTTCCCAGACCTGCCCGAGGGCGACCTGACCCGCATCCGCGCCAACCTGGTCTGCGAAGGCAGCCTGGTGCTAGTGGCCAAGGAGTGGGATCTGGGACGCTACCTGAAGCTGGGCAAGGGCGAGAACGCCTGCGGCGGCCGCAGCCGTCCCTCCATCCTGGCCGACGCCGTGGAAGCGGTGTTGGCGGCAGTGTTCTTGGACGGCGGACTGGAGCATGACCGAGACATCATCCAACGCTTCCTGCTGGATCGCATGGAGCAGGTCAACCGCGCCAGCCGGGACCACAAGACCTACCTCCAGGAGCTGGTACAGCGGAAGAGCGGCCAGGTGCTCAGCTATGAGCTCATCGGTGAGTCCGGCCCCGACCACAACAAGACCTTCCAGATGCAAGTCCTGCTCAACGGCCAACCCATCGGCCAGGGCACGGGACACAGCAAGAAGGAAGCGGAACAGGCGGCGGCCAATGCGGCCATTGAGCGGTTGGAGGGGAAGTAAGCCCCTCTTCCTATGACTCCCCCCATACATTGGGGGGAGTTGTCGTCTCTTTCCCCTGGCTGCGGGAAGTCGATTTGCAATCCCTACCAAAAAGGCGTATAATAATCCCACAACAACAAGCGATAAAAAACGAACAAGGAGGAGCAACCATGGTACTGGCCATTGACATCGGAAATAGCGACATCGTGCTCGGCGGATACGAGAACGACGTCCTGCGCTTCACCAGCCGCTGCGGCACCGACCGGCGCAAGACGGTGGATGAGTACGCCCTCCTGTTCAAAGGCATCTTAGAACTGCACAACGTGACCCCCAAGCAAGTCAAGGGCGGCATCGTGGCCTCGGTCGTCCCTTCCCTGCGCATCATCGTCCAGCAGGCCATGGAGCTGCTCACCCACGCCCCCTTTTTGACCCTGGCTGCCGGTCGGAAGACCGGTCTGAACATCCGTCTGGACTGGCCCACCGAGTTGGGCAGCGACCTGGTGGCGGACGCGGTGGCGGCAGTGGATCGGTATCCGAAGCCGGTCATCATCATGGACTTGGGCACGGCGACGGCAGTGTTGGTGGTGGACAAAAAAGGGGCTTATTTGGGCGGTATGCTCCACCCCGGTCTGCGCATCTCTCTGGAAGCTCTGTCCGCCTCGGCGGATCAGCTGCCCTCCATCATGCTGAAAGCGCCGGAACGGCTCATCGGCCGGAACACGGAGGAGTGTATGCAAGCGGGCGCGGTGTATGGCTGCGCGGCCATGCTGGACGGGCTCATCGACCGGCTGGAGGACGAGTTGGGCGAGCCGGCGACGGCGGTCATCACCGGTGGGTTCGCGCCTCTCATCGCACCCTACTGTCGGCGCGACGTGGTGGTGGATGAAAATCTGCTGCTGAATGGGCTGTATATTATCTACAAAAAAAACACGCCCCGCCGGTGAGCAACCGGACAGGATTCCCCTTGTTTTTTCCGCTCCCATGTGGTATAATCAATGTCACAAACGAGCCGCAGGCGTAGTTTAATGGCAGAACCCCAGCTTCCCAAGCTGGCTACGAGGGTTCGATTCCCTTCGCCTGCTCCAA
>CAKTQP010000073.1 GCA_934597165.1 uncultured Oscillospiraceae bacterium
TCATCAACTCCATCAATAGAAAGGTGTTTATCGTATGGCAAATCCAGTAAAACTGACGCCCAAACGGCTCAAAGAACTCCAGGAGGAAATGGTCTGGATGAAGACCGTCCGGGAGAAAGAGATCGCAGAGATGATCAAGGAAGCGCGCTCCTTCGGCGACCTCTCCGAAAACAGTGAATACGACGAAGCCAAAGACCAGCAGGGCAAACTCTTCTCCCACGAAGCAGAAGTGCAGGCCATCCTGGACAACTATATCCTCATCGACGAAAACGCTTCCGACGACACCGTCATCAACCTGGGCTGCAACGTCACCGTCCTGGACATCGACCTGGACGAGGAGGAGACCTATCGCATCGTGGGCAGCCAGGAAGCAGACCCCCTGGGCGGCTTCATCTCGGAAGAATCCCCCTTCGGCAAGGCGCTCATCGGTCACAGCGTAGGCGACGAAGTGGTGGTAGAAGCTCCCGCCGGCGCCCTGCGCTACAAGGTGCTGGACATCTCCATCTCCTGACCGGAGCAGCTCACGCAAAAAACTGGCATTTTAGAATCAGATTTTAGACAGAGAATTTGGAAGGAACGATAGACTATGGGAAAGAAGAATTTTCAGCCGGAAGCAGAACAGAGCTTATCTGAGATTTTACAGATCCGTCGGGACAAGCTGACCGCCCTCCAGGAGGCCGGCCGCGACCCCTTCACCGTCACCAAGTACACCGCTACCCACAAGGCAGCCGACGTGACCGACCGGTTCGACGAACTGGAAGGCCAGGAAGTGTCCGTGGCAGGCCGTCTCATGTCCAAGCGCGGCATGGGCAAGGTCAGCTTCTGCGACCTCCAGGATAAGTCCGGCCGGGTGCAGCTGTACGTCCGCAAGGATCTGGTGGGTGAGGACGAATACGGCTGGTTCAAGAAGTGCGACATCGGCGACATCGTAGGCGTCAAGGGCGAGGTGTTCAAGACCGAGAAGGGTCAGATCTCCGTCCGCGCCAGCGAAGTGAAGCTGCTGGCCAAGAGCCTGCGTCCCCTGCCCGAAAAGTTCCACGGCCTGACCGACCGGGAGACCCGCTATCGTCAGCGCTACGTGGATCTGATCGTCAACCCCGACGTGCGCAAGACCTTCGAGCTGCGCTCTAAGTTCGTCAAGTACCTCCGTGACTTCCTGGACAACCGGGGCTACATGGAAGTGGAGACCCCCGTCCTGAACACCATCTCCGGCGGCGCTTCCGCTCGTCCCTTCATCACCCATCACAACACCCTGGACCTGGACATGTACATGCGCATCGCCACCGAGCTGCACCTGAAGCGGCTCATCGTGGGCGGCCTGGAACGGGTGTACGAAGTGGGTCGTATCTTCCGCAACGAGGGCATGGATCCCAAGCACAACCCCGAATTCACCACGGTGGAACTGTACGAAGCCTACGCCGACTTCAACGACATGATGGACCTGTTCGAAGACCTGCTCTCCGGCGCCGCTCGCGACCTGCTGGGCACCTACGAACTGGACTGGATGGGCGAGCACATCAGCCTGGCTCCCGGCTGGCCCCGTCTGACCATGGCACAGGCCGTTAAGCAGTATGTTGGCCTGGACTTTGACGCGGTGACTGACGACGCCGAAGCGGTCGCCATGGCCAAGAGCGTGGGCGTAGAGCTGGCAGAGACCCAGGATCCCACTTGGGGCAACGCCCTGTACGAAGTGTTCGACCAGAAGGTGGAAGAACAGCTGATCCAGCCCACCTTTATCACCATGCACCCCGTGGACGTGTCCCCCCTGGCCAAGCGCTCCCCCGCTGACCCCCGCCTGACCGAACGGTTCGAGCTGTTCATCTGCCACAGTGAGATGGGCAACGCCTTCAGCGAGCTGAACGACCCCATCGACCAGAAGGAACGGTTCCAGAAGCAGGTGGAAATGCGGGACAAGGGCGACGAGGAAGCCGGCATGATGGATACCGACTACGTCAACGCTCTGGAGTACGGCATGCCTCCCACCGGCGGCCTGGGCATCGGCATCGACCGCTGCGTCATGCTGCTCACCGGCAGCGACTCCATCCGCGACGTCATCCTCTTCCCCACCATGAAGCCCCTGGACGTGGAAAAGAAGCCTGCCAAGGCAGTGGCAGCACCTGTTGTGGAAGAAAAGATCGACTTCTCCAACGTGCAGATCGAACCGCTGTTCCAGGATCAGGTGGATTTTGACACCTTCTCCAAGAGCGATTTCCGCGCCGTGAAGGTCAAGGAGTGCGAGGCCGTGAAGAAGTCCAAGAAGCTCCTGAAGTTCGTTCTGGACGACGGCACCGGGGTAGACCGGGTCATCCTGAGCGGTATCCACGACTATTATGAACCGGAAGAGCTGGTGGGCAAGACCTGCATCGCCATCACTAACCTGCCCCCCAGAGCCATGATGGGCATCGACTCCTGCGGTATGCTCATCTCCGCCGTCCATCACGAGAACGGCGAGGAAAAGCTGCATCTGCTGATGGTCGATCCTCATATCCCGGCAGGCGCAAAGCTGTATTGATTTTGAAATCAGCTCAGCTTACGCCAATGGATTTTCGCCGCCTGATCCCGCGCAGCTGAGTTCGTCCGTCTGTCCGGCACCGATAGGCACTCAGCGTGACCGCTCCAAGGCTGGTCACGAAACGCGGAAGCCCCGGACGAAATCGTAACACCAACCACCCAGCATAGAGGAGGCTCCCCCTCCTCTATGCTTTTCTGCATCTTGACGACCACTGCTTGCGAGGACGCCTATGGAACTGATTACCAGCCGCAGCAATCCGCTGCTGGCGCACATGAGAAAACTGTTAAAAAACCGCTCCTACCGGCGTACCTGCAACGAGGGCATCTCCGACGGAGTGAAGCTGCTGGAGGAGGCCATCCGGTGGCAGGCGCCGCTGACGGCGGTGGTGCTGACCGAGGACGTGGCCTGTCCCGTCCTGCCGGAGGGGGTGCGCTGCGTGCAAGTCCCCAAGGACGTCATGGCCTCCCTCTCCCCTATGAAAGCCCCTCAGGGCGCCCTGTTCACCTTCCGGCTCCCTGACCTGACCGCTCCGGAACAACTGACCGGTGACCGGTATCTGGTGCTGGACGGGGTACAGGACCCGGGCAACGTGGGCACCATCTGGCGGACGGCGGACGCCTTTGAGACCGACGGGCTGCTGCTCACCAACGCCTGTGCCGACCCCTTCAGCTGGAAGACCATCCGCGCCACCATGGGCGCCGCCTTCCGGATGCCCGTGTGGGAGGTGACGCCGGAGCAGCTGGCCACCCTGACCGCTCAGAGCGGTCTCTCCCTCCTAGCCACCGCCCTGCGGGCGGACACCGTCCCCTTGCAGGCCGTCCACGCCCCTCGCACCGCTGTGGTCATCGGCAGCGAGGGCAGCGGCGTGTCTGAGGAGGTGCTGAACCTGTGCAGCGAGACCGTGCGCATCCCCATGAACCCCCGGTGCGAGAGCCTAAACGCGGCGGCAGCCGCCGCTGTGGTGCTGTGGGAGCTGTACCGGGAGCATGGTTCTGGGACGGAGGGCGAGTAAGATGTATGCTTCCGTCAAATACTGGGTCTGGCTGGCCGACCTGCTGCCGCCGGCGGCGGGGCATCGGGTGTACGAGTTCTTCCAGTCGCCCACCGAGGCGTTCCTGGCGGACAACGGACGGTACGACCTGATCCCCGGCCTGACCCGTCAGCAGCGGGAACAGCTCTGTCACGCCAGCTTGGAGCGGGCGGAGCGGATCGTGGAGGAGTGCGCCCGGCAGGGCATCCGGGTGGTGACCTGGCAGGACGCCGACTATCCGGAACGGCTGCGCAGCACGCCCACCCCGCCTCTGGTGGTGTACGCCAAGGGGCGCGCCTGTCATTTCGACGACGAAGTGGCCATCGCCATGGCCGGCACCCGCCGCGCCTCCCCCTACGGCAGGCGGATGGCGCGGGACATCGCGTCCGAGCTGACCCGGATGGGCGGTCTGGTGGTCACGGGCATCGTGGCCGGTTGTGACGCCAACGCCGCACGGGGTGCGCTGGACGCAGGCGGGCCTGTGATCTGCGTGCTGGCCGGTGGAGTGGATGTGCCCTACTACCAGACGGCAGCGGGCAGGTCGCTCCTGGCCGAGGTGGCCGACAAGGGCACCCTGGTCAGCCTGTCCCCACCGGGGACGCCCCATCTGGGCGGGCTGTTCCGGAGCCGGAACGAGCTGATGATCGGCCTGTCCCTGGGCGTGGTCTGTGTGGAAGCAGGACAGCGGAGCGGCACCTTGCAGGTGGCCCGTCTGGCCACGGAACGAGGACGGACGGTGTACGTGGTGCCCGCCAATGTGGGCAGTCCCACCTCCGCCGGAACCAACGACCTGCTGCGCCGAAATCTGGCGGTGCCCATCCTCCGCGGCTCCCACGTGTTGGAGGATTTTTACGCCCAATTCCCCGACCGGCTCCAGCTGTCCCCCCGGTCCAAACGCCGTCCGCCCGCTCCCAAGGCTGCCCCTGCCCCGCGCCCCAAACCGGTGCGCCCCAAGGCATCCGAGCAGGCGGCTCCAGCAGAAAAAAAGGTTGACAGCACCCCCCAGCCAGTCTATATTGACTTTCGTACGCGGAAAGACCACTTCACCGACGACGAGATCGCCCTGCTCAACGCCATGCAAAAGGGCTATCAGACCTTGGACGACCTGATCGCCCACAGCAAGGTGCCAGTGGATCGTGCCATCTCCACCATCACCCTGCTGACCCTGCGTGGGTATGTGGACAACCCCACCAGCTCCTATTTCACCCTGACCGACCAGGTGAAGGAGCTGCCGGAGGAGTGACCGCCGCGTGTTTTCCTGCACAAGATAACCTGGAGGAACATTCATGACAAAAAACAATCTGGTGATCGTGGAATCACCGGCAAAAGCGAAGACCATCGGCCGCTACCTAGGCAGCGGCTACACCGTCAAGGCCTCCATGGGTCACGTCCGTGACCTGCCCAAGAGCAAGATCGGCATCGACTTCGACCACGATTTCGAACCCAACTACCAGCCCATCAAGGGCAAGGAGGATGTCATCGCCGACCTGAAGGAGGCCGCCGAGGCCAGCGAAAATATCTATCTGGCCACCGACCCGGATCGCGAAGGCGAAGCCATCTCCTGGCACCTGAAGGAGCTGCTGGAAATCCCCAACGAGAAGACCTACCGGGTCACCTTTAATGAAATTACCAAGCGGGTGGTCACCGAGTCCATCGCCGCCCCCCGCCCCATCGACCAGAACCTGGTGGACGCCCAGCAGGCACGCCGCCTGCTGGACCGCATCGTAGGCTACCAGCTCTCCCC
>CAKTQP010000074.1 GCA_934597165.1 uncultured Oscillospiraceae bacterium
TTTCTTCCTTTCTATTCTTGATCTATGCAGAAAAAGCGCCTGTCCGGAACCTTTTTTCTCCCTGCGACAGGCGCTTGAACTGTTCCGAGTTCCGGTCGAAACAGGATGCCCTCGTCCACGTATCTGACTCATCCCGCTCCCATGGCAGGCTTCACAGTGACCGACTCGCCGGGCTTCTCACCCGATTCCGTGTTCCGCTTCCCAACGGGCGACGGGGCATCTTCTATTCTCTTGTCGTGCTACACGTCCTTGCCCATGCCCGAACAGGTGTAGCTCCACACGATGTTGTCTCCCGTCTGCACCACGCAGCTGCTGCACCCGTAGTTGGGCTGCTTGCCGTTGACGCTGTACACCCAGCCGGACTCCCGACCGCAGTCGAACTCGTACAGGTGGCCGATGCCCTCCACGTAGTAGCTGCCGTAGCCGCCGGAGTAGGACACCTCCAGCTGGATGCCGGCGGTTTTGCAGGTGCGTTTGAGGATGTCGTAGACCGTCTCGCCCTCGGTGAAAGTGACTTTGGTCTTCTTCAAAATGACGCCGCTGGAAGGGACATACTTCTTTTTGGACTCCTTCACGTTGTCCATATTGTCCAGGAGGGTGTGGCACTGGATGGTCAAGGTGCAGCTGCCGGTGCTGGTGGTGTTGTCCTCCTCCTGCTGCCTGCGTTCCTCTTCCTCTTGGCGCTTTTTCTCCTCCTCTTGCTTCTTGCGCTCCGCTTCCTGCTTTTTCTTTTCTTCCTCCGCTTTGCGCTTGGCTTCCTGAGCCTTCTTTTCCTCGGCTGCCTTCTGCTTGGCCTCTTGATCCTTCTTCTCCTGCTCCGCCTTGGCCTGTTCCGCAGCCGCTGCGTCCGCCTTGGCTTGGGCTTCCGCCTCCTGCTGCTCGGTCTCTTTGCGGAGCTGTTCTTCCAGCTTTTTCTGAGCTTCCGCCTCCCGGCGGGCGATCTCGCCGGTCAACTGTTCCGGGGTGAAGCACAGTCCTTGTGTGTCCTTTGCCTGCTCCAGGGTGAAGTCGCTGAGCTGCTTCAGGGTCAGTTTCTTCTGTTCCGGTGCGCCCCAGCGCCCTTCCGCCTGTTTCACTGTCAGCCGCTGTCGGGCGGAGACGGTCAAAACGTTCTCATCGCCGCCCAAAAAGCGGGTCGAGCCAGACAGCTGGTCGAAAACAAAGTTTTTTTTGCCCACTGACAGGCTCACTGTCCCATCGGTGACCTGGGCGGACTGGTTGCCCACCACGAAATAGGCAGTGCCCTTGGTCTGGGCGTACAAGACGCCCTGGTTCAGAGTGACCTGGGCTTCTCCACCGTCCTTTTGCCCTACCAGGAAGGAGGCTTTTTCCCCAAACGTGAGGGTCAGCGTCTCATCGGAGACGGTCAGCGTCCCCTTCCCCTGCAAGGTCACCGCGTCCTCCGCCCGGAGGGTCTCCCCCTCTTCCAACGCGAAGGACAGCCCGCCCCGCTCCACCAGCGCTTTGCCGGTGATGCCCTTGGCGGTCAGGGACAGGGGTGGGATCTGGACGGTCTCGCCGGAGGAGGTCTCCACCGTCACCGGCGGCGGGGCGAACCAGCCGCGGAGGCTGCCCACCCAATAGACGCCCACGGCAATGCCCGCCACCACCAACAGGGCGGTCAGGACGCCCAACAGGCGGCGCAAGCGGGTTTTGTTCTGTTTTTTCATCCCATCCCGCCTTTCTCTCGATTCCGCCGATCCCGGCGCTCCCGCAGCCGTGCCTTCACCGCCAGCTCCACCGGCAGCAAAGCGAACAGCAAGTAGGCCGCGTAGAACACCCCGCTCAGAGGCGTCACCCGGTTCACGATCAGCTCCGGGTCATACCACGCCCGGGTCTGGTTCAGCGCCCAACCGCACAGGAGGAGCACGATGCCCCAGCCCTCCAGCAGGAGCAGCAGCCGATCGCCGTGCTTGAGCCAGGTGGCTTGATACGTCGTCCGCCGCCGGAGGGAATAGCCCTGGCAGCGCATGGCTTGGACGGTGCGCTGGAGGCTCTCCAGCCCCCAGGTGGCCACCATGCTCTCCCGGCGGGTCTTCTCCCGCCAGGACTCGGCCACGCCGATGCCTGCCCGTGCCGCCTGGATGCCCTGCCGCTGGCGGCGGAGCTGTGGGAGGAAGCGGAGGAGCACGGTGCCGTACAGGGACAGGTGGGGCAGCACCTTCCCCGTCAAGGTCAGCAGCCGTTCCGCCGGCACCAGCCGCAGCAGGCTCTCCCACCACAGCACCACGGCCGTCACCCGCACCCACAGGGTGGCGCTGTACACCAGCCCTTCCAAGGTCAGCGGGTTGCCGAATAAGTTGTCTAATAATATAGTGTCCCCAAACCGGGCGAACACCGCCCACCAGACGCCCACCACCGCGCCCAACAGCAGGCTCCACCCCAGCCGTCGTCCCCACTGGCCGCCTAAAGTGAACTTGCTGACCACCAGAGCGGTGAATAGGGACAGCGCCAGGAAAATCGGCTGTTGGAACCAGGCGGTGAAGACCAGCATGGCGGCGAAATACAGGGTGATGACCCCAGGATGATACCGTTCCATGCCGTTCACTCCATCAGGCCGTACTTGACCTTCACCCGCTCCAGCTTTTCCAGCACCACAGGGCCGATCAGGAACAGGAAGAAGGCGGTGGCGGCGGCGTGGATGACGTTGGCGCTGATGCCGGCCAGGTAGATGGCCAGAGCGGAGTCCACCGTCAGCGGGTCGCCGGTCATGAGGAACAGGCTGCTGGTGTCCAAGATGAGCCCCACCGGCAGCAGGACGCACAGGGCGCCGAACAGGGTCAGGGTCATCCGGGTGCGGGGCAGCCGTCCCGGCCGGAAGCACACTCCGGCCAGCAACCCCGCCACGCCGAAGGCCAGCATCTGCCAGGGCGTCCACGCCCCTTGGCCGAAGAAGAAGTTGCTGACCAGCATGGTCACCGCGCCGCACAAAAATCCCGCCTGGCTGCCGAAGGCGATGCCGGTGAGGATGACGATGGCGGCCGCCGGTTTGAAGAAGGGCGCGGCGGCCAAGGCCATCCGTCCCACCACGGCCACGGCGCAGAGGACGGCCAACAGCACCAGCTCTTGGGCGGTGGCTTTTTTGCGCTCATAGGAGAGGAAGAACGCCCCCAGGGACAGGAGGAGCACTAAGGTGCTGACCAGGTAGTAGTTGACGATGCCGTTGCGCCAGCTGACCCAGACGATGACCAACGCCACCGCCGCCAGGCACAGGCCGGAGAGCACTTTTTTCCCTTTCATACCATCTCGCTGCATCGGGCAATGACCTCCTCATTTGTCACCGCGTCGGGGAAAACCGTCCGGCTCATGCGCGCCGCTGCGGTGGTGTAAAACTGGTTTCCGGCGAAGAACTGCCCCGCCGGCTGCACCGCCGTCACGTCCCCGTCGAAGAACAGAGCGGCGTGGGTGGCGAAGCGGGCGCAGAACTCCACGTCGTGGCTGACCATTAGGATGGTGCCGCCCTCCGCCTGGAACTGGAGCAGCAGCTGCGCCAGCTGTTCCTTGTAGAAGGCGTCCAGCCCTTTGGTCGGCTCGTCCAGCAGCAGGATTTTGGGCTGGAGGAGCAGCACCTTGGCCAGGGCCGCCTTTTGCAGCTCGCCGCCGGACAGGTCGTAGGGGTGGCGGGAGAACAGGTCGGTGATGCCCATGTTTTTGGCCATGGCTTGGGCTTGTTCTGGAGTGCCCAGCTCCAGCAGATCCTCCTCCACCGTCTTGCCTACGAACAGCTGCTTGGGGTTCTGAGGCAGCAGCGCCAGCCGCTGTTGGAACAGCTCGCCCTTGCCGTATTTGCCCAGCTTTTTCCCCTGTACCTTGACCCAGCCACGATAGGGCTTGCACAGGCCGCAGATGCTCTTCAAGAGGGTGGATTTCCCGCTGCCGTTGCCACCGGTGAGGGCGCAGAAGCTGCCCTGAGTGACGGTGAAGGTGACGCCACGGAGGACATCCTTTCCGTCCTTGTCATAGCGATACCAGACATCTTTTAGCTCTAAAACCGGCTCATTATTCTCACTTTCCGGTGTTTTTCGTTCTTTTACAGGCGGAACCGCACGCCCCTCCGCCCACTGCTCCAGCCACAGCCGTCCCGCTCGGACGGTCATGGGGCACTCCGCCCCGCCGATGACCGCGCTGCTGATCTGCACCGGGGCGGGCAGCATAGGCAGCAGGTCGGATTGTTCTGCCATCAGCTGTCGCGCCACCTGTTCTGGGGTGCCGTTGGCGTGGAGTTTGCCGTCCGCCAGCACCACCACTTGGTCTACGGTGGCGTACAGCTGCTCCAACCGGTGTTCGGACAGGATGACCGTCACGCCAAGCTCCTGGTTGATGCGGCGGAGCATCTGGAAGAACGCCCCGGCGGACACCGGGTCCAGCTGAGCGGTGGGCTCGTCCAACACCAGCACGTCCGGCTGCATGACCATAACGCCTGCCAGGTTCACCTGCTGCTTCTGACCGCCAGAGAGGGTGTGGACGTCCCGATGGAACAGCTCTTGCAGGCCGAAGAACTGCGCCATCTCCGCCACCCGCAGGCGGATGGTCTGCTGATCCAGACCCAGATTTTCCAGCCCGAATGCCAGCTCATGCCACACCTGGTCGGTGACCAGCTGGCTGTCCGTGTCCTGCATCACGTAGCCGATGCGGGTGCTCTGATCCCGGAAGGACAGCCCGTCCACCGGCTTGCCGTTGAGCGTCACCTGACCGGTGCGGGTGCCGTGGGGGGTGATGGCTGGTTTCAGCTGCTGTAGGAGGGTGGTCTTGCCGCAGCCGCTCTTGCCGCAGAGGAGGCAGAAGGCGCCGGATGGGACGGTGAGGGTCACATCGCTGATAGCGTCCCGGTCGCTGCCTGGGTAGCGGAAGGTCATCTGTTCCCATTGTATCCTACTCATGCTCTGTCCCCCTCTGTCGTATGATCTTTCCCTGGGTGCGCCGCCGTTTTGCTCGGATGCGCCGTTGAGTCTTCAGCTCCTGCCGGTCTTTTTGCGCCTTCAGCCCCGCCGCCTCTAGGGCGCGAGGCCAGGGGCCAAGCAGGTTCTTGATCTGCCCGATTGCCTCCGGCGAAAAGTCGCTCTTTTGGGGCAGCCGTCCCAACGCCTTGGCGGTCTCCTGCAGCAGCGCGATGCACTGGTTCTGTTTCTCGTTGTAGGCCATGGCGACTCCCCCCTTTGTGCAAAAAGAAAAACCTGTCTCGCACGTTCCGAGACAGGCCAGCAAGGCATCACAAAACACCGGACTCCCACGCAGTACGTGTTCCGGTCTTGGTGGCACCATCCAGCTTTCCCCTGAAC
>CAKTQP010000075.1 GCA_934597165.1 uncultured Oscillospiraceae bacterium
GACAGGAGGAAGGTTGCCGCGTCGTTCAGGTTCACGTGAGTGGGGATGTCGATGACCAGCAGCTCTTCCTGAGTCGGGTACATCATGGGCAGGGACACATATCCAATGCAGCCATCCGCCAGGAGCGGCCAGCCGTGATCGTCCAGCGTCGCCCCTTCCGGACGCAGGAGCAGGTCAGAGCCGCGGTCGGAGGTGAGATACTCCAAGGTCTGGGGTTCTTCCTGCCATTCGTCTGCCACAATACCGCTGAAATAGGGCTGCAGCTGCTCCAGGAAAAAGGCGTCGGAGAACTGCTCCTGGGTCACCTCGCCCAGCAGCTGTTCCAGCTGACCCAAGGTGACCTCCGCCGGGATCTCCAGCCGCAGTCCCATCAGGTTCTCTTCCTTCTGGTCGAACATCTTGTACAGATCCACGATGACCGTACTGGTAAACAGCGCTCCCTTGCCATAGCGCACCATATCATCCAGATCTGCCTCATAGGCGTGCTGCCGTGCGGCCTGTACCGCGAGGATTTCTTGTAGTTTCATAGCGTTCACGGATTCACCACATTCTGAGGCTTGCCGTCCAGGAAGCAGCGGAGGTTGTCCACGGCGATGTTCATCAGCCGCTGACGGGCTTCCTTGGTGGCCCAAGCGATGTGGGGGGTCATGATGCAGTTCTTAGCGGTGAGCAGGGGGCTGGTGGCGGGCAGGGGTTCTACCGCGGCCACGTCCAGACCGGCGGCGTAGATCTTGCCGCTGTTCAGAGCGTCTGCCACGTCCTGCTCCACGATGAGCGCGCCGCGGGCGGTGTTGAGCAGGATGACGCCGTCCTTCATCTTGGCAATGGCGTCCTTGTTGATCATCTCACGGTTCTCCGGGAACAGGGGGCAGTGGAGGGAGATGATGTCGGACTGGGCGTACAGGGTGTCCAGGTCTACGTAGGTGCTGATGGCCTTGCCCGCCTCGGTGGGATGGGAGCCGGTGGCCAGGACGTTCATGCCCAGGGCGCGGGCGACCTTGCCCACAGACTGACCGATGGAGCCGAAGCCGATGATGCCGATGGTCTTATGTGCCAGCTCCATCAGGGGGAAATCCCAGAAGCAGAAGTCGGCGCAGGCAGACCACTCGCCGGCATGGACCCGTTCGCTGTGATGTCCCACGTGGCTGCAAATCTCCAGCAGCAGCGCCAGGGTCATCTGGGTCACCGCGTCGGTGCTGTAGCCGGGGACGTTGCAGACCACCACACCGTGAGCCTTGGCGGCGTCGATGTCCACGATGTTGTAGCCGGTGGCCAGGATGCCCACGAACTTCAGGTTGGGGCAGGCGTCAAAGATGGCAGCGGACAGGGGGGTCTTGTTGGTAAAAACCAGCTCGGCGTCCCCGATGCGCTCCAAAATGGTCTTGCGGTCGAAGGGCGTCCGGTCATAAATGGTCAGATCCCCCAGCTTGCGCAGCTCGTCCCAGCTCAGGTCACCGGGATTGCCAGCGTAGCCGTCCAGTACTACGATTTTCATCACAATTACCTCCTTAGATGTATGGTTCTATCTTTCTGGAAATCAGCTGAGTTTTGCCTCCAGATGGTTCCGAATCTCCTTCAAAAAGGCGATGCTGCTCACCTTCTGAGCAGGCTCTTCGCCCTCCCACAGCAGCGCCAGGTCGCCGGTCATGACGCCGGAGCGGATGGTGTCCAGGGTAGCCCCTTCCAGTGCGTCGGCGAACTGACCCAGCTCCGGGATGCCGTCCAGTTCCCCCCGCTTGCGCAGGGCGCCAGACCAGGCGAAGATGGTGGCCACCGGGTTGGTGGAGGTCTCCTCGCCCTTGAGATACTTGTAGTAGTGGCGGGTGACGGTGCCGTGGGCGGCCTCGTACTCGTAGTTGCCGTCGGGGCTGACCAGGACAGAAGTCATCATGGCCAGAGAGCCGAAGGCGGTGGAGACCATATCGCTCATCACGTCGCCGTCATAGTTCTTGCACGCCCAGATGAACCCGCCCTTGCTGCGGATGACCCGGGCGACGGCGTCGTCAATGAGGGTGTAGAAATAGGTGATGCCCAGTTCGTTGAATTTTGCCTCGTATTCCGCGGCAAAGATTTCCGCGAAAATATCCTTGAACCGGTGGTCATACTGCTTGGAGATGGTGTCCTTGGTGGAGAACCACAGGTCCTGCTTGGTGTCGATGGCGAACTGGAAGCAGGAGCGGGCGAAGGAGTAGATGGAAGAATCCTTGTTGAACTGCCCCTGCAGGACGCCGGGGCACTCGAAGTCGTAGATGGTCTTCCGGAATTCCGTCCCATCCTCCCCGTGGAACAGCAGCTCCGCCTTGCCAGGGCAGGGGACCCGGTAGTCGGTGGCCTTGTACACGTCGCCGAAGGCGTGACGGGCGATGGTGATGGGTGCCAGCCAGTTCTTGACCACCGGGGAGATGCCCTCCACCATGATGGGGGTGCGGAACACGGTGCCGTCCAGGATGGAGCGGATGGTGCCGTTGGGGCTCTTCCACATCTCGGTCAGCTTGTACTCCTCCATCCGCTGAGCGTTGGGGGTGATGGTGGCGCACTTGACGGCGACGCCGTATTTCTTGGTGGCGTTGGCGGCGTCGATGGTCACCTGGTCGCCGGTCTTGTCCCGCTCCGGCAGACCCAGGTCGTAGTATTCCGTCTTCAGGTCTACGAAGGGCAGCAGCAGCTCCTCTTTGATCTCTTTCCAGAGGATGCGGGTCATCTCGTCCCCGTCCATCTCCACCAGGGGGGTGGTCATTTTGATCTTATCCATATTTCATACCTCGTCTTTGTGTTGGGCGTTGTGGTAAATTTGGCGATAGTACTATTGTAGCCACAACCGAGGCCGGTGGCAAGAGACAAAGTGCCCAAAAGAACTTTCCCAAATGAAAGTGGAACGGGAGAACCTTGCAAAAAGCTCTCCCGTTCCCGTCGGTCAGTCCTTCAAATATTCATCCTGGCAGTTCTGCAGCAGCTGCCGGAACCGTCTTGCGTGCATGGCCTCGTCCTCAGCGAACTGGTCAAAGATACGGCACACGTCGTCGTTGTCCTTGATCTCCTGCTTGTAGGCCTGATAATCCAGCACCAATTCCATAGAGTTCTCCCAGGCTCGGAGCAGCCGATCCCGGGTGTTGATCTTTACGGCGTTGTCGCCTAAGCGTTCCCGTCTCATGGTCATCCTCCTGTCGTCTAAACTGCGTACAGGAGTAGTATGGACGAAAAATCCCCCCTTATGCGCTCCCAGGCCAGCACTGACCCTGGCGGCACATCCGATAGTTCTCCTCCGCCTGCCCCCAGTTCACCACCTGGAACCAGCAGTCCAGATAGTCCCCCCGGTTCCAGCAGTGCTTGAGATAGTAGGCGTGCTCCCACACATCTACATTAAAAATAGGACACAGCCCCATAGCAAGCGGGTTGTTCTGGTTGGGTGTGGTCACAATGCGCAGCCCTTGCCGGCCCCACACCAGCCAGGCGTAGCCGGAGCCGAACACGGACAGGGCAGCGGTGTGGAACGCGGTCTTGAACTGGTCAAAGCTGCCAAAACAGCGGCCGATGGCCTCTGCCAGTTCCCCAGACGGCTCCGCCGGAGCGGGATTTTGCAGGAGGGAGAAGTAGAACCGGTGATTGTACACCCCGCCTGCCGCATGGCGCAGCTGGGTGCGCAGGGGCTGAGGCAGACGGAGGGTCCCTGCTGCCAGCCGTTCCAGGGGATAGGCTTGGAGGGTGGGACGGTCGGCCAGGAGCTGGTTCAGGCTGTCGATGTAGGCTTGCAGGTGGTGCTGATGATGAACCTCCATGGTCTTCTCGTCGATGTACGGCTCCAGGTCGCAGTAGCCGTAGGGGAGGGGTAGATTTTCAAAGGGATAGCAGTTGTTTGCCATAGGAAACACCTCCGAAATGCATTGACTGTCTGCCAATCTATGCGCCGCCTGCCGGAGATATGCCCCACAGTTGACCCACCTGTCGGGAGAGGGTATGATAGAGAAAAAGGAGGAAGTGTCTTATGAGCCATGTTTTGATCCTAGTGGGCAGCGTCCGCCCCAACGGCAACACCCAAGCCCTGGCACAAGCCTGCGCCGACGGCGCCCGAACGGCAGGCCACCAGGTGGAGGTGGTCTCGGTGGCAGACTACCACGTCCACCCCTGCACCGGCTGCGAGGGCTGCTCCCGCCACCCGGGGAACCAGTGCGTCCAGCAGGACGATATGCAGAAGATCTACCCCAAGCTCCTGTGGGCGGACGTGGTGGTGGCCGCGTCCCCGGTGTACTTCTACGGCGTCAGCGCCCAGCTGAAAGCGGTCATCGACCGATGCCACACCCCACTGCGCAACCAGTTCCACATCCAAAAACTAGCCCTGCTCCTGGTAGGCGGCGCCACCCTGCCCACCCTGTTCGACGCCATCCTCTGCCAGTACCAGCTCATCCTGGACTTTTTCCACTTCCAGGACGGCGGCCGCGTGCTGGTGCCTGGCGTCTGGGCACCTGGCGAGATCGCCGGACATCCGGGGCTGCAGGCGGCGTATGAGCTGGGGGAACGGCTGTAGCAATCGATTAAGAGCCACCATACCGCCGATAATGCTGCTGCCGAATGTTAAGGGGATGTCGAAGTCCGTTGGAATAAAAGCATCCCGTACAATCATCACAGCGGCTTAGGTAGTCTCGTTTATTGCGAGCCCGGCACTGTTCGCACTGCTCCGGGTCAGGAAAGTGATTCCATTTGTAACGGCGCTGTTTTTCCTCAGAGAAGACAAACAGTGCGTCACACTGCGTACAACGAATCTTTCTTGCCTGGTATTTGTCCATACAACAACGTCCTTTCAAAACAGTTTTATTGGAACCAATGCGGCTCTACCTTAACTGTAATGAGAAGCGGTTTTGGTAGGCACTTGTTTGTGAACTTTTTGTAAACAAAGAAAAAGAGCCCCATTTGGGACTCTTTTTTTCGCAATTTATACTGTCACAGGCTCCTTCGCAGCCTGCGCTTCCTGTGCAGCCTCCTGCGCCGCCCGCCGCTTGGCCATGGCCTTGCCGTTGGCCAGCATCAGCTTGATGCGGTTTTCCTGGTTGATCTTGGTGGCGCTGGGGTCGTAGTCGATGGCCACGATATTGGAGTCGGGGTAGTCGTCC
>CAKTQP010000076.1 GCA_934597165.1 uncultured Oscillospiraceae bacterium
ATGTACAACCTGTTGGGCTGCGGCTATTGGGTGTCCACGGCGGCCAATTATATCATCACCAGCGTCATCAGCTTTTTTGCAAATAAGTATCTCACCTTCCACAATCACCAGAAGAGCGTCCGCCAGGCCGTGCGCTTTGCTGCCAATATCCTCCTTTGCTACGCCTTTGCCTTTAGCGTGGCAAAGCCGCTGGTCATCCGGCTCATGGCCAACGTGCGGCACAGTGTGCAGGAAAATGTGTCCATGCTGGTCGGAATGGGGCTGTTCTCCTGCTGCAATTACCTGGGACAGCGGTTGGTTGTCTTTCGCGAAGTAGGGGATACGTGAGCGAAAGATTCGGAAAAGAAGGGAAAAGAGAGGAAAAGTCACATTTTCACTAATAATGTTAACTTTTCTTTGTCCATAGAATGGGAAAAAGATTACAAAAAGGGTAGACGATTTATTAAAATTGTGTTAAACTGTAACCAGTTTGTAAAGATTGAAGGCCGAAGCTGTCCACGAGGGGTGGCTTCGGACGCTTTTTGTAAAATTTTTCAATTCTAAACAGGAGGACAGAGAACGAACATGACAAGACGAACACGACAGTTGACCGCCTTTCTCTTGACGATCGCGCTGACCTTCAGCATACTGCCGTCTGCCGTCTGGGCCACAGACTCGGCTGAGTCAGAACCGACTGTCGCTGCGACAGAGACGGTGACCGGTTTGGAGTCCGATGAGACAGGGGACAGTGCGCCGGAGGAGACGGCGCAGCCGCTGACAACAGAGCCGGCTGAGGAGACTGCGACAGCCGTACCCACACCCACACAGACAACCAAGACCAGCACGGCTGCGCAGCAGGCCGGGGGAACGTCCGACAGCGCGGACAAGCAGTTGGCGACCTTTGGGGCGCTGGTCACGTCTGCTTTGAGCGACCCCAATGTGACGCTGAGCACGGTGGACGAGGTTCAGGATGGGCAGATCCGGTATATCACCCAGAAGAGCAGTAATCCCTATTTCAAACAGAAGGAGCATTGGGGTACCTACAAAGCCATCCAATACTGCTGGGCGGCTTGTATCTCTATGAGCTTGTCCTATCTGGGCGTGGATCAGCTGCCCAAGGATATTCTGAAAACGAGCAATAGCGAGAAAAACTCTCCGCGCATCGACCGAGGAGCCACCTATCGGGATGGCGTCTCCCTGGAAGAGGCGGTGGATGATTACGTCAATGGCAATGGTGCTTACAGCCCGCCTGTCATCACCTGGACCAATAAGGATGCGTATGGCACCGGGCAGCACATCCTGCTCGTCATCGGGAAAAAATCCAAAAACGTATACGAAGTGACCGACCCGCTGGAGAGCAAGGCGGATAAGAACTTCATCCGTGAGATCACCGTCAACGGGACTACCGCCAAATCCACGAAGGTGAGCACCAGCAAGACGGTGTACACCTTCAAGATCACCCGTGTCTATCAGTACGCCCGTAAGGTGGCCACCACCCTGGAAGACGGCGGGCTGACGCTGGATAACGGCATCATGAAGGAAAAGACCCAGCTGACCGTGCAGGGACAGATTGGCGGCTATGACCAGATCAGCACGGTCACTGCCGGCTGCTATGACCTGAACGGCGACCCGGTGAAGGGCTGCAACAAGACCGTGACGGTCAACTCTGTAGGCTATGACCTGAGCGAGATGAGCAAGAGCTTGCAGTTCAACAAGCTGACGCCGGGGTTCTATGACTACCGCGTGACAGTGAAGATGGCGGATGGGACATCCAACGTTCTGCTGCGGCAGAAGTTTGCGGTGCGCAATGCCCAGAAAAATCTGCCCAATGCCACCTTTTACTTCGATAATGGTAAGAGCCTTAAATATTGTGTCACAGCTACAGACAGCAAATCCGGGAGCGTCCCCATCTTGAGCTACAACAAAGAGCGCGATACCATGAAGATCCGCGCCCAGGCGGTGGGCAACAACGGCTACTATCGTCTGAGGGTGGAGGAGAGCGGCCTGTATCTGACCGTGTACAAGTCCTCTGCCGACTCTGGCACCAAGGTCATCCAGTACGCGAAGACCAACAAGGATGGCCAGTATTGGCAGATCCTGCCTGGCCCCAAGGATGGGTACTATTACCTCATGCCCAAGTGTGCCCCCACCTGCTGTCTCAGCGTCACCAAAGACGCAGTGGAGTCCGGCGGGTCGCTGGAGATCCGGACGGCGAAGGCCAATGCGGCGCAGTCTTGGCTGCTGCGTTATACCCGGCCGCTGATCTCCAATGTGAGAAACGTGACCAGCGGGGTGCAGGTGACCTGGGATGTGCCGGCCTATGCTACCGGCTATCAGATCTACCGTGCGGTGGGTTCCAGCAGCACCTGGAAACAGGTGAAGCAGGTGAACAACGGCAAGACCGCGTCCTGGGTGGACACCAAGGTGACCAACGGCACCAAGTATCGCTACAAGGTGAAGGCGCTGTACGGCAGTAAGGCAAGTCCGCTGACGCCGGAGGGACATCGCTATCGGGTGGTTCGTCCGGGGAAGTTCTCTGTGAAGAGCACCGCGGCGAAAAAACTGACGGCGACCTGGTCGGCCAACACCAAGGGCACCGGCTATCAGCTCTGCTACGCCACCAACAAGAGTTTTAAGGGCAGTAAGACCCTGACCGTCAACGGCGCGCACAGCAAGACCAAGACCATCAGCGGCCTGACCAGCGGGAAGAAATACTATGTGCGGGTACGCACCTGTAAGAAGGTGGGTAAGAACAGCTATTTCTCCGCGTGGACGGCGGTAAAGCAGGTTTCCGTTAGGTGACATAGACAGAACAAACGGTACATAAAGACGCAAAAACGGCTCCCAGACAGGGGAGCCGTTTTTTTGATGTCTTGATATTGCATCACTGTGCCTTCTTTTTCTGCTTCCAGAGGGTCCAGATGCACAGGAGGATGAACACCACTGCCACCGCGATGGTGACCACCCAGCGCAGGCTGGCGCCGTCGCCGAAGAGGAGGCCGGTGCCTTCCAGCATGGTGGTGAAGCCGAAGAAGGCGAAGATGACAAAGGCCAGGCCGTTGAGGAAGCCATCCGGGGTCTTGCTCTTGAGCAGGTAGCCCACCAGCATCCCGATGATGTCCGCGGCGAACAGGCCGATGGAGCAGGCCAGCCAGATGATGAGGGCGTTCTCCATGCCCTCGTTGGCGGCGAAGGTGATGGCGGTCAGCTGAGTCTTGTCCCCCAGCTCGGCCAGGAAGAAGGTGCCAAAGACGGTCAGGATGGGCAGCTTGGACTCTTTCTTTCCGGCTCCCTCTTCCTCCTCGTCATCATCCCCGGACAGGGAGGACCAGGCGAAGAAGAAAAAGGCCAGTGCGGCGATGATCTTGATCAGGTACAGGGGTACGAACTTGCTGATGATGGAGCCGACCCCCACAGCCAGTCCGTTCAGGACTAAGATGGAGGCGGCGGAGCCGATGATGATGTCCCGCAGTTTGAAGCGGGAGGTCATGGCCACCAGCAGCAGTTGGGTCTTGTCGCCCATTTCCGCAATGAACATGGTCAGCAAGATGGTGAAGAACAATGCCACAAGGGGACACCTCTTTTCTCAAGTTTTTTGATCAGGAGCCGGAAACAGCCGGAAAGACCCCGTCTGATCAGACGGGGCCTGTCTCTGTCTGTCCAGGCAGTGATATGAAGTTGGCTTACTCCCGAACCATCAGCTTTTTCAGTGCCGACTCCAGCCCGGCGATGGTCAAGGGGTACATATCGAACATTCTGTAGAGCAGGTAGTAGCTCTCCTTGCCGAAGATCACCGGCCGGGTGGTGGGACGGGGGTTGAGCCAAGCGGTGTGGGCGTAGCGCCGGAGGATGCAGTTGAGCCAATCCACGCCGGTGTAGCCCTTGTTGTCCTTGGTCTCAAAGTAGGGCGGCTGCACCAGGTCGTCAATGTCCATGGTGGCGTCACCCAACAGTAGCACCTTGAAATCCTTGTCACACTCCCGCAAGACCTTTTCCATGGGTACCCGATATTTCTGTTCCAACGTGGGGTTGGTGTACAGGTACGTTTTGGGACAGTTGTGGAAGTAGTACACCCGCAGCTCCTTGAACCGGTTGGAGCGGCTGGCAGCCTGGAACAGCTGGCTGCAAATCTGGCTGTGGTAATCCATGGAGCCGCCGGAATCGATGAGCAGGAGGACTTTGATGGTGTTGCGCCGGGGCTTTTTGTAGCGGATTTGCAGGATGCCAGCCTTTTGGCAGGTGTCATGGATGGTGCGATCCACGTCAAATTCCTCCTCCTGACCGTTCTGGTCGGAGTAGTGACACAGGCGACGGAAGGCCATCTGGAACTGGCGGATGTCCAGCATATTGTCGTCCCGGAAATCCCGGTACGTCCGCTCACCGGCCACCCGCAGGGCGGCACGATCCTTGCTGACCCCGCCCACACGGATGCCGTTGGGGTTGTAGCCGTCGTTGCCAAAGGGGGAGATACCGTGGGTGCCGATCCAGTAGTTGCCGCCGTTGTGCTCGCAGCGCTGCTCCTTGAGCCGCTCCCGGAGCATCCGTTCGATCTCCTCTTGAGTGCGGTTGAGCATCTCTTCGGTCACGTCGTCCCGGGTGAACCGTTCGTAGAGCACCTTGGGTTTGTTGAGCCAGTTGAGCAGCTCTTGGGTGATCTCCGCGCGGACATCACCGGTGGCGGTGTGGATCTCGGCGTCGTAGAAGTATTCGGAAAAGGCTTGCTGGAACCGGTCATAGTCGGATTCCGACTTGCACAGGGTGGCCAGTCCCAGCTGATAGAAGCCGTTCAGGGTAGAGTGGTGGAGGCCGTCGTTGAGACCCTCTAGGAAGGTCAGCCACTCGTGGGTGGTGATATTCAGGCCGTGTGCGCGCAGCAGGTAAAAGAAAGGGGTAAACATAGGCAGAACCTCAAGAAATGACGGAATCCTGCTGAAGGTATCCTGCTGCGGCCGGGTTGGATGTTAAGGGCGGTCACAGCATATTCAGCAGGTTGATGAGTGTGTGAAGGGTATGCGTAGATCAACTGCTGAAATGCTGT
>CAKTQP010000077.1 GCA_934597165.1 uncultured Oscillospiraceae bacterium
GGCAGGGGGTTGTAATTTGCGTTCACTTTGCTATAATAAATTTATACTTTCACTCATTGAGGTGCGATATGATTAAAGTGATCCGCACAACTGAATCCTACTCCTTTATTGGCAGCTGGAACCGCTTTATGGTCTCCGGCTACTTTGCGTGGGAAAAACAGGACAGTCAGTGAGATGAGGGCACGCCCCCAGAAGCAAAAACGGGGGAGTATCAATCATAAGGGATGATCGCAAAGCTCATTGACCGTCAAGGCAATGGGCTTTGTTTTTTTGACAAAAAGGAGGAGAACTTATGGTCGTCATTATGAAACCGGGTACCAGTCAGAACGAGATTCGCAAGCTGGCAGCAAAATTTGAAGCACAGAACCTGAAGGTCGGCATCACCAACGGTGTCGGCTGCAGCATCCTGGGTCTGGTGGGCGATACCGCGCACATCGACATCGACAAGATCCTGCTCAACGAGTACGTGGAACGAGTCATGCGGGTGTCCGAGCCTTACAAAAAGGCCAACCGTAAGTTCCACCCCGAGGATACCATCGTGGACGTCAACGGCGTCAAGGTGGGCGGCGGCAATTTCGCCGTCATGGCTGGCCCCTGCTCCGTGGAGAGCGAGGCGCAGATCGTAGAGGTGGCCAAAGCCGTCCAAAGCTCCGGCGCAGCCATGCTCCGCGGCGGCGCGTTCAAGCCCCGCACCTCTCCCTATTCCTTCCAGGGCATGGGCGTCCAAGGGCTGAAGCTGCTGCTGGAGGCCAAAGCCGAGACTGGTCTGCCCATCGTCACCGAGCTGATGAGCCCCAAGTACTGCGAGCTGTTCGAGGAAAAGGTGGACCTGGTGCAGATCGGCGCACGGAATATGCAGAACTTCGACCTGCTGAAGGAAGTGGGCAAGATGTCCAAGCCCGTCCTGCTCAAGCGCGGCCTGTCCAACACCTATGAGGAGTGGATCATGTCCGCCGAGTATATCATGAGCGAGGGCAACCAGAACGTCATCCTCTGCGAGCGCGGCATCCGCACCTTTGAAAACTACACCCGCAACACCCTGGACGTCTCCGCCATCCCCGCCATCAAGCGCATGAGCCACCTGCCCATCGTGGTAGACCCCTCCCACTCCGGCGGCTACAGCTGGCTGGTGGAACCGCTGGCTCTGGCTGCCATCGCCGCCGGTGCCGACGGTCTCATCATCGAAGTCCATAACAACCCGGCCAAGGCCCTCTGTGACGGCCAGCAGTCGTTGACGCCCGTTCAGTTCGATGAGCTGATGGAAAAGGCGCAGAAAATGACCGCTATGCTGGGCAAGCAGATCGTAAAATAAGCATCGGACAAGAGAAGGAGACAACGGAATGGAACAGTTGACGGTAGCCTTACCGGAACGGGCGTATGACATTGTCATTGAACGGGGCCTGCTCCAGCAGGTAGGGCAGCAGTGTAAGGAAGTGCTGAAACCAGGCTGTCGGGTGGCTGTGGTCACGGACGGCAATGTGGCCATCCAATATGGTTCCCTGGTGCAGGCGTCCCTGACCCAGGCGGGCTTTACGGCCAAGATCTTCCTGGTGCCCGCCGGGGAGCGCTCCAAAAGCCCGGAGGTGCTCACCTGGCTCTGGGAGGAGTTGTTGGGCTTCGGCCTGACCCGCAGCGATGCGGTAGCCGCCCTGGGGGGCGGCATGGTGGGGGATCTGGCTGGGTTCGCCGCTGCCACGGTGCTGCGTGGGGTGGATTTCATCCAGATCCCCACCACCCTCCTGGCACAGGTGGACTCTTCGGTAGGCGGCAAGGTAGCCATCGACCTGAAGGCAGGCAAAAACCTGGCCGGTGCCTTCTGGCAGCCCAAACGGGTGCTCATGGACCCGGACGTGCTGGACAGCCTGTCCGACGAAGCCTTTGCCGACGGCATGGCGGAGGTCATCAAGTACGGCTGCATCGCCGACCGCGCCTTCTTCCACCTGCTCTACCACTGTGCCGACCGGGCTGCGGTGATGGCGCAGATCGAGGAGGTCCTCCACACCTGCTGCGCCATCAAGGCCGCCATCGTGGCAAAGGACGAGCGGGACACCGGCCTGCGGATGCTCCTCAACTTCGGCCACACCTTAGGCCACGCCTACGAAAAGGCAGGTAACTACGAGACCTGCACCCACGGCCAAGCCGTGGCCGCCGGGATGTGCCGGGCGGCTGAGCTGGGCGTTCGGCTGGGGTTGACCCCTGGGGAGCTGCCCCTGCTGCTCAAGACTGTGGTGCGGAACTTCGGTCTGCCCGACCGCATCCCCTGTACCATGGAGGATTATCAGAGCGCCATCGGCCTGGATAAGAAGGGCAGCGGCAGCAAGATCAGCGTCATCCTGCTCACCGAGCTGGGGCAGGCGCAGGCAGTCCCCATGGAAAAAGCACAACTGTTCCAGTTGATTGAAGAGATCGAAAAGGAGTCCCTATGAAGGTTACCATCACTCCGAAAAAACTCAGCGGAACCATCCAGGTGCCCCCCTCCAAGAGCCAGGCTCACCGCCTCATCATCGGCGCCGCCCTGGCCGACGGCACCAGCCACATCCACAACCTGGCTCACTCCCAGGACATCTGCGCCACCCTGGACTGCATGACCCAGCTGGGCGCAGTCGAGTCCCAGGGGGGCGCGGTGGTGACCGGCATCGGCCGCAGCAGACCCAGCACCGGCATCCTCCCGGTGCTGGACTGCGGCGAGTCCGGTTCCACCATCCGCTTCCTCATGCCGGTGGCGCTGGCCGTGGCAGGCGGCGGCGTGTTCCGGGGGCGGGGACGGCTGATGGAACGGCCTTACAAGCCCTATGAGGACATCTTCACCCGTCAGAACATCACTTTCACACGACAGCCAGGGCAGATCACCCTCTCCGGCACCCTGAAGCCGGGACGGTTCGAACTGCCGGGGGACGTCTCCTCCCAGTTCATCACCGGGCTGCTCTACGCGCTGCCGCTGTTGGAAGGGGATTCGGAACTGGTTCTGACCACCCCCCTGGAGTCCAGAGGGTACGTGGAGCTGACCTTGGAGGCGTTGGCGCAATTCGGCATCGTCGCCCACCCCACCGAGACCGGCTGGAAGGTGCCGGGCAACCAGGTGGGGCACCCGGCAGACGTGACCGTGGAGGGGGATTACTCCCAGGCGTCCAATTACATCGTCGCCGCCAGCATGGGCAACCCGTTGACCGTCACCGGCCTGAGCACATCCTCTGCCCAGGGCGACCGGATCATCTGCGACTACGCCCGCCAGCTGGACGGCACCGGCACCGTGACCCTCAGCGTCCGCCAGTGCCCGGACTTGGTGCCGGCGTTGGCCGTGCGCGCCGCTTTGCGGGCAGGGGAGACCACCCACATCGTGGACGCCGCCCGCCTGCGCCTGAAGGAGAGCGACCGCCTGGAAGCGGTTACCGCAGAGCTGAACAAGCTGGGTGCCCAGGTGGAGCAGACCCCCGACGCCCTCATCATCCACGGCGTCCCGCACCTCCACGGCGGCACCTGCGACAGCCACGGAGACCACCGCATCGCCATGATGCTGGCCGTTGCGGCCACCTGTGCCGACGGCGTGGTGGAAGTGACCGGCGCGGAGAGCGTGGCCAAGTCTTATCCCAACTTCTGGGAGGACTACGAACAGCTGGGCGGCACCATTGTCAGAACGGAGTGAGTGACCATGAAATATAGTATTTTCGGCGAGTCCCACGGCCCTGCCATCGGCGTCGTGCTGGAGCAGGTGCCCCCTGGGCTGGTCTTAGATATGGAGGCTATTTCCCAGGAAATGGCCCGCCGGGCACCGGGGAAGAGTCCCTTGTCCACCGCCCGGAAGGAGGCGGACATCCCAGAGATCCTTTCTGGTGTCTTTGAAGGAAAGACAACCGGCACCCCCCTCTGTGCCATCATCCACAACAGCGACCACCACTCCAAGGACTACGCTAAGACCCGTTTCCTGGCGCGCCCCAGCCACGGGGACTACACCGGCTCCGTCCGCTACCAGGGCTGCAACGACTACCGGGGCGGCGGCCACTTCTCCGGTCGCCTGACCGCACCACTGGTGTTCGCCGGCGCCGTAGCCAAGCAGCTGCTGGCGCAGCAGGGCATCACCGTAGGCGCCCATATCAGCCAGATTGGTGCTGTAAAGGACACTTCCTTTGCAGCTGTCGAGCTGACCCCGACCCTGTTCCAAACCCTAGCCGAAAAAGCCTTCCCCACCGTTGACGACCAGGCGGGAGAGGCCATGCGGGCGGAGATTTTACAGGCGCGGGAGGAGTTGGACTCCATCGGCGGCGCCATCCAGTGCGCCGTCCTGGGTCTGCCCGTGGGGGTAGGTTCCCCGGATTTGGGCTGCAACGTGGAGGGGGTGCTGGCGCAGCATCTGTTCGCTGTACCCGCTGTAAAGGGGATTTCCTTTGGGGCTGGGTTTGACTTCGCCTCCATGCGGGGCAGCCAGGCCAACGACCCCTTCTACATGGAGGGTGGCCAGGTGAAGACCCGCACCAACCACAGCGGCGGCGTCAACGGCGGCATCAGCAACGGGATGCCCATCCTGTTCCAGGTGGCCATCCGTCCCACACCGTCCATCGGTCGAGAACAGGACACCATCAACTTCTCCACCATGGAGGACGCCAAGCTGACCATCCAAGGCCGTCACGACCCCTGCATCGTCCACCGGGCGGTGCCGGTCATCGAGGCGGCGGCAGCGTTGGCGATTTGTGAACTGTTGGGAATTTGAAACATGGGGGAGAAGAGCATGAGTAAACTGGAGGAACTGCGGCAGAGCATCGACCAGATCGACCGAGAGCTGGTGCGCCTGTTCGAGCAGCGCATGGCGGTGACCCG
>CAKTQP010000078.1 GCA_934597165.1 uncultured Oscillospiraceae bacterium
TTGTCTGGTCTCCCCCACGAAACCCTTCGCGGGGGAGGCGCAGTGGTGTCATTCCCACAGGAATGGGACAGGGCATTTCACGTGATGGTTGCCTTGTTGCTATGGTTATGCTACCAGAGGAGGCTTTAGAAGTTGTCAACAAAGTGGAAAGGGTTTCTAAAGATTCTGTAAACCGGTCGGATGAGAACCGTTCTGACTCACCGCTTGCTCGGCCGCAGCGCCATGGCCACCAGACTGACGATGAGCAGGAGGCAGATGGCGCAGAGGACGCCGCAGGAGCAGCCCATGAAGTCGATCCACACGTCCTTCAAATTGCCGTCCCGGCCGCTGGCCAGGAGCCACTGCAAGGTCTCGTCGGCATTGGCCACCAGCAGCCCTAGCAGCAGCGGCCAGCTGATGTGGCGGATGTAGTGGCGGGTGTAGACTCGGAGGCAGAGGGTATAAGCGAAGCCCAAAAGGCAATACTCTCCGAAGTGCGCCAATTTCCGCACGGCGGCGTTGGTGAGGGGGTGGACGCCCACTTTGGCCAGCCCGCGGTTCAGCATATCCGTGAAGGCTTGGCTGCGGACAGAGGAGAGGGCGCCGGGTTCTAGGGCGTTATGGAAGATGAACCACAGGGTCCACAACACCAGGAGGGTGAAGAGGATGCGGAAGAGGATGAGCAGGATATGGGAGGTGCGGGTGCGTTCCATGGGGAAAGTCCCTCCTTTCAGGGTAGGCTGTCATGATAGCACAACTGGGGGAAGATGGCAATGACAAAGGGGTAACTGTCTGGATACAATTCTATTGCAATTTATCGTGAAAATTGACAGAAAAATTTTCACTGTATGGGGTTGACTTTCGAGGTGCAGGGTACTATTATGAACATATGAACAATGATTCATATGTTCACTTGAAAGGAGCCTATTTACCATGAAAAAGACCTATGCGATCGAAGTAGACTGTGCCAACTGTGCCGCTAAGATGGAAGAAGCAACCAACAAGGTGCCCGGCGTGGCAGAGGCTACCGTGAGCTTTATGACCCAGAAGATGAAGGTGGCCTTTGAAGAGGGTGCAGAACCCAAGGCTACCATGGAAGAAGTGCTGAAGGCATGCAAGAAAGTGGAACGGGACTGCGAGATTTTCTTCTGATCCCTTTGAAACCGTCCCATCTCTGCTGAAGAGAGGTACATTGTTATGAGTAAGAAGCAAAAAAAGGTGCTCTATCGCCTCATCCTCGCCGCCATCCTCCTGGTGGTGGCGTCCCTCCTGCCGGTGACCGGTATTTGGAAGCTGCTGTGCTTCCTGGTGCCCTATTTCGTCATTGGTTATGATGTTCTACTCAATGCCTTCCATGGCATCGTCAACGGGCAGATCTTTGATGAGAACTTCCTCATGGCCATCGCCACCGTAGGCGCTATGGGCGTGGGGGACTACAAGGAGAGTGTGGCCGTTCTGCTGTTCTACCAGCTGGGCGAGCTGTTCCAGAGCTTTGCCGTGGGCAAGAGCCGTCAGAGCATCACGCAGCTGATGGACATCCATCCGGAGTACGCCAATGTGACCGATGAGAGCGGTCAGCTGGAGCAGGTGGACCCGGAAGAGGTGGAGGTGGGGACAGAGATCACCGTGCTGCCTGGGGAACGCATCCCCATCGACGGGGTCATCCTCACTGGCACTTCTACCCTGAACACCAGCGCACTCACCGGCGAGAGTCTGCCCCGTTCGGCAGCGCCGGGGGATGCGGTCATCAGCGGCTGCGTGAATCTGGACGGCGTGCTGGTCATCCGCACCACCAAGCTGTATGAGGACTCCACCGTGGCTCGCATCCTGGAGCTGACGGAAAATTCCGCCATGAAGAAAGCCCGGGCGGAACGGTTCATCACCCGCTTTGCCCACTACTACACCCCCATCGTCTGCATCTCCGCTCTGGTGCTGGCCATCCTGCCGCCGGTCATCCGGCTGGCTATGGGGCTCAGTGGGGAGTGGAGCACGTGGATCTATCGTGCCCTGACCTTCCTGGTCATCAGCTGCCCCTGTGCCCTGGTCATCTCCATCCCGCTGACCTTCTTCGGCGGCATCGGCGGTGCGTCTCGGCATGGCATCCTGGTGAAGGGCGCCAACGACCTGGAGACATTGGCCGGTACCCGCTGCATGGTCTTTGACAAGACCGGCACGCTGACCCAGGGCGTGTTCTCGGTCACCGAAGTCCATCCGGCAGAGGGTTGGGACAAGGAACAGGTTTTGCGTTTGGCCGCGCTGGCGGAGCAGTTCTCCAACCATCCCATCAGCCGCAGCATCCAGGAAGCCTGCACCGACGACCTGACCGGCGTGGAAGTGACCGACGTGCAGGAGCGCGGTGGTCACGGCATCACTGCCCAGGCGGATGGGCACACCATCGCTGCTGGCAACCAGCGGCTGATGGATGCGCTGAACATCGCTGTGCCGTCTGACTTGCGGCTGAATGGCACCACCGTTTTGGTGGCCTGTGACGGCGTGTATGTGGGCGTCATCCTGGTGGCTGACCAGGTGAAGGTGGGCGCAAAGGAAGCGCTGGCCAAGCTGAAGGCAGTGGGTGTAGGCAAGACCGTCATGCTCACCGGCGACGGGGATGCACCTGCCGCCGCTGTGGCCAAGGAGTTGGGCGTGGACGAGTACCACAGCAAGCTGCTGCCGGCGGATAAGGTGACGCTGCTGGAACAGCTGCTGGAGCAGGAACGTCCAGTGGCCTTTGTAGGCGACGGTGTGAACGACGCTCCGGTGCTCACCCGTGCGGATGTGGGTATCGCCATGGGCGCTATGGGCTCGGACGCCGCCATTGAAGCGGCGGACGTGGTGCTGATGGAAGACGATCTGCGGAAGTTGCCGCTGGCTATGGCCATCGCTCGGAAGACCCTGCGCATCGTCCGGGAGAACATCGTGTTTGCTCTGGCGGTGAAGGCGCTCTGCCTGGTGTTCAGCGCGGTGGGTATCGCCAATATGTGGTGGGCCATCTTCGCTGACGTGGGCGTGATGGTGCTGTGTGTCTGCAACGCCATTCGTGCTTTGAAGTGAATCTGATATCGGAACAGCCTCGGACTTGGGTTCGAGGCTGTTTTTTGCGTTATTGAGGGTTACAAACTGTTGAGACGGCAACAGATGGTGTAAATTTCTAAAAATGGAGAGAGACTAGCGGAAATTGCTTTACATAAACTGTAAAGTATGATAAGCTATAGATAAATGATGTAAAAACAAACGTACATTGGAAGTAATGGGAAGGATTTGATACACAAGAAAGGAGAAAAAGAATGAAAAAACTGTGGATCATCGTTGTGGCCGTGATGGTCAGTGCGTTTGCGCTGACGGGATGCGGTGGAAACTCTGGTGCAAAGAGCGCGGAACCTGCCCAGTCGGCGGCGTCCTCCAGCGCGGCGGAACCGGCACCTACGGCAGATGAGAAGGCGACCATCACCCTCCAGGATGACAAGAATGGCATTGCGGTGCAGAAGGTGGCCGTTGGCCAACAGATTGCGGAGCTGACAGTGCCTTTCAAGTATGAGGAGAAGGATGGAAAGCGTGTGCTCACCGAAATTGGAAAAGCGACGGCGAAGAATGTCTCTGGCTGGAACTCGGTGCAATTTGACGCTTCGGAGAACACGAAGCTCGAAGTGAGCAACGACGGGACAAAGCGGGTCGTGCGTGTGATCTATCACGCGAGCATTGGTTCTGGTGACGCGGCTTATGAAGCGGAGGTTACCATTGATCTGAGTGACGTGAAATAATGAGAAAAGACGGCGAGTGATGTGCTCGCCGTCTTTTGTGTGTTGCGTGATAGGGGAAACCCCCGGCGAGGGTTTCCCCTCTTGCTATTTTGCAAATAGCAATTCACCCCTTCCTGCGCTTTGGAAGCACAGGGGAGTTTCGCCGTCTGCGGACGGCGACCAAGGGCGTTGCCCCTGGACCCCACTTCACTTTCTCACTCTGTGTAAGTTCGATTGAGCCAAATCAAAGATTTGGAATCTCACTTATCGAGAAGAAAACGAAGCAAAAAAAGCTTAAATGGCGCTGCGCGGCTTGAGAATAAAAAACAACAGCCTCGGATGTAGTTCCGAGGCTGTTGCATTTTGAAAACGTAGATTAGAAATCGGCGTTGCCCACGGTTCTGGGATGGGGCAGGACGTCACGGATGTTAGCGACGCCGGTGAGGTACATGACCATGCGCTCGAAGCCCAGGCCGAAGCCGGCGTGGTGGCAGCCGCCGTAGCGGCGCAGGTCGCAGTAATACTTGTAGTCTTCCGGCTCCATGCCCAGCTCTGCGATACGGGCTTCCAGCACGTCCAGACGCTCCTCACGCTGGCTGCCGCCGATGATCTCGCCGATGCCGGGAACCAGGCAGTCTGCTGCGGCGACGGTCTTGTTGTCGTCGTTCAGGCGCATATAGAAGGCCTTGATCTCCTTGGGATAGTCGGTGACGAAGACGGGACGCTGGAAGTACTGCTCGGTCAGGAACCGTTCGTGCTCGGTCTGCAGGTCGCAGCCCCAGGAGACGGGGTAGTCGAACTTGTGGCCGGACTTTTCCAGGATGTCGATGGCTTCGGTGTAGGTGATGCGGCCGAAGTCGGAGTTTGCCAC
>CAKTQP010000079.1 GCA_934597165.1 uncultured Oscillospiraceae bacterium
CTGAAGATCATCGCCCTGGACTTTGACGGCAGCACCCAGCGGTTTTCCCAGCGACAGGATCACAAGCCGCTGCGGGAGCGGGTCGAAGAGGCTGGCGAGGAGCTGCGGTGGGAGGCTAGTCAGGTGAGTTTGGACGAGGAGTGTCCGTTTACAGGGCAGGCACGGTAATTTGGATTGGAGTGATTCCGAGTGAAAGAATTGGCGTTGAAGAAGCTGGAACAGGAGAAGGCAAAGGTGACCGGTCAGAAGGAACAGGCCATGGCAGAAGCAGTCTATCAGGCACTGTCGGAGTTCTGCGGGCAGGAGCCGGAGTTCGCCCAGGCGGTCTATCAGGGCGGCAGCTTCGCGGATTGCATGAAGCAGGTGGCCAAGGGAGTCGGCGGTCATATTTCCGACCTGGACGCATACCGCAAGGCGGTGCAGTTCTACTTTCCGGGTGCGGACATCCGGTGCAGCATGACCGTAAGGCTGTGCCAAGCACAGGACGAGGGCGACCATGCAGAGAGAAATCCTGGCGTCGTCTTGGATCTCTTCTCGCTGTTGTGACCGCCATGGGCGAGCGATGCAATGTACCGGCAGAACGGCTGCCGGAACTGCTCCGGCAATTTCCAGATTGGCTGACACCGGAGGAAGAGGAGCAGGCTATCCACTGCTTTACCCAGTACCTGATGTACGTGACGGTGGGGCGGAACAAACGGCTCTGCTTGTGTACCGACTGCGGCTCGTTGTTCGAGGATGACAGGGCGGGCGGGTGCCTGACCTTCCACCGATCCCACAACGATGCGGGGGCTTGCCCCATGTGTCACCGTCCGGTCACCTGGAAGGCCGTCCGGAAGTTGAAGGGCATTCATCGGTATCCCTCACTGGAGGAAGCGCATTTTGCTGTTTTCCTCCGGGCGGGAGCAGATGGGGCGTTGCTGGTGTCCGGCGGACGCATTGCGGCGGTTTATGTGCCGGGGGAACTGTCGGGCTGGGCGGATGAAGATCATGTTCCATTCCCCATTCCAACGCTGCATTACGAGGAACGGTTTCGCGCCTGGATGCAGCCGGGGAAGCTGGCCTGCTGGAGCCATCAGCCTGTGCTCTCCTGTCTGGGGTATCATTTTTACTGGCGTGAACGGAAGACAGCGGGCGAACCGGTTCCGGCCGGCTGCTATCTCTCTCCGCAGCCGGATGGAGGGCGTTACTTTGTGTTCGGGTGGGATGATCTATCCCAAACGGAACTGCGCTACAGTGCCGTGGAGCAGCTCTTTGACCCCACGACCTTGTGCCGAGGCGTGACGACCTATCTGGCCCGTTATGCCATGCGGCCACAGCTGGAGATGCTGGTGCAGCTGGGGCACGAGGATCTGATTTGGAGCATCCTGGAACAGGACAGGGTAGGCGGACAGAGGTATGACTGGAAGGCACGGTCACCCCATCAGTTCTTCCGGCTGACCAAGCAGGAATATCGTGCCTGGCGGTCGGCGGGCGGAGACCTGGGACAGCTGGAGCTGTACCAGGCCATTCCGGAGGGGATGGACGTGGCAAGGTTCATGGCGATTCCCGCCGTGCAAGCGGTCAATGGGACAAGCCTGAAGAGGCTGGCCAGGGCGGCGAAGCGATATGGCATCGGGATCGCGCATCTGCTGAATTATATCCAAAATCAGCGCCGGGCAGACTGGTGGCTGGATTATCTGGACATCGGTGCCCAGCTGGGGCTGGACTTCGGGCAGGCGGATGTGCTGATGCCCAAGGAGCTGCGCCAGCGGCACGATGCGGTGTCGGAGCAGATCGCGTGGCTTCAGAACGAAGAGCAGCGTGTGGACTATCTGCGGCTCCGGCGGGCGCTGGAGCGGAAGTATGCCTTTTCTGCTGATGGCCTGACCATCCTGGTGCCGCTGGATGACGGGGACATCCGCCGGGAGGGGCGGGAGATGCACCACTGCGTGGGTGGCTATGCGGTCCGGCATATGGAGGGCAAGCTGGCGATCCTGTTCCTGCGGCGGGTGGACAATCCAGATGAACCCCTTGCCACCATTGAAATGAATGGGGATCGGCTGGTGCAGATCCGAGGGTATGCCAACGACAGGGGTCGGACACCGGCGCGGGAGGTCTATCAGGAGTTTGTGGACAAGTGGCTGGCCTGGGTGGCTGATGGCAGCAGGCGAGACGACCAGGGCAGGCCGCGCCTGCCCGGACGGAAGGAGGATCGGACGGCATGAATGAGATGAATCCCCGCACCATCGGGATGGTGACCCAGGAGATCAATCAGCTGACCGCACAGGCACAGCGGCTGATCTTAGGCCACGCCATTGAGATCGGACGGCGGTTGACGGAGGCGAAGCAGATGCTTTCTCACGGTGAGTGGGGAAAGTGGCTGAAGGAGGAGATCCACTACAGCAAATCCAGCGCCAACAACATGATGCGCATTTTTGACGCCTACGGCAGCACACAGATGGGGCTGTTTGGCCCGGAGGCAAATAGCCAAACGTTTGGCGATTTGGAATACTCCAAAGCCCTGGCGCTGCTGTCCGTCCCGGCAGAGGATCGGGAACAGTTCGCCCAGGAGGTGGACGCCGAGCATATCAGTGTGCGTCAGCTGAAGGCGGCCATCCAAGCGCGGGACGCGGCGCAGAAGCAGGCGGCGGAGGCGGCTGCGGAATGGGAGCTGGCAAAGGAAGCGCTGCGAGAAAAGGAGAAGGCCATCCAGCTTGCCAACCAACGACTGGAGGCCAGCGCATCAGAGGCGGACAGCCTGCGCAAGGAGAACGAGCAGCTGCGTCAGCGCCCTGTGGATGTGGCAGTGGAACAGATCGACGCGGCTCCGGAGCAGCTGAAGGCCGCAGAGGCAAAGGGCAGAGCTGCCGCCGAGGCAGCACTGCGGACGGAGCTGGAGAAGGCACAGGCGGATCGAGTCTTGCTGGAAGTCAATGTGCTATTCCGGCAGATGCAGGAGCAGTCCAATGCGCTCCAGGCGCTGTTAGATAGGCTGGATGATGTGACACGGCGTAGAACACGGGATGCTTTGGGCGCTTTCTTCCGGCAGTTGGCGAGCAACATCGAAGGATAGAATGTGGGAAGGATGTGTTATCATTGGGATACTTGAAGATGCAGGGCGGGGAGTGGCTGGTGACGGGACGCTGCTCCGAGCCCAAGTACCAGCGGGTGGGGAAGGACGCCACGCCACGCTGCTCTGTGGGAATCGCGGCGGGGAAGCACCCAACCGAGGTGGACGAGAAGGGGAACCCGGCGACCGTCTGGATCAATGTCACTGCCTGGCGGGAGCAGGCGGACATCCTGGCCAGAGCCAGGCGTGGGGAGGGTGTCCTGGTCAGCGGAGCCATGTATGAGCGGGAGTACAACGGGCAGACGTACAAGGGCGTCAATGCCAGCGTGGTGCTCCTGTCCCAGGCGGGACTGCCTGGTGGAAATAGAGCTGCGCCCAGCCAGCCGCCAGCGATGGCGGAGCTGGAGGGGGAGGATGGTGAGCTGCCGTTTTGAACCGGAGACATCGGAGTTGCCTGGAGGGTTGCCATGAGTCAGATCCTCAAGGTAGTTGAGAGCCGGAACGAGGTGCAGGCCATCCTGTACACCAACCTGCGTATCAGCGATGGGGACAACCTGGAGGTCAAGCGGCAGAAGCGGGCTATCCAGGTGTCCGTCTCCCGGTATCTGAAATCCAAGCGGCGGTGTATGGAGGCGCTGATCCAGAACAACTTCACCCGGCAGGATTACTATTGTACCCTGACCTTCACGGAGGAAAGGCTTCCGCCGGAAAAGGTGAAGGCGGATAGCAGGTTTTTATGTATGGTTCGACATTTGAAAAAGAATGGATGCCCAAATGTCCGATACTTAAAAGTCCTGGAACATAAGCACGGCGATGGAAGATTTCATTTCCACACGGTAATAAGCGGAAATGGTTTAACAGCAGAGTTAATCCGTGAGGTGTGGGGAAGTCGTTACGGCCATGCCCATGTGTCCCGATTGAGACCTTGGGATGTTCCAGGGTTAGCACGTTACCTATCTAAGGAAACCCCAGACTTGATAAACAAGAGAAGCTACTCTCGCAGTAGACCACCTAACGGATTGATTGACCCTGTAATTACACGGGAGCTAGTACCAGATAATTTTGAACTGGTAGTGCCGTGGGGGTGCAAAGTGATTGAGCGAACGCCTTGGTGTGAGAATGCCTATGGAGCGGTCACTACATTATCTTATTTGACACCAGCAGGCTGCCGGAAGCGATAAGTGAATAAAACCTTAGGATTAAAAAACTTGAAGTAGTGTGTGAATTAGATGATTAGGAGCAGAAACGAATTGAAAAAGTTCCAAAATTGTGATACAATCATAGTGACGAACCGGAGAGCGCATTGCCCGATGTGCAGGGCGAAGCTGCCGGGTGAGTTCCTTCCGGAGTGCAGGGTCACGGGCTATATCGTCCAGTGCAAAAACTGCCGGAAGAAAATCAGAATCGAATATCGTAGCGACCAGCTCCGCAGTGCGGAGAGCGTAGAAAACGCCAGCGTCCAGTAACTTCACC
>CAKTQP010000080.1 GCA_934597165.1 uncultured Oscillospiraceae bacterium
CCCATCCTGGAACGCATTGCCCACCCGCTCAGTCACCTTATAGTAACCGTAGGTGTAGGGGTCAAAGGCGATGGCGTCGACCTTCGTCATGTCCACTTTGCCGTCGGTGAGCACCCGCTCATCGGCGGTCACATTGACCACCTTGCCGATGACGCCGCAGCCGTAGGGGCCGTCCTGGTACTCCACAAATTCGCACTCCATGCAGAGGGGCAGCTCGTTGATGACCGGTGCGTCCACCGTCTCCGCCTTGGAAGCGGTCAGCCCAGCCTTGCCCAGCTTGTCCGGCACCTGATGGCCGGAGACCAGCCCAAAATAGTCTGCCTCCACCATGTGGGCGGCGTCTGCGATGCTCACCGTGAACGCACCGCGGGCCTTCAGGTTCTCCACCGTCTTGTGCCCCTCGCTCAGGTTCAGCACCACCGTGTCCCGCTCCTGCATGGTGCCCCAGGCGGCGTTCATCACGTTCACCGTGCCGTCCTCGTTGTAGGTGGCGATGAGCAGCACCGGCATAGGGAAGATGCCAGCAGTCATGTTCAGTTTCTTGCGCATTGTCAAAACCTCTTTTCTACGCAGGATGTTTGTGGGTTTATGATAGCCCACCGCACCCCAAAAAACAAGAGGATTTCAGTCGATTTGACGGTTTGGACTAGAAAGCAGCAGGATTTGTGCGATAAGGCACAACGGTCACTCCACCACCGGCGGCACAAACCGTTCCAGCGCCTCCCGTAGCCTGGGATGCCGGATGACAAAGTGGATGGCAGGCGCCTTCCCCTTGGACACCATCGCCCACTGCCCCTCCCGCAGGAAGATATGGAGGTTGCGGAAAGCCTGGGCGGCGGTGCGCTGGAGGGTGTAGTTGGGGTGGACGGCGGCGAACCGCTCGGTCTCTTGGAGGTGGGTCAGATATTCCGGATAGGTATAACACAGATCGCTCTCGCAGAAGGCGCCGGACACATCCAGCGCCGGCGGATGCTGGTCAAACTCCGCCTGGGAGAGGACGGACAGCTCGTCCACTACCTCTACCGTTTCCAAGATGGTCCCCATCCGCTGCCGTTGGGCAGCTGCGTGGCGCAGGATGTCCGCTCTCAGCTCCGCCGCCACCTGTCGGGCATCCAGGAACGCGGTCAGAGTCTCCCGTTCCATGGTATAGAGCGGTGGGGAGGAGAGGATACCCCGCCGCTTGCCCGGCTTGGTGGAGTCAGCCAGCAGGAAGGCGTTGAGCTCGTGGGCGCGGTCGCTGCGATAAATTTCCATCAGCGGCTCCGCCCGCTCCAACAGCGCCTGTGCCTGGCGGGCGTAGTACTCCACCTCTCGTTTGGACTTGGTGAGATAGTACCGCCCCTGGCTGTGGTGCCCGGCGATGGCCTCCCCGGTGAGCGCCGCGGCACCGGAGACCTTGAGCAGGTGCAGGAACACGTTGTCCTGGGCGTGCTTGAGGTAGTAGGGCGCGATCTGACCGGTCATGTACATGGGGATCCACCCCTCCAGACCCAACATCATCTCCTCAAAGGAGCGATCCAGGTTGTGGATCTGGTTCAGATGCAGCCCCTTCTTCAGCAGCATGGCCATGCCGAACATCCACTTCTTGGGAAACTCCGGGTCCTTGGCCATCTCCGTCATGGGCATATCGCTGTACATGGTCACCGGCTGCCGGGACTTGGCCAGCACCGTGGCCTTGAGGAAATCCAGCTCGCTGTCCATCATCTCCGCCAGCCCGAAATAGTTCTTGGAGGAGGGGAGCTGGAAGGGGGCGGTGGGCACCTTGAGCTGGTCGAAGTGGATGGCCTGGATGTACTCGTTCAGGTCGAAGGTGTCCAGCTTGGTCAAAAATCCGGCGATGTCCGTCTGCTCCTCCGGCATCCCCTGGCCGTTGAGCAGCCAGTCTCGCAGCCGCTCAAAACGCACTGCCACATCCGCCAGCGCCTCCGTCGGACACTGGAGCAGACTGGCCAGGACAGCCACGTCCTGAGGCGTGTCCTGCTCCCGGACGATGGAGCTGGCCACGGCGGCGGCAAATTGCGCCGGGTCAGCCGGGCGGCGGCTGCCGTTGCGGAAGCGGAAGATGGTGGAGGGGTCGTAGTTCAGGTGGCGGCAGAGCCGGCTGACGCTGATGTCCAGCACGGACAGCAGCAGGTCGAAGTTGCGCATGAGCAGTTCGGTGTCCGCCTGAGAAACATCCTCCGCGGCCAGAAAGGCGTCCCGCACTGCCCCTTCCGTCAGCTCGGTCAGCCCCCGTTCCGCTGCCAGCCGGGCAATGCCCTGACAGAGCTGCCCAAAAGCCGGGGCGTTGGGGTCGGGGAGCCGCTCGCCGGAGCGGTACCGGCTGAGGGTGGCGGCAGAGATGCCGGAGGCGGCGCTGAGGTCTTTGGCGAGACAGTCCAGCTGTTGGATGTAGGCGTTGAGTTGTGCTTGAAATTTCATCGGTGGTTCCTCCGGGTCGCTAGGGTTCTCCCTCCGATTATACCCAATGGCCGGGGAAAAGGGAAGGGGGACAGTTTCCAATTTGTCCAGTGACAGTTCTGGCAACTGCGTTGCCTGGCTGCGTCCTCGTCCGGTATAATGGTTAGAAATCCAAAAACGGTGGATAACAGACTGGAAAACGGAAAAAACAGGAGGATTTTGGATGAAAACAGACAGAATATGGCGCGCCCTCAGCATCGCCCTGGCGCTCTGCCTGACCCTGGCCTTGGCGCCCACCTGCGCCTTTGCCACAGACGCGGACGCGGAGCCTGCTGAGGACGGCGTGAGCACCACCGGCGTGACTGACGTGACGGGAGGCAGCAACACGACGGTCAAAACGGAGGTGCGGAACAATTACACCGACACCTACGAGCGGCAGACGGTGACCTTGGTCAACGGCACCGCCACCGTAGCGGACGACCTCTCCAGCCTGGACGGCAAGACCCTGACCTTTGTTGGCCTGGGCGACCTGACCGTGAACGCGGCTTACGATGGGGCGAAGGACGCCACCACCGTCACCGTGGACACCAGCAACATCCAGCGGCAGCAGGAGGAGCAGCAGTACACGGCGGCAGAGGTGGAGTGGAAGATGACCGCCATCAAAACCGGCGAAAAGTATACCTACATCGGGACGGAGTATGTGGACGGGCAGGTCATCATCAATGAGATCCGGGATGACTACTACAACCGCCACCACTGGTGTGTCACCTTCTGCCTGCCCATCCCGGCGGCAGCGTCCACCGCCATGGGCAGCGTGCAGGTCACCGGCGCCACCCTGACCTACCAGGTCGGGGACAAGCCCCAGGCCACGGCCAAGGCAGACGCCAGCGCCCAGATCGCCTATGAGTATTGGGAGGAGATGGAGCAGAACGACAAGGGCGAGCTAGTGCCCGTGAAGTTCTGGTACTCCGACCCGGCAGAGCTGGCCAAGGTGCCGGAAGAAAAGCGCATCACCCAGTTCGAGGCTGGCAAACGCTATATGTACAGCCTGATGCTCACCAGCGCCGAGGGTCATACCTTTGCTTCCGACTGCGCCTTGATCCTGAACGGCAAGGCAGTCAACGCCCAGAACGTCACCGTCAGCAAGGACGGCAAGACCCTCTTCGCCCCCGCCCTGAAGACCCTGATCCTGAAGGACCAGGAGACCCCGGAGACGCCGGAGTACCGCATCACCGCCGGCGCCAACGGCGTTTGGACGAAGGGCAGCGAGACCGGCCTGACCTTCCGCGCCAACGGCTCTCTCGACAAGTTCACCGTCATCCAGGTGGACGGGGAAGCGCTGGACAGCGACGCTTACACCGCCGCCTCCGGCTCCACCGTGGTCACCCTGGAACCCACCTATCTGGAGACCCTGACGGAGGGCAAGCACCACCTGACCGTCCTCTATACCGACGGCCAGTGCGGCACCAGCTTCACCGTCCAGGCGGCAGAAGAGGACCCGACAGAAGACCCCGACGACGACCCGACGGAAGACCCTGACGACGACCCGACGGAAGACCCTGACGACGACCCCACCGAGGAGACGGAGCAGAAGCCTTCCAAGAAGAGCGACAAGGCGACCAAGACTGCGACCAAGAAGACCGGCACCCCCAAGACCGGCGACAGCGCCGACCCCACCCTGTGGACTGTGATGCTGACGGTCAGCGGCGGGGCAGTCCTGGCCGTCCTGTGCTGGGGCAAGCGCCGGGAGCGCTAAACGACAACAGCGTGTCCTGCAAAGTGGTATAGGGCTTGCAGGGTGCGATGACCATTTTAGATGAATGAGTGTGAATGAGAACGAACCGGTTCGCCCTATCCGTCCACCGCAGCGGGAGCCCGTTGCGGTGGACTTTTTCCTCCGCCGACGGGAAAAGGGCTTGTCTTTTCCCGCCCGTTGTGTCATAATAGACAGGTGATTTTTTCCCATACGCAGCGGTATCGAAGTGGTCATAACGGGGCTGACTCGAAATC
>CAKTQP010000081.1 GCA_934597165.1 uncultured Oscillospiraceae bacterium
GAGGAAGGCGCTGTGGTCGCCGTGGTCGGCAGAACGACCTCCAAGCTGGAGTCCGTGGTAGCGGAGATCACCCAAGCAGGTGGCCGCGCCTGGCACATCACTGCTGATCTGACCGAAGAAGATCAGGTGCAGGGGATGGTAGACCAGGTGATGGAGAAGTATGGCCGCATCGACATTTTGGTCAACAACGCCGGCGGCTATCCCAAGGAGATGTACGACATTTCCACCCAGTCTCCTCTGAAGATTTGGGATTGGAAGCCGGAACAGTGGGATCAGATCATCCGCACCAACCTGCGCATCCCCTTCCTGTGCATGAACAAGGTTACCCCGGTCATGCGAAATCAGGGGTTTGGCGACATCGTCAGTGTCTCCTCTCGTATGGGGCGTATCGCCTCGGAAATGGGCGCTTACGCTGTGGCCAAGGGTGGCATCGTCACCCTGACCAAGACCGCTGCCATTCAGATGAAGGAGTACGGCGTCCGCTGCAACGCCGTGGCACCCACCATTGTGGACACTCCGGGTCAGCGGGTCTACAACACCTCCGTCGGTCAGGACGGCATCCAGATGGGCGACGCCCGTCACGTGGCACTGGCTGTGCGCTACCTGCTCTGTGACGCGCCTCCCGTGATGACCGGTCAGGTGATGGATCTGTTCACCACACTCTAATTTAGTATATAAGGAGGGGTGTGCGTGCGCTATGGACCAGACCCCAATGCCATTTACCCCAATCCGGCCATCAAACGGGTGTGCTTTATCAAAAACGTCATCACCCGTCCCGGTATTGAAGTAGGGGAGTACACCTATTACGATGACCCGGTGGCGCCGGAGCGCTTTGAGGAGCATGTGACTCACCATTACCCCTTTTTGGGAGACCGACTGCGCATCGGAAAATTCTGTGCCATCGGCCAAGGTATCGAATTCATCATGAACGGTGCCAACCATCGGATGAACAGCGCCACCACCTACCCCTTCAATATCATGGGCGGCGGCTGGGAGTGCTGCACACCGGCATTGGAAGACCTGCCCTTCAAGGGGGATACCGTGGTGGGCAATGACGTGTGGATCGGTCAGAATGTGACCGTGCTGCCCGGCGTCCACATTGGAGATGGGGCCATCATCGCCGCCAATTCTGTGGTGGCCAAGGATGTGCCTGCCTACCATATCGCGGGCGGCAACCCGTGTGCGGTCATCCGGCCACGGTTTGCTCAGGACTTGATCGACCACCTTTTGGCTTTGCAGTGGTGGGATCGGTCGCCGGAGTGGATTTTCCGGCATATGAAAGCCCTTTGCAGTGGGGATTTGAACCAAGTCAAGGCCATTCCATTGGATGAACCATAAAGAGAAACAGAGGAATCCAAATTTGGATTCCTCTGTTGTTTTCCACAGGGTTATTGGAACTTGTGGATTTTGACGCCCGTATAATAGTGGCGCAGGATCTGCTGAGCGTTCTTGCCCTGCTTGGCCATGGCGTTGGCGCCGTATTGGCTCATACCCACCCCGTGGCCGTAGCCGGTGACGTAGAACCGCACCTGTTTCCCGTCCCATTCCGCCGTCACACTGGCGCTGCGCAGGCCGAACAGGGTGCGCAGGGTGGCGGTGGGGACGGTCTGGCTGCCGATGCGGATGGCGTGGGGGAGGCCGCCGCTGTCGTAGGTGACCTTGCCGAACCAGGCAGATGGGTCTTGGGACAGGGTCAGATTGGGGTAGGTGGTGCGCAGAGCTTCGCAAAACTTTGCTTTGCTCACCGTCACCACACTGTAATACTTGGGCACCTGCTGCTTGGTCTCTGGGCTGGAGACACTCTGAAGATAGGGCACGTCCTTCCCCCAGACCGTCTTGGCCGATTTGGTCACCCCAGCGCTGGCGGCGTGGAAAGCGGCCATGATGGGCTTGTCCTGATAGAACATGGCCAGCCCCTCGGTCTTCTGGATGGCTGTGGTGATCTTCTTGCCATACTCCGACCGCTTGTTCTTCTCCCACCCCTTCAACCGTTTCGAATAGGAAATCCACGCCTGACAGCAGCCTGGGTCGGTGCAGATGCTGGCCTTGGGGTGGTTTGGGCTGGGGGACGCCATGCGGTAGAGGGTGTAGGTGCGGGCGGCGATGGCTTGGGCGTTGAGCGCCTCCTGCTCGAAGGCCGCTGGCATCTCCGCCGCTACCACACCCCATAAGTATTCCTCCAATTTCATGGTCTCCACCTTGTCACCTACCAGCACTTTTAAGGTTTTGGAGGAAGCTGCCGAGGCTGGCACGGGCGTTTTTTCTGTTTCCTTGGCCTGCTTGGTATCAGCTTTAGAGGTGTCGGGTTGAGGGTTTGTGGAAGCGTCTGCTGCGGATGAGTCCGGTTCTGTTTCCGAGGAGGATACGACATCCGGCTCCGCCGGTGTGTCCGCTGCCTGGGCGGAACCGAGGAAGAGGAGACCAGGGAGGAAAAAGACGGAGAGGGTGAGCAAGAATGCATTGCGCAGGAGATGAAAGGCGGGAGTGGGGGTATGGTGCAAGTTTCGTCGTTTCATACTTCGTTCTGTTCAACTTTCTGCTGGATTTCAGCGTAAAAATCAGTCATTATGACAGACTTTATCAAAGCAGTGTATTGTCATGTTGACTTCAATTTTCAGATTGCGTATACTTAGCATAATAGTTTCCATGTGAAAAGGAGGTACTTTTATGTCGAATGCATTGTCATCCACCGCCAATGACTTTCTCCATGAGATGAGTCAAAAATTTACCCAGAGCAATCAGATCGACCCACAGGCGTCCAAAGGGATCGACATCAAGCGCGGCCTGCGTAACCACGACGGGACCGGTGTTATGGTGGGCGTGACACAGATTGGCAACGTGTATGGCTACTATATGCAGAACGGCGAACGAGTACCCATGCCCGGCAAGATGGTCTACCGGGGCATCAACGTAGAAGATCTGATCTTGGGCTTCACCTCCGAAGGTCGCTTTGGCTATGAGGAGACGGCGTTCCTGCTACTCATGGGGCACCTGCCCACCAGGGAAGAGCTGGACGGGTTCAACCAGGTGCTGGATGAGCTGCGCCCGTTGCCGCCCATGTTCACGGAGGATCAGATCCTCCGTGCTCCCAGTAGCAACCTGATGAACAAGCTGGCTCGTAGTGTCCTGACCCTCTATTCCTATGACCCGGATCCGGAGACTATGACCCTGGAAAACGAACTGCGTCTGGCCATGAGCCTCATCGCCCGGACGCCCATCATCGTCGCCCACGGCTACGCGGCTAAGCGCTGCTATATCGACGGCGGTTCTCTGTACCTGCACCGCGCTATGCCCCACAAGGGCACGGCAGAGAACTTCTTGGCCGCCGCCCGAGACGACCGAAAGTACAGCGACGAGGAAGCAAAGCTGCTGGATCTGTGTCTGGTGCTCCATGCCGAACATGGCGGCGGTAACAACTCCACCTTCAGCACCCGTGTCATCTCCTCCTCCTATACCGATATTTTCTCCGCTATTGCAGCTGGTGTCGGCGCACTGAAAGGGCCCCGCCACGGTGGCGCGAACATTCGCTGCAAAGAGATGGTGGACGTGGTGGCGGAAAACACCAAGGACTGGAGCGATGACGATGAGATTCGCAGCGTCCTGGTGCGCATCCTGAACAAAGAGCTGGGGGACGGTTCCGGCCTCATCTACGGCATGGGCCATGCGGTCTACACCCTGTCTGATCCCAGAGCTAAGGTGTTGAAGCGATTCGCCCGGAACCTGGCGGAAAAGACGCCCATCTGGCGTGACCGGCTCCACCTCATCGAGTCCATCGAGCGGCTGACCCCGGACGTGTTCCGCACCATCACCGGCAAGGATAAGCCCATGTGCGCCAACGTGGACTTGTACTCCGGTTTTGTCTACTCTATGCTGAATATCCCTCAGGACCTCTTTACGCCGTTGTTCGCCACCGCCCGTATGGTAGGCTGGTGCGCCCACCGGATGGAGGAGATTTATACCGATCCCGGTCGTATCATCCGTCCCGCTTACAAGGCTGTGGCACCCAATCGTCCGTTCATTCCTCTGGACGACCGCTAAAACAGAAAAAACTGCCCGAAGGCAGTTTCAGTGTGCAAAAAACGACCTCCCGTCACAGGACAGGAGGTCGTTCTATTTTGATTGGTCATACTTCCAGCGGTTTGCCCAGGTTGAACAGGCTGAAGGTAGAGGTGAGGATTTTCCGTCCAGCCGGGTCGGTGATCTCCACCCGGACGACGAAAATCCGTTT
>CAKTQP010000082.1 GCA_934597165.1 uncultured Oscillospiraceae bacterium
TTCTTCGAATTTTTGGGAACCCTATTTATTTCACTTGCTCGGGACGAGTGAATCGTCCCTGCGCCAAGGTTTTGCCTCTGGCAAAACGCTTGTGACGCCGCACTTGCGGCGGATAAAAGCTAAATCTTTTTGGGAACCCTAACTTTTAATTTCACTTGCTCGGCAGAAGTGAATTCTGCCTGCGCCGAGATTTTGTTGCACAAAATGCTCGTGACGCCGGTCTCCCGGCGGCCACCGCTTTTCAGGAAAAGCGGCGGATCACAGCATTTTTCCATTGTATCTACTAATTTGATTTCACTTGTTTGGGACGAGTAAATCGTCCCGCGGATAAAAGCTAAATCTTTTTGGGAACCCTAAATTTTATTTCACTTGCTCGGCGGAAATGAATTCCGCCTGCGCCGAGATTTTGTTTCACAAAATGCTCGTGACGCCGGTCTCCCGGCGGCCGCCGCTTTTCAGGAAAAGCGGCGGGACACAGCATTTTCTAATTGTATCTACAAACTTTCAGATACACACTTAGCGCCCCCCATCAAAGGCTCCCCCTCCCAGGGGGAGCTGTCAGCGAAGCTGACTGAGGGGGGTTGCCTCTATCTATGTCAAAAATCCAGATGCAACCGCACCAACGCGATCTCCTTCTTCTCAAAGACCACTTCCGCCCCATCGGGCTGGGTGATGGTCACGTTGCCCTGGTCGTACCCGGCCAAGGTGCCGGTGAACTCCTTCCGCCCCTCTCTGGGACGGTACAGCTTCACATCCACCTCCTGACCCATGCACTGGGCGAAGTGCTCCGGCTTCTTCAAGGCACGATCCGCGCCTGCGCTGCCCACTTCCAGCACGTAGCTGCCCTGGATGGGGTCGGCCTCGTCCAGCGCATCGCTGAGAGGGCGGCTGACGGCCTCGCACTGGTCGATGTTCACGCCCTCCGGGGCGTCGATGAACACCCGCAAGTACCAGGTGCCTCCCTCCCGGACGTATTCCACATCCCAGAGGGTACAGCCGGCCGCTTCCACCAGGGGCTGCGCCAGCTGAGCGGTCAAATCAGTTACTTTCATGCATCTTCCTCCAAAAAACATTGGACTTCCCTGCCACCGCGCGCCGCTGGCGGCAGGATGTAAAAAAGAGCGGGGCGCTGGCCCCACTCTCAAGTTGATACTTACATTCACTTGTATTGATTATATCACAATCATTTCCACTTAGCAAGGGTTATTTCGTCTCCAACAGCCGTTTCACCACGCGCTCGCTGGCGTGCCCGTCATCCAAAGCGTTGAACCGGGCATGGAACCGCTGATATTTCTCATCGTAAGCGTCCCCACAGAGCGCTTGGGGGATGGCCTCGATCAGCGCCTCCTCCGTCTCCACGATAGGCCCCGGTAGCTCGCTCAAGTCCAGATAGAACCCCCGGATGTCGTCCCGGTAGGCGGCCAGGTCATACATATAAAATAGGATGGGACGCTTCAAGTTGGCGTAGTCGAAGAACACCGAGGAGTAGTCGGTGATGAGCAGGTCAGACACCACATACAGCTCGTTGATGTCCGGATACTGGGACACGTCCCACACGAACCCCTCATAGGCGGCGAAATCGAACTGATTGGCCACCAGGTAATGGGCGCGGAACAGGATGATGGAGTCCTCTCCCAACGCCTGCCGCAGCCGGGCGAAATCCACCCCCAGCTGATAGCTGTACCCGTCGGCGGAGTCGTGCTGATTGTCCCGCCAGGTGGGAGCGTAGAGAACAATTTTCTTGTCGCCGATGTCCTCCGGCGTGATGCGGAGGGTCTCCTTCACCTTCTGCACATCCTCCGGCGTGTGGTTGAGCAGGTAGTCGTTGCGGGGGTAACCCTCCTGGATGATGGCGTGCTCCTTGCCCGCCTTTTTCAGGTTCCAGGCAGAGGTGAATTTCTCCGTGGTGAAGTCAGAGGGGGACAGGATGTAACGGAACTTTGCCGCGTCCAAATCGTACTTTTCCCGGACTTCCTTCAGGGAATTCATCACATTTCCGCCCTCATTCTGCAGGTCGTACCCCAGCCGCTTCAACGGCGTCCCATGCCAGCATTCCAGATATACCTGGTCCTCCTTCGGCCAAATGTGGTCGCTGACCCGATAATTAAACACCCAGTATTTTGCCGCTGCCATGGCCTTCTGATAGGGCACGCTGGCCCACTGGAGCACCGTCGTGTTGGGGTACTGCTCCTCCAGCCACCGGAACCGCTCCGGGTGCTGGAAGATCCACACATACCGATACTGCCCATACTCCTCCGGCCGGCTGGCCATGTACTCAAAGATGGCACGGGGCGAGTCAGAATACCCCCGGCCGGAGAAGGTGCAGAACACCATCAAGTTGGGGTCGGTGGGGATGCCCTTGGTGTGCCGCTGGAAGGTGACTTCTCGGTATTTGAAGAGCATATGCCGCACCAACCGCCGGGCAGGGGGACATATTTTCACGAAATCATACAGCAAAATCTTCACACGCTGTTTCAAAGACATGACTTATACCTCCGCAGGTTCTCGCTGCTTCCGCAGGTGTTGAGGGATGCGCTGGAGCAGGAACCGGGTGATGTCCCCGGTGTTGTCCTTCTGAGCGGTCTCGATGTAGGTCTCCCGATAAGTCCGCAGCGCCGCCCAGTCGTAGTCCTCCGCCTGCACCGCCTGCGCCACCTCTTCTGCCATCCGGAAGGCGGCATGGGGGAACGCTTTCCACAGGTCGATGTTCAGCCCTTGGGCTTCCGTGTAGGCGTCGTAGTCGTACAGATACAGATATACCGGCTTGTCCAGCAGGCTCACTTCCAAAGAGGCGGCAGAGTAGTCGGTGACCACACAGTCCGCCACCTTCATCATCTCATAGGTAGACCAGCCCTTGCCCACCGACACTTCCTCCGGCAGGTGGATCTTGCTCATGGGATGAGGCTTAATGAGCAGCACCACGTCTTCCACACCGGAAAACGCCGCCATCAGCCGCTCCATCCCCGCTTCTACCCCATCTCGAAACGTGGGCAGATAGAGACAGATTTTCTTGCCAGCCAGCTCCGGCCGCTCTTCCAGATAACGCTCCCGCAAGGCCGGGTCGGCCTCCCGCAGATAGTCCACCCGGGGCATTCCCAACGGCAAGATTTTCTCCCGCGGCATCTGAAACCCCTGGGCGTAAATGTCCGCCGTAGCCTCCGACGTGCAGAACACATAGTTGTAGTTTTTGTGCATCTCCATGGCACGTGCCAAAGCCGCCGGCTGCCCGCCGGGCTTGTCCAGACACTGATAGCTGAACTGCTTCACCGCCCCCACCGCGTGCCACACCTGCACCACCGTCTGCCCCCGCTTGGGACGGAGGACGCAGAGCTGGATGGAGTAGGTGTCGGTGACGGCGATGGACGCCGTGGCCAGATGATAGAGGCTATGTAGGATGAAGAGACAGTAGCTGAAAACGTTGGTCTTTCGCCGCATTTTCCGGCAAAAATACACGATTTCCGTCTCCGGCGATTGTTTTTGAATCTCCTCGGCCAGCAAGGTAAAATCCAATGGGATGGTACTGGACTGGCGGGAGAAAAAGGCCACCTTATTTTTCAGCGGCAGCGGCCGCAGGAAAAGATAGAGAAACCGCAGGCCGACCTTGGCCAAACGAAGGATGAATGTCATGCCGCTCCCTCCTGTCTGTGGAACTTCATTGCCCTTGAGGATACCGCTGAGGCAGCCCAAAGTCAACGGTAATATCTACCGTTTTTTCAATCATTTAATCATAGCAAATTTTGACGGAAATTGCAACTGTCTGCCGCATTCGACAATCCCTCAGTCAGCTGCGCTGACAGCTCCCTTTACTCAAGAGAGCCAGGGGCGTGTCCCCAAAAGGCACGATTTTGCAGGACGTTTCTCAGCCTCCCCTGTGCAAGGGGAGGTGGCACGCAGTGCCGGAGGGGTTGTCAGGCGAGCGCAGCGCACAGCGAGAAAAAGTGCGGTTGGTCCTCCGCCCCCCTCCACGCCAAAAACGCCCAGCCAATCGGCTGGGCGTTTCCGAAATACATTCAGGTTACAGTATGAACTTACTTTGCGTCCTGTTCTGCCATGTAAGCGACCAGGTCGATGAGCTTGTTGGAATAACCCCATTCGTTG
>CAKTQP010000083.1 GCA_934597165.1 uncultured Oscillospiraceae bacterium
CTCCCAACCCCGAACGGTTCCCCACCGTTCGGGGTCTTTTTTGTATGAAAACGAACCTTTTTGCCAACCATAACCGTGGAAAAGTGCCCAAATGGAAACCTCAAAATTCGCCATTTCTCCGAAAATGATTTTCCCCCTTGCATCTTGCAATCAACGTGCTATGATAAGGGCGAACAGAGGAGATTTCCCCCGTGCCCACCCACTTTTTCGGCACATTTTCCCACGTTCCAACTATTTTTCAGTCGATTCTGTCACAGATGACACGTTAGCGAAAGGAAGGTTCATTATGGTCAATCGTATCGTTCTCAACACCGTATCCTACCATGGCTCCGGCGCCGTCAAAGAGATCGGGCCTGAGCTCTCCGCACGCGGCTTCCACAAAGCCCTCGTCTGCTCTGGCAAGCACGTGGTCAAAAGCGGTGAGATCAACAAGATCCTGGATCCCTTGAAGGAAGCCGGCATCGACTCCGCCCTCTTCACCGACATCAAGGCCAACCCCACCATTGAAAACGTCCAGAACGGCGTCAAAGCCTTCCAGGACGCCCAGGCGGACTGCATCATCGCCGTGGGCGGCGGCTCCGTTATGGACACCGCCAAGGCCATCGGCGTCATCATCAACAACCCTGAATTCGCCGACGTCCGCTCCCTGGAAGGGGTCGCCCCCACCAAGCGTCACGCCGTCTTCACCGTCGCCGTCCCCACCACCGCCGGCACCGCCGCGGAAGTCACCATCAACTACGTCATCACCGACGTGGAGAAGAAGCGCAAGTTCGTCTGCGTGGACACCAACGACATCCCTGAGATCGCCGTGGTGGACCCCGACATGATGACCTCCATGCCTCCCGCTCTCACTGCCGCCACCGGCATGGACGCCCTGACCCACGCCATCGAGGGCCTCATCACCAAGGGTGCCTGGGAGATGACCGATATGTTCCACCTGGAAGCCATCCGCCTCATCTCCTCCAACCTGCGGGACGCCGTCCACAACGACCCGGACGGCCGCAAGGGCATGGCACTGGGTCAGTATATCGCCGGTATGGGCTTCTCCAACGTGGGTCTGGGCATCGTCCACAGCATGGCACACGGCCTGTCCGCCCTCTATGACACCCCCCACGGCGTCGCCTGCGCCATCCTCCTGCCCACTGGCATGGAATACAATAAGGAGTACAGCGGCGAGAAGTACAAAGCTCTGGCCAAGGCTATGGGCGTAGAAGGGGTGGACAGCATGACCCAGGAGGAATACCGCCAGGCCGCCATCGACGCCGTGAAACAGCTGTCCGCAGACGTAGGCATCCCCGCTGACCTGAAGGAGATCGTCAAGGAAGAGGACGTGCCCTTCCTGGCCGAAAGCGCCTTCGCCGACGCCTGCTGCCCCGGCAACCCCCGGGACACCAGCGTGGAAGAGATCGTGAAGCTGTACCACAGCTTGATGTGAGACGCACGCCTCAACTTCTAAAAGGAACCTAAGCGAAGAACCCCCACGGGGGTTCTTCTTTTATCCTTTGACCAACTGTTCACAAAACCTTTCCACCTTCCCCTCCCCCTTCCATTTGACTTTTTCGTGAAATCTGTGTAAAATAACCGTGATAATTCCCAACCATGTCACATTCTTTCGAATGCAAACAACCTATCGCGAAGGAGTACATAACCATGAAAAAACGAGCGTTTTGTCTTCTCTTAGCCGCTGCGCTCTCCCTCAGCGCCCTCTGCGCCTGCACGGCCGGTACCACTGGGGTCAACGGGGATTCTTCCGCTGGCGTCAGCATCAGCACCCCCTCCAAGGGGAAGAACGCCATGAGCAGCCGTCTCGTGGGCATCTCCATGCCGGAACAGGCTGGCCGCTGGGAGCAGGAAGCGACCACCATGCAGACCATCCTCCAGGCCAAGGACTACACCGTAGAACTGGCCTATGCGGATAACAACAGCGACACCCAGATCGAGCAGGTCAAAGCCATGCTGGACGACGACTGCGGCGCCATCATCGTTGCCTCCGTGGACAGCGAAGCTCTCTCCGATGCCCTGGCCACCTGTGACACCTCCAACACCACCATGATCGCCTACAGCACCCTGGTGCCTGACTGTTCCACCATCGACTACTTCATCGGTATCGACAGCTACACCAACGGGCAGATCCAGGCCAAGTATCTGGTGCAGAAGCTGGGGCTGAAGAAGACCAAGAAGAGTTTCAATCTGGAGATCTTCCACCAGTCCAACAGCGGCAGCGCCCTGTACGCCTTCCTGGGCGCTATGGACGTGCTAAAGCCCTACCTGGACAACAGCACCCTGGTCATCCCCTCTGACCGCACCACCGCGGAAAACTGCGGTGTGGCAGACGCCGCAGCAGCCAAGCAGGAGCTGAGCCACCTGTTGGAGAGCACCTACGCCGACGGCAAGCCTCTGGACGCCATCCTCTGCACCGACGACACCCTCAGCGTAGCGGTCGCCCAGGAGCTGGAGAAGGAGTACGCCGGTTCCGTCTTCCCCCTCATCTCCGGCTGCAACTGCAACCCGGAGAGCATCCAGCTGCTCATGGACGGCAAGCTGTCCGTAACCTCCGTGGAGAACACCCAGGAGATCGCCCAGCAGGCCGCCAAAATGGCCGACCAGGCCATGCGGGGCAAGACGGTGGAGCAGTCCAAGCAGAACCCCTATGACGTGGCCGCCTACGTCTATGAGCCGGTGAAGGTGACCTTGAAGAACTACAAGGACGTTCTGTTCAAGACCGGTCTCTACAAGAAGAACAAGGACGGCACCATCTCTCACGCCGCCCACAAGACCCCGGACACCACCGAGGACAGCAAGGACAAGACTGCTACCGACGACAAGAAAACCGACGACAAGTCTAAGGAAACGGACAAAAAAGCTTAACCAAACACCCCAAACTGCCGGGCAGATACCGCTGCCCGGCAGTTTTTCTGTCCCGAACCCGACCACTTCCCTTGCCTTTTTCCCCGCCTGGCGTTATACTAATATCAATCTACTGGATTGGTTAGCATCCGGCCGAAAACAGGCCGTATCCATTTTGAATTGGAGTGAAGAGATATGAACCGTACTACTATTGCACAGCTCTACGCAGACCAGGCCACCTTCGGTGGCCAGACCGTCACCGTGGCCGGTTGGGCGAGAACCATCCGTGCCATGAAAAACCTGGGCTTTTTGACCCTCAATGACGGCAGCTGCTTCAAGAACCTCCAGGTGGTCCTGGAAAAGACCCTGCCCAATTACGATGAAGTGTCCAGCCAGAACGTAGGCGCCGCCTTCATCGTCACCGGCAAGCTGGTGCTCACCCCGGACGCCAAGCAGCCCTTCGAGCTGCAGGCAGAGACCGTGGTCGTGGAAGGCACCTCCGCCCCCGATTACCCCCTCCAGAAGAAGCGCCACAGCGTGGAGTTCCTGCGCACCATCCAGCACCTGCGTCCCAGAACCAACCTGTTCTCCGCCACCTTCCGGGTGCGCAGCGTAGCCGCTCACGCCATCCATTGCTTCTTCCAGGATCGCGGCTTCGTCTATGTCCACACCCCCATCATCACCGCCAGCGACTGCGAGGGCGCCGGTGAAATGTTCCAGGTCACCACCCTGGACATCAACCAGCCCCCCAGAACCGAGGACGGCGCTGTGGATTACACCCAGGACTTCTTTGGCAAGCCCGCCAACCTGACCGTCTCCGGCCAGCTCAACGCCGAGAACTTCGCCATGGCCTTCGGCAACGTCTACACCTTCGGCCCCACCTTCCG
>CAKTQP010000084.1 GCA_934597165.1 uncultured Oscillospiraceae bacterium
GAGACCGGCGTCCATTACCTGGTGTGGAAAGCGGGCTATGCGGGGGGCATCACCCCGCTGCTGGATTCCGACGGGAATGTGGTCATCACGAAATGAAAACGGGATTGGTACTGGAAGGCGGCGGTATGCGTGGGCTGTTCAGTGCAGGTGTAATGGACGTGATGATGGAAACCGGCATCCGGTTTGACGGCATCATCGGCGTCTCCGCAGGGGCGGCCTTCGGCGTCAATTACAAGTCGGGGCAGAGGGGGCGTGCGCTCCGTTACAACGTGGACTACTGCCAGGACAAGCGCTATTGCGGGCTCAGCTCCCTTCTGAAGACGGGGAACCTGTTCAACACGGAGTTCTGTTACGACGAAATACCGCTGAAGCTGGATGTGTTCGATTTTGACGCCTTTGAGCGGGACCCGACCGCGTTTTATATCACCTGCACGGACGTGGAGAGCGGGAAGCCGGTCTACCACGAATACCTAGGACGCGAGGACCACGGGTTTGATTGGGTCCGGGCTTCTGCCTCCCTTCCCGTGGTGTCGCAGATGGTGGAGATCGACGGGCTGAAACTGCTGGACGGCGGGATCGCGGATTCCATCCCCGTGGCCTATTTTGAGCGCATCGGTTACACCAAAAATGTGGTCATCCTGACCCAGCCCCAAGGCTATCGGAAAGAGAAAAACCAACTGCTGCCGCTGATACGGGTGCAGTATCGGCACTACCCCAATCTTGTCAAAGCCCTGGAAATGCGGCACCTGATGTACAATGCCGAGCTGGCGCTGATTCAGGAGCAGGAAAAGCAGGGGAATCTCTTCGTCATCCGCCCCCATTTGCCCCTGGAAGTCAAGCGGATGGAAAAAGACCCCGCGAGGCTGAGAACCTGTTACGAGATGGGCAGACATGCGGCAAAAACAGCACGGGAGCAGCTCCTTGCGTTTCTAAAAAAGGGATAGGCCGCTCACAGCGCATAGAAAAAAGCATCCGTATCCAACGATACGGATGCTTTTCTATACGATGAGAGGAAGTTACGCGCCCTTCTTCGCTTCCAGCTTCTTCGCCCGGTTGATGGCGGACAGGACGCCCTTGATGGAGGCCATGGAGATGTTGTGATCCATGCCCACGCCGAAGACGTCGGTGCCGTCGGGGAGCTGGAGGTGGATGTAAGCCACAGCCTGGGAGTCAGAGCCGGTGTTGATGGCGTGTTCCATGTAGTCCACGAAGGTGTAGCGATCCAGATCCTGCCCATGGACGGCGTTGAAGAAGGCGTCGATAGGGCCGTTGCCCTGGCCGGACACGGGGATGGTGCGCTTGCCCTCGCAACAGAGGGTGCCGGAGAAGGAGACAGCGGAGGTGTCGTCCTGGTGGATCTCCTGGAAGTTCCGGTTGATGAGGCGATAGGGGTCGTTGACCTGGAGATATTCCTTCTTGAACAGCTCCAGAATGGCCTCCGGCTTCAGTTCGTGACCGATGCGGTCGGTCTCCGCCTGAACGATGTCGCTGAACTCCGGATGCATGGCCTTGGGCAGCTCGAAGCCGAAGTTGTGGGCCATGATGAACGCCGTGCCGCCCTTGCCGGACTGGCTGTTGATGCGGATGATGGGCTCGTAGTCACGCCCCACGTCTGCCGGGTCGATGGGCAGATAGGGCACCTCCCACTTGTCGCTGTGGGACTCTTCCATGTACTGCATCCCCTTGTTGATGGCGTCCTGATGGCTGCCAGAGAAGGCGGTGAACACCAGCTCGCCCACATAGGGCTGACGCTCGCCGATCTGCATTTTGGTGACCTTCTCGTAGACCTTGCGAATTTCGTTCAGATGGGAGAAGTCCAGTTCGGGATCGATGCCCTGGGTGTACATATTCATGGCCACCGTGACCATATCCAGGTTGCCGGTGCGCTCGCCGTTGCCGAACAGGGTGGCCTCGATGCGCTCGGCGCCTGCCAGCAGACCCATCTCAGCAGTGGCGACACCGGTGCCCCGGTCGTTGTGGGGGTGGAGGGAGATGATGGCACGCTCCCGACCGGGCAGGTTGCGGATGAAGTATTCCAGCTCGTCGGCGAACTGGTTGGGCATACAGTTTTCCACCGTGGTAGGCAGGTTCAGGATGACCTTGTGATTCTCGTCCGCGTGGAGAGCGGTCATGACGGCGTCGCAAATTTGGTCAGCGGCGTCCATCTCGGTGCCCATGAAGGACTCAGGGGAGTACTCATAACGGATGTCCGCACCGGCGGCGATCATGGGCTGGCTCATCTCGTAGATCATCTCAGCAGCGTCGGTGGCGATCTTCTGGACGCCGGCCACGTCGGTGTGGAAGACGACTTTCCGCTGAAGGGTGGAGGTGGAGTTGTAGAAGTGGAAGATGACGTGCTTGCAGCCCTCGATGGCCTCAAACGTGCGGCGGATGAGGTGGGGACGTGCCTGCACCAGCACCTGGATGGTCACGTCGTCGGGAATGTGGTTGTCTTCGATGAGGGTGCGGAGGAAGTGATATTCGGTCTCGGAAGCGGAGGGGAAGCCCACCTCAATTTCCTTCACCCCAATGTCAACCAGCGTGTGGAACAGCAGCAGCTTTTCTTCCACGTTCATGGGGTCTACCAGCGCCTGGTTGCCGTCCCGCAGGTCCACGGAGCACCAGACGGGGGCTTTGGTGATGGTGTTGTCCGGCCAGGTGCGGTTCTGGATGGGCTGGGGGACAAAGGGGATATACTTCTCGAAACCTTTCATGATAAATTTCCTCCTAGATCGTGTTGCGTTGAGATTGGATTGTGCTGGCGGGGGAAAGTGACGAAAAAAGAAGCCCCTGACCGAACGATAGGTTCAGTCAGGGGCGAAATGTTGCATTCATTCGCGGTACCACCCTGATGCTCCCTGTAAATTGCTCCACAAGGACTCTGCGGCCTCCAGCAAGGCCCGGACGGGTAACGGCGTCAGCCGGATGCCCCTAGTGACGGCAAGCGCGTTCAGGACATCAACTCTGGGAACAGTCATCCACCCGCACCTTCCGATCGGCTCACAGCATCCGCCGACTCTCTGCACAAAAGAAACGGGTCTTTTTTCCCTTCCTCGTCTTTGACGATGATAGACAGGTTGTGATTGATAATCTACCACATCCGACGGCGGTTGTCAAGGGCTTTTTTTCGGTGGGGCGGGAAAAAAAGTGGGGAATTTGCGAAAATTTCTCTTGACATTTTGGGGGAGATAGAGTAAAATAATCCTTGCTTGTATGGGTGATCGCTTTGGAGAGGTGTCCGAGCGGTTTAAGGAGCCAGTCTTGAAAACTGGTGACTCAGTCATGGGCCATGGGTTCGAATCCCATCCTCTCCGCCATACAGCCTAAAACAGAATCTGGAATGATCAATTCTGCCCCATGGAGAAGTACTCAAGTGGCCGAAGAGGCGCCCCTGCTAAGGGCGTAGGCGTGTTAAAGCGCGCGAGGGTTCAAATCCCTCCTTCTCCGCCAAGAA
>CAKTQP010000085.1 GCA_934597165.1 uncultured Oscillospiraceae bacterium
GGACGATAACGGATTTGAACCGCTGACCCTCCGCACGTCAAGCGGATGCTCTAGCCAGCTGAGCTAATCGTCCGAACGCAAGATTTATTATACTGCCTGCTCCACCAAAAGTCAAGGGTTATTTTTCATTTTTCTGCAATTTTATTTCTTTCCCGTCCAACGCCGCATACACCAGCGTATCCCCCCGGTACTCCAGCTTCAGCGAGAAGAAGGGCGCTTCCTCCGCCAGCAGCTGCAAAAACAGCTTGTCCCCCTCCCAGATGGGCAGGTCGGTGATCTTGTCGTGATCCACCCACTCCAGGTCGCCTTCGTCGCAGACGATCATCTCGCCTGCAAAGCCGGTGGCGGTGTACAGGTACATATACTCTGTCGGCCACCGGTCGGAGACAAAGGTGACGATGCCGCGGAAGCGGTAGTCGGTGAGGGTCAGGCCGGTCTCCTCCTTGACCTCCCGCAATAAACATTCCTCCGGGCTCTCCTTGTCCAGGAACTTGCCGCCCACACCCACCCATTTGTCGTGGTTCAGGTCGTGCTCCTTCTTCACCCGGTGGAGCATCAGGTACTGCCCCGCCCGCTCGATATAACAAAGGGTTGACTGTATCATCACCCGTTCCTCCTTCTATTATAATGTATCCATTGTACTACACCCCCGCCTCCTCCGCAACCCCAGGAACCCCTCCCCCGACCTTTGTCATAGGATGGGCAGAACTGTATTGAGGAGGTTTTTCTATGGCTTTTTTGTATCTCTCCCCCTCCACGCAGGAGTATAACCCCTACGTGAACGGCGGGAACGAGGAATATTACATGAACCTGCTGGCGGACGAACTGGAGCCCTATCTCCGTGCCAGCGGCATCTCCTTCACCCGCAACACCCCGGACATGACCGCCGCCACCTCCATCGCCGCCTCCAACGCAGGCGACTACGACCTGCACCTCGCCCTCCACTCCAACGCCACCGCCGGCGACCAGGCGGGCACCAACACCGGCATCGACATCTACTACAATCCGGAGTCGTCCGAGAGCCTCCGGGCCGCTCAGCTCATCCAACAGCAGCTCAAGACCGTCTACCCCGACCCGGCCAAGGTGGCCATCGTGCCCACCACTTCCCTGGGGGAGGTGTACAAGGTGCGTGCCCCCGGCGTGCTGGCGGAGCTGGGGTATCACGACAACCCGTCGGACGCGGACTGGATCCGGAACAACCTGCCTGCCATCGCCCGGAGTCTGGCTATCGCCCTGACGGAGTTCTTCGGCCTGCCCTTCCTGGAACCGCAAGCGCCGCGGGTGGGTGTGGTGGACTTGAACTGGGGCGTTCTGAACCTGCGGGCAGCGCCCTCCACGTCCGCGCCCATCGTGGCGCAGTGCTACGACGGCGCACAGCTGACGGTGTGGAACGAGTATCAGAACTGGTTCGTGGTGGAGTGGAACGGGCTGGGCGGATACGTCTGGCGGGATTATGTGGTCGTCCAGTGGACATGATAGGTTTTGTGATAGGTTTCGTCTAATTTGATTTAGTACCTTTCCGCCGTAATTATCATCGTTTTCACCTGTTTTTTCGCATTTCAAACGCTATTCCATTCCAATTTTCATAGTTCAAAAATATTTCGTCTATTTTATCGTCTGAATATTGACTTTTCCTTCTTTTTCTTCTACAATGGTGCTACACCAACGGGAACCCGTTCAGAATGATTCCCGGCACATTGGAGGAATGGGGTATGCAATTCAACACCATCGGTTTCATCGGCTGCGGCAACATGGGCGGCGCACTGGCACAGGCTCTGCCCAAGGCAGGACAGGACATCTTCCTGGCCAACCGCACCCAGTCCAAGGCGGATGCGCTGGCCGCCAAGATTGGCGCCACCGTCACCGACAACCAGACCATCGCCAAGACCTGCGACCTGATCTTTCTGGGCGTCAAGCCTCAGATGATGCCAGGCGTATTGGCAGAACTGGCCGACACCTTCGCCGGGCGACCTACCCCATTCGTGCTGGTGACCATGGCGGCTGGCCTGTCCATGGCCACCATCCAACAGCTGGCCGGCGGCGCCTATCCCGTCATCCGCATCATGCCCAACACGCCGGTGTCTCTGGGTGCGGGCATGATCCTGTACTGCGCCGACGGCGTGGAGCAGGCAGATTTGGACGCCTTCTGCACCCTCATGGCTGGCGCCGGTCGGCTGGACGCCCTGCCGGAGTCCCTCATCGACGCGGGCTGCGCCATCTCCGGCTGTGGGCCTGCTTATGTGTACTTATTCATCGAAGCGCTGGCGGACGGCGGCGTGGCCTGCGGTCTGCCCCGTGACAAGGCCATGACCTACGCCGCTCAGACCCTGATGGGGGCGGCGGAGATGGTCCTGAACAGCGGCAGCCACCCCGGTGCGCTGAAGGACGCGGTCTGCTCCCCTGCTGGCAGCACCATTCAGGGGGTGCGCGCTCTGGAGATGGGCGGATTCCGTTCCACCGCCATGGAAGCGGTGCTGGCCGCCTATGAGAAAACGAGAGAACTGGGGAAAAAGGAGGACTGAGTCATGCGTATCGTCTTGAAAATAGGCACTTCCACCCTGGCGCATCCCACGGGGCTGCTGAACATCCGCCACGTGGAGCACCTGTGCAAGGTGGTCAGCGACCTGAAGAACGCCGGGCATGAGATCATCTTGGTGTCCTCCGGCGCCATCGGCATGGGCGTGGGCAAATTGCAGCTGCCTGGCCGTCCCGCCGATATGCCCTCCAAGCAGGCAGCAGCGGCGGTGGGTCAGTGCGAGCTGATGTACACCTATGACAAATTGTTTGGCGAGTACAACCACACGGTGGCACAGATCTTGCTGACGGCGGACGACATCTTGGATGTGCAGCGCCGTGACAACTTCCAGAACACCCTGTATCGTCTGTTGGAACTGGACGCCCTGCCCATCATCAACGAGAACGACACGGTGGCGACGAAAGAGATCGCCGTGGGCGACAACGACACCTTGGGCGCTATCGTGGCCAGCTGTGCCAAGGCGGATCTGCTGGTGCTGTTCTCCGACATCCACGGTCTGTACACCGCCGACCCGAAACAGGACCCCAACGCCACCCTCATCCACCGGGTGGAAGCGCTGACGCCTGAAATTAAGGCGCTGGCCGGGACGAAAGGCTCCGAGCTGGCCACCGGCGGGATGGTGACCAAGATCCATGCCGCTGAGATCGCCACCGAGGCGGGGGTCGAGATGATCATTTGCCACGGCGCTTATCCGGAGAGCCTGTACGACATCGTGGCAGGCAAAGAGGTAGGCACCCGTTTTTGCGTCAGAAAGGAAGGAACCTGATATGTTGAGCACCGACGCCATTTTAGTCCAGGCACAGGAAGCCAAGAAAACGCTGGGCACCGCCAGCACCGAAGTGAAAAACCACGC
>CAKTQP010000086.1 GCA_934597165.1 uncultured Oscillospiraceae bacterium
ATCCTGCATTGTGAATAAGGAGGCAATGGAACAAATATGGAAACCTATGGCATCGAAAAGCTGGGCATCATCGGCCCCAAAGCGGTCTATCACAATCTCACCCCGGCACAGCTGACGGAAGCAGCCCTGCGCCGCGGCGAAGGCACCCTGAGCAACACGGGCGCTCTGGTCGTCACCACCGGTAAGTACACCGGCCGTTCCCCTGACGACAAGTTCATCGTTGACACCCCCACCATCCATGACAAGATCGCATGGGGCAAGGTGAACCGTCCTATCTCCCGGGAAAAGTTTGACGCCATCCGTGGCAAGGTCGCTGCCTATCTGCAGAACCGCGAAGTGTTTATTTTCGATGGCATGGCAGGCGCTGACCCCGCTGACACCCAGAAATTCCGGGTCATCAACGAGCTGGCCTCCCAGAACCTCTTTATCCATCAGCTCCTCATCCGTCCCACCGAGGAAGAGCTGGCCAACTACGGCGAACCCGACTACACCATCCTCTGCGCTCCTGGCTTCAAGTGCGACCCCGAGATCGACGGCGTCAACTCCGAAGCGGCCATCATGATCGACTACGAGGCACATATGATCGTCATCGCAGGCTCCCAGTACGCAGGCGAGATCAAGAAGTCCGTCTTCTCCACCATGAACTACATCATGACCGACATGAACGTCCTGCCCATGCACTGCTCCGCCAACATGGACCCGGTCACCGGCGAATCCGCCATTTTCTTCGGCCTCTCCGGCACCGGCAAGACCACCCTGTCCGCCGACCCCGATCGGATGCTCATCGGCGACGATGAACACGGCTGGTCCGAGCGCGGCATCTTCAACTTCGAGGGCGGCTGCTACGCCAAGTGCATCGACCTGGACGAAGAGAACGAGCCTGAGATCTACCACGCCATCCGCTTCGGCTCCGTGGTGGAAAACGTCATCATGGACCCGGAAACCCGCGAACTGGACTTCACCGACCGTTCCCTGACCGAGAACACCCGCGTGGGCTACCCGGTGGACTACATCTCCAACGCTCAGATCCCCGGCGTGGGCGGCATCCCCAAGGTGGTCATCTTCCTGACCGCTGACGCCTTCGGCGTCCTGCCTCCCATCTCCCGCCTGACCCGCGACGCCGCTATGTATCACTTCGTCACCGGCTTCACCTCCAAGCTGGCCGGCACCGAACGTGGCGTCAAGGAGCCTCAGCCCACCTTCTCCACCCTGTTTGGCGAACCCTTCATGCCCAGAGAGGCAGACGTGTACGCCCATATGCTGGGTGACAAGATCGACCAGTACGGCACCAAGGTCTACCTGGTCAACACCGGTTGGGCAGGCGGCCCCTACGGCGTCGGCGCCCGCATGAAGCTGAAGTACACCCGCGCCATGGTCACCGCAGCCTTGAACGGCGATTTCGACCATGTGGAATACAAGCACCACGAGATCTTCAACGTGGACGTTCCCCAGTCCTGCCCCCACGTGCCCGACGAGATCATGAATCCCCGGGACACTTGGGCAGACAAGGAAGCCTACGACAAGGCAGCCAACAAGCTGGCCACCATGTTCGAAGAGAACTTCGCCACCAAGTACCCCAACATCGCTCAGCACATCGTGGACGCAGGTCCTCACGCAAAGCACTGATAAAACCACAAGCAAAGCGGCATCTGACCATTCAGATGCCGCTTGTTTGCGTTCTGCTCAAGTTGCAGGATGAGAAACCCTGTTTTGCCCATTGAGAAAACCCTTGTGGAGCGTTGCCTTTCCTGCCGATGCATTATAAAATAAAACAAGTATGGTTCTGAAAAACTGGGAAAAAGACCGAAAAGGAACCAATTTTGGGAGGAAATATACAACATGACCGCAATCTTATTCTCTGCCTTGGCGGCTCTGGGCGGCGGCCTGGTCATGGGGGTGACCGGGTTCGGCGCAGGCATGGTGATTATGATGGTGCTGCCCGTTTTCTACAGCCTGACGGAGAGTGCCGCCATCGCCGGCATTGTCAGCACTGTCCTCAACGCCCAAATGGCTATCCGCTATTGGAAGCATATCCACTTCAAATCCCTCGTTGCCCCCACCATCGCCTACATGATCCTCTGTGCCCTCCTGATCCGCTTCTCCACCGAGGTAGATCAATCGCTCATCCAGAAGGGCTTTGGCGTCTTCCTCATCTGCCTCTGCATCTATTACCTCTTCCTGCAAAAGGACGACCACCCCCACAAAAAGAGCCTGTCCCTCTCCATCCTCTGCATCGCCTTCTCCGCCGTCTTCGACAGCTTCTTCTCCATCGGCGGCCCCCTCCTGGTGGTCTACTTCATGGCCCGCACCGACTCCACCAAAGCCTACATGGGCACCATCCAGGCATTCTTTTTTATCAACTACGCCTATAGCAGTGTCGTCCGTGTCATCAACGGCATCCTGCTTCCGTCTCACCTGGCGGTCACCTTGGTGTGCAGTGTGGCTGTTTTGCTGGGGGGCGTCATTGCCCAGAAGCTGGTGAACCGGCTGGATGAACAGAGGGTGCGCAAGCTCATCTACATCATGATCGGCGTCAGCGGCGTGTTGAATCTCATCAAATAGCTTTGCCTAAACGGGTTTTCTATGGTATCATGACCCCAAAGGAACCCAGAAGGAGAGAAAGCCCATGACCCACATCCGCAAAGCCACCCAGGCGGACATCCCCGCCGTCACCGCCATCTACGACCACATCCTGACCGAGGAAGAGGCCGGACGCGCCACCATCGGTTGGATCCGAGGCGTCTATCCCACACAACAGACCGCCCAGGACGCCCTGGACGCCGGTGACCTGTTCGTGTTGGAGTCGAACGGCGTAGTGGCGGCAGCCGCTAAGATCAACCAGATCCAGGTGCCCGAATATGCCAACGCCCAGTGGCGTTACCCGGACGTGCCGGAGGAGGAGATCATGGTCCTGCACACCTTAGTGGTGGATCCGTCCCAGGCAGGGAAGGGGTGCGGCAGCGCCTTTGTCCAGTTTTATGAGGACTACGCCCGCGCACACAACTGCCCCTACCTGCGCATGGACACCAACTCCAAAAACCAGGCCGCCCGGAAGCTCTACGCCCACCTGGGCTATTGGGAGTCCGGCATCGTGGATTGCAACTTCAACGGCATCCCCGGCGTGGCGCTGGTGTGCTTGGAGAAAAAACT
>CAKTQP010000087.1 GCA_934597165.1 uncultured Oscillospiraceae bacterium
TAAGTGTTCATAATGTACTTGTTCAATCAGTACACTATGACACGGAGTGGATGTCCATTGGAAATCATCATCAGCAGCAACAACAGCAAGCCGATCTACGAACAGATCACGTCCCAGATCAAGGCCAAGATCATGAGCGGAGAGCTGACCGCCGGCCAGCCCATCCCGTCCATGCGCGCTTTGGCCAAAGCCATTCACGTGAGCGTCATCACCGTTCAGAAAGCCTATGAGGACTTGCAGCGGGATGGATTCATCGAGACCACCGTGGGACGTGGGAGTTTTGTGGCGGCGCTGAACAAAGACTTTGTGCAGGAGGAACAGCAGCGCAGAGCAGAGGAGCATCTCCAGGCGGCGGCGGACATCGGCCGTGCCAACGGGATTTCCCTGGAAAAGCTGCTGGAACTGCTGACCCTGTTTTATCAAGAGGAGGAATGACCATGGAAGCGGCATTGCAAGTGACCGACCTGACCAAGACGTATCCGGGCTTTCAGCTGGATCACGTCTCTTTCACCCTGCCCCAAGGCGCCGTCATGGGCTTGATCGGCGAGAACGGCGCGGGAAAGAGCACCACCATCAAGGCGATCTTAGACCTGATCGGAAAAGACGACGGCACTGTGACCTTCTGGGGACAAAAGCTGTCCGATTCCAAACACCTGAAAGAGGACATCGGCGTGGTCTTTGACCAAGGGAGCTTTTACGAGACCCTGACCCCCACCCAGATCGGCAACATCTCCGCTGCCGCCTACACCCAGTGGGATCAAAAAGTCTACGAGGGATACCTGGCACGGTTCCAGCTGCCCAAGGATAAGCCCCTCAAATCCTTCTCCAAGGGGATGCACACCAAGCTCAGCATCGCCGTCGCCCTCTCTCACCATCCCAAGCTGCTCGTCCTGGACGAGGCGACCAGCGGGTTGGATCCGGTGGTGCGGGAGGATATTTTGGACGTGTTCTGGGAGTTTGTCCAGGACGAGCACCACTCCATTTTGATGTCCTCCCACATTACCTCCGACCTGGAGAAGATTGCCGACTACATCACCTTTCTGCACCAGGGCAAACTTCTCTTTTGCAAGCCCAAGGACGAGCTGCGCTACCAGTACGGCGTCCTCCGCTGCGGAGAGGCACAGTTCAAACGGCTGGACCCCAGTGAGATCTTGGCCTACCGCAAAGAACCCTACCAGATAGACGTGCTGGTGGCGGACAAGGAGGCGGCCAGACGGCGGCATCCCAGCGCAGTGGTGGATGACGCCACCATCGACGATATTCTGTTGTTGTACGTGAAGGGGGAGCGTGTGAAATGAAGAGTATGGTGTTGAAAGACCTCTATAATATAAAGGGGAGCGTAAAATCTGTCCTGGTCAGCTTCCTCATCCTGGCTGTGGCCATGGCATCCACCGGTGTGGGCGTCCTCTATGCCACCGCCATCCTGTGCAGCAGCATGATCGTCAGCACCTTCGCCTACGACGACCGGTGTGATTGGACGAAATACGCCATGGTCATGCCAGTCTCCCGGAAGGAACTGGTGGCAGGGAAGTATGTCATGCTGACCCTGATGGTGGTCGGCGGCATCGTCATCGGCTTCCTGGCCAGCCTGGTCAGCAACGCCATCACTGGACAGATCCCCTTGAATTGGAACGGACTTCAGGAGTTGATCTTCTCCGCCCTGGCGGCCTTGATCTTCGCCCTAGTCTACGGCAGTGTGGCCATTCCCCTCATCCTTCGGTTTGGCGCAGAGCAGGGACGGGTGCTCCTGGTGGCAGCCCTCTTGGTGCCGGCAGCGGTGTGCTTTGTGGCGTACCAAATAGGGAAGTGGCTGGGCATCGTCCTCACTGACCAGGGCGTTGTGCTCTTGGTCTGCGGCGTGGCGGTGGCTGCGCTGGTGTGGATGGCGGTCAGCTATCGCATCAGCTGTGGCATCTTTGCCAAACAGGAGTTATAATAAGGAGGAATCCATCATGAACCCCAACTTGACCTTTACCCCCATCCAGCTGGAGACGTGGCCCCGCGGGCAGGTCTTCTACTACTTCTCCAAAATGGCGCCTACCGGGTATGCCATGACCGTGGAAGTGGAGGTCACCCAGATGCGGCAGGCGTTGAAAGCAGCCGGGATGAAATTTTTCCCCGCTTACCTGTGGTTGGTGACCAAGACCCTCAACGAGCAGCAGGAGTTCAAGATCGCGGAGGTAGAGGGACAGTTGGGGTATTATGAGACGCTGACGCCCCTGTACGCCGCCTTCCACGACGACGACAAAACCTTCTCTCTCATGTGGACGACCTATGACGAGGATTTTCTGGCGTTCTATCAGGCATACCTGGAAGACCAGAAGACCTATGGCCACCAGCACGGCATCCTGGCCAAAGGCGACCAACTGCCGCCGCCCAACGCCTATACCGTCTCCTGCGTCCCTTGGATCTCCTTCCAGCATTTCGCTGTCCACTCCTATGAGAATAAACCCTATTACTTCCCCTCAGTGGAGGCTGGCAAGTTCATTGAAAGGGAAGGGAAGACCTATCTGCCCCTGTCCCTCACCTGCCACCACGCCACCACCGACGGGTATCACGTGAGTCAGTTCCTGGAGCGGTTCCAGTGGGAGGCGGAGCACTTTGCAAACTTGGGATAAAACGGGCCGGAAAAGTCCTTTTCAAAAAAACTCGAAAAAAGTCAAAAAAGTGCTTGACATTTTGCGACGGATTTAGTATAC
>CAKTQP010000088.1 GCA_934597165.1 uncultured Oscillospiraceae bacterium
AACATCGGCCACCTGAAGCTGGCGGAGCTGGAAGCGGCGGGCAAGCTCCGGGCGGTGCTGACCCAGAACATTGACGGACTCCATCAGAAGGCGGGCAGCAAGGAAGTGCTGGAGCTGCATGGCAGCATCCATCGGAACTACTGCATGAAGTGCGGCAAATTCTGGCCGGTGCAGGAGATCGCCAACAGCAAGGGCATCCCCTGGTGCGACTGCGGCGGCATGATCAAGCCGGATGTGGTGCTCTATGAGGAAGCCCTGGACAACGACGTCATGCGCCGGGCCATCGACCACATCCGCAAGGCAGACATGATGATCGTGGCAGGCAGCTCCCTGGTGGTGTACCCGGCCGCCGGGCTCATCAACTACTACAAGGGGCATCGGCTGGTGCTCATCAACCGCTCCGCCACCCCCTTTGACGACCAGGCAGACCTGGTGGTACATGACACCATCGGCAAGGTCTTCGGCGCCATCGAAGTGCGCTGAAAACGCAAAAAAGAGAGAACCGATTCGGTTCTCTCTTTTGCTCTGTTGAGGTCAGCCCTCCTGTGCCTTGACTGCTTTGACTACCCGGCTGGTGCCCAAGCGGGAGGCGCCCAGGGCGATGAAGTCCTCGGCGTCGGGCAGGGAAGCGATGCCGCCGGCGGCTTTGATCTGCACGTGAGGGGCCACGTGGGCTTTCATCAGAGCCACGTCCTCCCGTGTTGCCCCGCCGCCACCGAAACCGGTGGAGGTCTTGATGAAGTCCGCGCCGGACTGGGAGACAATGTCGCACATCTTAATTTTTTCTTCCTCAGTCAGCAGGCAAGTCTCGATGATGACTTTCAGCAGCTTGCCGTGGCAGGCGGCTTTGACCGCCTTGATCTCCTCCAGCAGGGCGTCCCACTTCTGGTCCTTCACCCAGCCCAGGTTGATGACCATATCAATTTCCTCTGCGCCCTCTTTTACAGCGGTCTCCGCTTCGAAGCACTTGACGGCGGTGGTGTTGTAGCCGTTGGGGAAGCCGATGACGGTGCAGACGGGGAGGCGGCCTTGGAGGTACTCTGCCGCCTGCTTCACGTAGCTGGGGGGGATGCAGGCGCTGGCGCAGCCGTAGTGGAGGCCGTCGTCGCAGATTTGCTGGATTTCAGACCAGGTGGCGGTCTGGGCTAATAACGTGTGATCCACGTGGTGGAGCAGTTCTTTCAGTTCCATATGTTTGACTCCTTTGATTTCATGCCTTTGCAGGTTGGAAGTTTGGGAAAATCGTGGTATACTATAAGATACGCAATCTGAAGAATGGGGAGGGAACCCTATGACCGATCAGGAATTGATCCAAGCGGCCAGAGCCATGCTGGAGCGCTCCTATGCGCCCTTCTCCCACTACGCCGTGGGGGCGGCCCTGCTGGGCAGCGACGGGCAGGTGTACACCGGCTGCAACATCGAGTCGGCGGCCTTTGGCGCCACCCTCTGCGCCGAGCGTTCCGCCATCGCCAACGCCTTTTCCCATGGCTGTCACAGCTTTGTGCGGGGAGCGGTCATCGCGGACAGCGACGATTACTGTACGCCCTGCGGCATCTGTCGCCAGCTGCTGTACGAGTTCTCCGACGGCTTGGTCATGCTCTGCTGCAAGGGGGACGGGAGCTACCTGGCGCTGACAGCGGAGGAGCTGCTGCCCCATGGGTTCAAGGCGGAGAGCATGGCGTGATGCCTGCGGGAATATTATAGCAGGCTGCGGAAAGCGGGGCAAGCGGTTCCGGGAAAATGCCCAATTTTCGGGCGGTGTTTTCGGAAAAAGAGAAAAACCCGGCCTGGAGGCGGGTAATTCGGGGATTCGTCTTGCTTTTTTTCGGAAAATGTACTACAATGTGCTCAGTTTTGTGTAGAATATTGAAATATCACCAACGAAAGAGGAACTTCCTATGCTAGAGATGAAAGATCTTTGCTTTACGGCAAAGAATGAAACGGGCGAGGTCGATATTCTCAAGAATATCAACTTGACCATAGAGGATAACAAATTCGTCGTCATCACCGGCCCCAACGGCGGCGGTAAGACCACCCTGGCCAAGGCGGTCATGGGCATCATCCAGCCCACCTCCGGCCAGATCCTGTGGAACGGTGAGGACGTGACCAACCTGTCCATCACCGAGCGAGCCAAGCTGGGCATCTCCTACGGCTTCCAGCAGCCCCCGCGCTTTAAGGGCATGAAGGTGCGGGACCTGCTGAAGATCGCCGCAGGTCAGTGGCTGTCTCAGAAGGAGTGCTGTGACTTTTTGAACAAGGTGGGTCTGTGCGCCAACGACTATGTGAACCGCGACGTGGACGCCTCCCTGTCCGGCGGCGAGGTCAAGCGCATCGAGATCGCCACCCTGCTGGCACGGGATGCCGGTCTGATGATCTTCGACGAACCGGAGGCGGGTATCGACCTGTGGAGCTTTGCCAAGCTCACCGAGACCTTTACCATGCTCCACGAGCAGAAGAAGCGCACCATCATGATCATCTCCCACCAGGAGCGCATCATCCGCCTGGCAGACGAGATCATCCTGGTGGCAGACGGTGAAGTGAAGGCACGGGGCAGTGTGGATGAGATCTATCCCATGATCGTACAGGACACCGTGTCCTGCTGTAAGAAGATGGAGGGCAATGGCGTATGCTGACTGA
>CAKTQP010000089.1 GCA_934597165.1 uncultured Oscillospiraceae bacterium
CCGCTTGACGTGCGGAGGGTCAGCGGTTCAAATCCGTTATCGTCCACCAGCAAAAAACCCACGACCCAGGTCGTGGGTTTTTTGCTGGGTTCGCGCCCTTTGGGCGCTCACCCTTCGGTGATTGCACTTGCTCGGCGGAAGTAAATTCCGCCTGCGCCAAGGTTTTGCTGCGCGAAACGCTTGTGACGCCGGACTCCCGGCAAAAAAACACCTACCCAAGACGTTGGCAGCTGTTCCCGAAGACCATCCCGCCCAAGGCTCCTTCCGTGGGGAGGGAGCTGTCGCCGCAAGGCGACTGAGGGAGGCGATCGAGGCACTGCCACCAGAGAGAACACAGTCCACACTTGTTTCGATGGGAGGAAATGCGATGGAAAAGAAAACGAAGATCATCACCCGCCCCTGTTGCTGCCGCTGCTGTATGCTGGTCATCGAGAAGACCATGTGGGAGGACGGCGACGTGGATTACAACATCACTCTGCAGGATTCCCACTTTGACCACAACTACCACACCCTCTGGGGTCGTCTGAAGCGGGCGGCCAAGGTACTCTTTGGCAAGCCAAACCTGTACAGCGACGTCTACCTGTGGAAGGAATCGGAGTTCCGCCAGCTGGTGGACGAGATGGACGCCATGGCGCGGGAACGCTTTGACGTGGAAAAAACAGCATAACCCATCACGTGACAACGGGAAACCTCTACAAGGTTTCCCGTTTCTTTTGGTGCATGTTCAACAGTTGACAACTCACCCGTCCCGTGTTAAGATAGTCCGGCATTGAGACTATTAAAAGCGCAGACGAAAGGAGCTCGCCCCATGGAACCCAACATCCAAGCCCAGATCCAGCAGTACGATTCCTACCTCCAGCAGTGGTGCGTCGGCTACGAGGACTACGCCAAATCGGCGGGTCTGTCCTTCACCAGCCTCTCCATTCTCAGCGCCATCCATGACCTGCCGGACTGCACCCAAAAGCAGCTCTGCCAGGTCTGTTTCCTGCCCAAGCAGACGGTGAACGCAGTGGTGACCTCCTTTTATAAGAAGGGCTGGGTGCGTCTGGAAGAGGTGCCGACGGATCGGCGGAATAAGACCATCCACTTCACCGAACAGGGCCTGGCGGAAGCCCAGCGCATTTTGGCGCGCGTCCAGGAGAGCGGGCGAGCGGCCATGGCGGCGCTGTCCGAGGAAGAACGCCGGACGCTGCTGTCCGCCACGGAGCGCTACGTTACCTGCTGCAACCGGGCGTTGAAAGGAGCGACCAAATGAACCAAACACTGAAACTAGAACACCCCGTCACCGCCCCGTGGCTCCTCCGCTTCGCCCTGCCTACCATCATCTCCAGCATCGTCATGAACATCTATTCCACCGTGGACGGCATCTTTGTGGCACGGTGGGTGAACACCGACGGCCTGTCCGCCATCAATATCACCCTGCCCATGCTCTTCCTCACCTCCGCCCTGGGCATGATGTTCGGCAGCGGCGGCAACGCCCTGGTGGCCAAGAAGATCGGCGAGGGGAAGCACCGGGAGGCCAAGGAGGATTTCAGCCTGCTCATGGTGGTGACCTTTGTCTTCAGCGTGGTGGTGGCGGTGATCTGCTTCCTCTTCCTGGATCCCCTCTGTCGCTTCCTGGGCTCCGATGACGCCTTGCTGCCCCTCTGCCGGGCGTACATGATCCCCGTCCTGGTCGCCATCCCATTCGCCATCTTCGGCGTCGTCTTCCAGATGAGCTACATCACCGTGGGCAAGGCCAACCTGGGTCTCATCTTCTCCCTCCTGGGCGGCGTCCTCAACGTGGTGCTGGATTGGCTCTTCATCGCCATCTTCCATTGGGGCATCGCCGGCGCCGCCATCGCCACCAGCATCGGTTACGTGGTGCCCTCCCTCATCGGCGTGGTCTGGTTCTGTGTCAAGCGGGAGCAGGTGCTGTGCGTCGTCCGACCCAAGTGGCGCCTGAGCACCCTCCTGCAAAGCTGCTCCAACGGCGCGTCGGAAATGGTCGGCGGCCTGGCCTTCTCCGTCATCGCCATCCTCTTCAACAACATCCTCATGGATCTGTCCGGCTCCGACGGCGTGGCCGCCCTGACCATCATCTGGTACGCCCAAGAGCTGTTCAGCGGGATGTTCCGGGGCTACATCACCGGCGTCTCCTCCGTCATCAGCTACAACCTGGGCAAGGGCGACAAGGAACGCCTCTCCCGGGCCTTCCGCATCAGCATCCAGACCATCGCCGTGGCCGGTGTGGCCGTGGTGGCGGTGAGCTACCTGGCCGGCGGGGCGGTCATCGGCTTCTTCGCCAAGGGCAACCAGCACGTGTACGACGTGGCTTTGCACGGCTTCCGCATCGTGGCGGTGAGCTTCATCCTCATGGCCTATAACGTCTTCTCCTCCGGCTGGTTCACCGCCCTCAACGACGGCAAGACTTCCGCCATCCTCTCTTTCTGCCGCACCATCCTCTTCATGGTGGTGCCCGTCCTGGTGCTGCCCCGGCTCTTCGGCGTGGACGGCGTGTGGCTGTCCCTGAGCGTGGGGGAGGGGCTGAGCCTGCTGATGACCATCTATTACTTCGTGAAATATCGCAAGGTCTGGACGCCCGAGC
>CAKTQP010000090.1 GCA_934597165.1 uncultured Oscillospiraceae bacterium
CCCAGCTCCCACTTGGAGATGGCCTGGCGGGAGACGTGGAGCTGCTCCGCCAGTTTTTCCTGGGAGAGACCGCTCTCGCGGCGCAGCTTTTGTAATTTTTCACCAAAGGTCATGGGGTGACCCTCCTTTCGGATTTTGTTTCAAATTTCTTCCGTTCTGTGCCTTTATCGTAACAAATTTTCCGGTAGCAGTCCAGCTATTTCGGTTGTCAATTCTGCAACCGGCAGGCGCTTTTCCCCTAAAATCCATCCATTTCGCCCCTGCCGCAGACCGCCGGTTTTTGACCTGCGGTCTGTTTTTATCCGAATAGTCCCAAATCCGAAATGTGTGAAAAACTTGACCATTGTGCCTTCTTTATGGTAAACTTATGCTGTTAGGTATTTCGAGGAAAAGGAGGTATTCTATGATTCAATTTGAACATGTGTCGAAAGTATTCGGAAAAAATCAGATTTTGAAGGACGTAAACTTTACCATTGACCAAGGAAATTTTGTTACCATAATCGGCGCCAGTGGGTGCGGAAAAACCACCACATTAAAGATGATCAACCGCCTCATCAAGCCCACCACCGGTGAGATCTACATCGGCGGCGAGAACATCCGGGACAAGGACATCCTCCAGCTCCGGCGCAGCATGGGCTACGTCATCCAGCAGACCGGCCTGTTCTCCCACATGACCATCCGGGAGAACATCGAGATCATCCCCCGCCTGTCCAAAGCCGACCCGGAGCGCACTCGGACGCGGACGCTAGAGCTGATGGACCTGGTGGGCATGGACCCGGATCAGTACCTGGACCGCTACCCCACCGAGCTGTCCGGCGGCCAGCAGCAGCGCATCGGCGTGGCACGTGCCTTCGCCATGGACCCGGAGATCATCCTCATGGACGAGCCCTTCAGCGCTCTAGACCCCATCACCCGTACCCAGCTTCAGGACGAGCTGTTGGGGCTTCAGGAGGAGCTGCACAAGACCATCGTTTTCGTCACTCACGACATGGACGAGGCAGTGAAGATCGCCGATAAAATCTGCATCATGGACAGGGGCGAGATCTTGCAGTACGACGAGCCGGAACAGCTCCTGAAAAACCCCTGCAACGAGTTCGTAGCCCAGTTCGTGGGCAAGAACCGCATCTGGTCGTCGCCGGAGTTCATCAAAGCGCGAGACATCATGATCGACCGTCCCATCTGCTGCCCGCCCGAGCTGAACCTGCGGAAGGCAGTGGAGCGGATGCGCTTTGCCAAGGTGGATACCCTCATGGTCACCGACTCCAAGCGCCAGCTGCTGGGACTCCTGCGCGCCACGGATTATCCATCGCTCTTGGCCCACCTGCGCAGTCACCACTCCACCGTGGCTCAGGCCATGGATCAGCACTTCGCCTCCGCCAGTCCGGACGCCTCTATCATTGACCTGCTGGCGCTGGTGCAGGAGAAGAACATCTCCGCCCTGCCCATCGTGGAGGACAGCGGCAAGCTATGCGGCCTCATCACCCGCAGCAGCCTGATGACCACCTTGAGCCATCAGTATCTGGACAACCAGGAAGGAGGGCTGTAACATGAGCGTCATCACGGGATTCTTCGCCTACCTGGCCGCCAACAGCAGCCAAATTGGGAACCTGCTCCTGGAGCACATCCGCCTGACCGCCATCGCCGTGGGGGTCTCCATCCTCATCGGCGTGCCTTTGGGCATCTTCATCTGCTATATCCGCAAGGCCAGCAAGCCCATCCTAAGCATCGCCAACGTCATCCAGGCCGTCCCCAGCATGGCTCTGTTAGGCTTCGCCATCCCCCTGTTGGGCATCGGCACCCTGCCTGCCGTGGTGGTGGTCGTCCTCTACTCCCTCCTGCCCATCATCAAGAACACCTACGCCGGTATCCAAGGTATCAACCCGGACACCATCGAGGCCGCCACCGCCATCGGCATGTCCCGGTTCCAGGTGCTCTACAAAGTCCAAATCCCCCAAGCGTTGCCCGTCATGATGGCCGGCGTCCGCATCTCCGCCGTCACCGCCGTAGGGCTCATGACCATGGCCGCTTTCATCGGCGGCGGTGGCTTAGGCTACCTGGTCTTCGCCGGTATCCGCACCGTGGACAACTATCAGATCCTGGCCGGCGCCCTCCCCGCCTGCCTGCTGGCGCTGCTGGTGGACTTCCTGTTCGGGGTGGTGGAAAAGTTGGTCACCCCCCTGAGCCTGCAAGGCGCCTCCAGCGCCAGCGCCCGGAAGACTCGGAAACGTCAGAAGTGGGTCTTGTCCATCACCGCCCTTCTCCTGGTGCTCCTCTTCGTGGTCAACGGCGTCTCCACCGCCCTGAGCAACCGGGGCACCGGCGACACCATCACCGTAGGCGGCAAGGACTTTACGGAACAGGTGGTGCTCTGCCATATGGTGGCCGACCTCATCGAGGAGAACACCGACCTGACCGTGAAGCGTCAGCCCATGCTGGGCGGCACCCAGGTCTGTACCAGCGCCGTCCGCAGCGGGGAGATCGACCTGTATATCGACTACACCGGCACCTGCTACGCCGACACCTTGGGCTATACCCCCATCAGCGACGTGGA
>CAKTQP010000091.1 GCA_934597165.1 uncultured Oscillospiraceae bacterium
GTCCCGACCCATAGAAAAAACGCACTGCGTATCCTCACGCAGTGCGTTTTGATGCTCGGTCAGCCTTATTCGTCTTCCTGCTTGGGCACCTTGTGCGCAATGTGCTCAAAGTCCCGCACCCGCTGGTTCAGCTCCTTGTCGAACACATAGACGGTCGCGCCCTTGCCCAACAGGGTGATGGCGTAGTACTTGGCATGGTCGATAAAGTTGGTCTCATAGTAGCATTCAAACTTATCGGGATCTTCCGACAGCTTAGGATGCTGATACATGACCTGAAAACGATAATCCTCGTATCTCTTGTGCATAGCGATCCTCCTCATTGGAATGTAATCGATCATTCCCGCTTATTATAGCTTATTTTGTCAGGAAGCGCAAGCCACTTTCCCCGCTTCCCGGTCACTTTCTGCCTACGATCATGGCGGAGTCCCCCAGCATCATCATGGCAGCACGGCCCTTGGAGCCAAAGATGTCGGCGGCGGTCTCCACGTATGCCACCTGGGCAAAGCCCATGTCCTGCAATTTCTGCACGAAGGCGTCCATATCGCCATACATCTGTTTTTTCATGTTGTCATGCAGCACGAACACCCCGCCCTTTTTCAGCACCCGCAGGCTCTCCAGCAGCAGCGCCTGCTTGTCCGCGCCCATGATGTTGTGATAGACGTAGTTGCTGATGACCGCATCAAAGGACTCGTCCGGTAAATCCAGGTGATTGGCGTCCCCGTGGACAAAGGTGCAGCGGCTGGCCACCCCTTCCGAGGCGGCGTTCTTCTGGCACAGAGCCTGACTGTAGTGGTACATAGCGCCCCAGTAATCCAGGCCGGTGACCTGCGCCTCCGGCCAGGTCAATGCCGCGCGAATGGCCAGGGCACCGGAGCCGCAGCCCACCTCCAGGAGCTGCCCCTGTCCGTCGAAGTCCAGCTGACTGAGGATGGTCTGATGCACCCGTTCCATCATGCCGCCCTTCCCAAAGGCGTACTGACGCCGGATCCAGGCCATCCAGCCCAACAGTGCCAACAGGACGACCACCGCCACGGTGAACAGGACGCCCAGGGCGGTAATGTTGAATACCGTGAAGGACAGCACGGCCAGCACCAGTGCCAACAGGGTGCATCCGCCAAAGACGTAGAACACAGGGTTGGACATCCAGCTCCCGTAGTCCTCCCCGTGGGTGCCGACCCGGATCTGCTTTTGCTGTTCAGAAATCTGGTTTGTCATGGTTTTGGCTCCTTTCTCGTTTGGAACATATCTCTCAGGCCATGGCTTCTAAGAAATCACGGATGGTCTGGATGTACTCCGCCGCTTTCAGCACCGTGGACAGGTGCCCGCCGGAGACATAGGTCAGCTTGGGCTGGTGCATGAGCTGGATGAGGTCTTTTTGCATCTGTCCGGAGAAAAAGTCTTGGTCGGGCAGGATGAGCAGGATCTTCCCCGCCAGCCCGGCAAAATCCGCTGCCGTCACCGGCTTCTGCCGTATCATATCAGCCAGGAGGCCGGTGATGTGGACGTCCTTCTCCTGCGGGTAATCCCGGAAGATGGTCTCGAACATATTCTGCGCGTAGGCGACCTCCTCCGCCCCCTCGTCTCGGAGGTGGCGCATACTCAGCCGGATGAGCTTGGGCTTGAGCTTTTCGTAGTTGCAGTGTTTCATATACCACACCAACAGGGGCGCCAGGCGGTACTGCTTTTTCAGGCTCTTGATGGTCTGCGCATCCAGGCCGCCGGTGGAGATGAGGACGAGCCCGCCCACCTGGCCGGGGTACTTTTGCACGTAGACCTGCGCCACCATACCGCCGCCGCTGGCGCCGATGAAGATGGGCTGCTCCACCCCCAGCGCCTGGAAAAAGGCGTGCATCCCGGTCACCAGCGCCTGGTTGTCCGCCAACTCCTGGGGGTAGTCGAAGAGCAGCACCTGATCGGTCTTGGCCAGCGGCTCCACGTAGTCCACCCACATCTCCAGGGTGTTCATCCCGCCGTTGAGCAGCACCAGAGTCTTGCCGTCTTGGGGACCGGTGCGGACGTAACGGAACCGTGCGCCGGCCACGGTCATGGTCTCACAGGGGTGCGCCAGCGCAAAGTCTTTGTTCTTTTCTGAAAATAGTCGCATACTCATCACACATTCTCCTTTCTCTCTCGTGCCAGCCCCATAGTGGCCAGCAATCCACCGAACATCCAGACATTGCCGAAGGCGATCCACCCACAGGCCATGGCGTTGGCAAAGGGGACGTTCCCCGCCACCCCCGGCAGCATAGCCAGCAGCATCCCCACCGGCGGACAGAACACCCAGCACCACTTAGGGTAGGGCGTCAGCCCCTTGGCGAAGGCTTGGATGTGGGTGACCACTAGCACCAGGAAGAACACCCAAAACAGCACAAATCCCGGCAACAGGAAGGAAATCATGTATTTTTCCAACAATTCCGCCGCCAATTCATGCTTTTGCAGAAAGACCAGGGCGCAGACGGGCACGTGGAACCCACAGCCGCCGAAGATGACGGAACCGAAGATGCCCGCTCGGTAGCGGTGGGCA
>CAKTQP010000092.1 GCA_934597165.1 uncultured Oscillospiraceae bacterium
GCCTTCAGATCTTCCGGCAGAACAAAATCTGCGAATCGCTGCTTGGAACCGTTGGGGCCTTCGTAGTGATTATGGTCATTCTGATGGTGTGGCTCGATTTGCGATACGGTCATGAAGAAGGGCTTTTCACCGGTGTACTGGTCAAGATAGTCCAGTGCAAACTGGTTAATGCAGTCGGCACGGTAGCCCTTGAAATCGATGCGGTTGTTGTTCTCATCAAACACATAGCCGTCGTAGCCGTGGGAGGTGAACTCCAGCACATCCGCAGCACGCCAGTAACCGGTATAGCCACCGCGCAACTCCAACGGGACAGCAGTGATGGTGTGGTCAACGGTGGGCTTTTTCTCCAGCTCACCGTCCGAGGCCAGATGCCACTTGCCGATGTAGGCCGTCTCGTAACCGGCATCCTTTTCCATGTACTCGCCCAGTGTCTTGATGTTGGAGGGCAGCATCAGGTTGTTGCGGAAACAGCCGGTTTCGGTAGGGTATTTGCCGGTCTGGAACAGAGCGCGGCAGGGGCCGCACACCGGCTGGGGAGAGAAAGCATTGTCAAACTTCACACCCTCCGCTGCCAGCTCGTCCAGATTGGGCGTGATGTTCAGCGGCTGGCCGAAACAGCCGCAGGTGTCCCAGCGCTGCTGGTCACTGAAATAGAAAATGATATTATATGCCACGGTTTTTACCTCCTTTTACTGTTCTGCCTTGGTGTTCTTTGCTTCCTTTATCTTACTGCGCAGGATGCCGAGGATGACCACCGCGATCAGCGCAATGAAGATCCAGCAGAACACGCTGCCAAAGAAGATGCTGGGGCTGCCGTCCGAGATGAGCAGGGCGCGGCGGAAATTGGTCTCCGTCATGTTGCCCAGCACCATGCCCAGCAGCACGGGGACGGCAGGCAGCTCCAGCTTGCGCATGAACCACGCCATCACGCCGAACACCAGCGCCACGCTCAGGTCAAAATAGCTGCTGTTCACCGAGTAAGCGCCTGCGAAGCAGAAGATAACGATGATGGGGGTCAGGATCTGCTGGGGGATGGAGACGACCTTTGCAAACAGGCTGGTCAGGTACTTGCCCTGCAGGAACATGAAGATGTTCACGAGGATGAGGCCCAGCATGATGGCATACATGATGGGGCCATCCGTGGTAAAGAGCGAGAGGCCGGGGTTCAGGCCATTGATCATCAGAGCGGACAGCATAATGGCCACGCAGCCATCGCCGGGGATACCCAGCGTCAGCAAGGGAATCAAAGTCGCACCGCAAACAGCGTTGTTGGCAGATTCAGCCGCTGCAACGCCCTCCACAGAACCGTGGCCGAACTCTTCCGGGTGCTTGGACATATTCTTTGCGGTGTTGTAGGAGAACCACGAGGCCTCCGAAGCACCGGTGCCGGGCACGATGCCCACGCAGGATCCGATGAGAGAGCCAACGATAACAGGGCGGAGCATCCGCTTGTACTCTTCCTTTGTAATTTTGCCGTCGTCGTTGCCGATCTTTCCGGCGTGGAGGTTCAGCTCGTTCCGCTTCAGCTCCGCCTTGCCGATGATTTCCACCAGCGCAAACAGGCCGATGAGGGTGACGGCAAGGTCGAGGCCCAGATACAGGCGGGGAATACCGAAGGTAAAGCGGTCATAGCTGGTCATGGGGTCTGCACCCACGCAGGAGATGAGCAGGCCGAGGCAGGCGGCGATGATGCCCTTGATGAGGCTCTTGCCCGAAACGCCTGCGATGATGGTCATACCGAACAGGCAGACCATGAAGTACTCTGCGGTACCCAGCTGCGCCGAGATTTTAGCCACCTGCGGGCCAAGGAAGAGGAGGACCAGCGCCGAAAAGATGCCGCCGAAGGTGGAGGCGTAGAGCGCGATTTTAAGCGCTGCCTTGGTGCGACCCCTCTTGGACAGCGGATGGCCGTCCAGCATAGTGGCTGCCGCGTGGGGCGTGCCCGGGGTGTTGATGAGGATAGCCGACACTGAACCGCCATATCCGCCTGCACAGTAAATGCCCAAAAGGAACATCATGCCGGGGATGGCCTTCATGGTGTAGGTGACGGGCAGGAACAGGATGATGCAGAGGATGACGCTCAGACCCGGGATGGCGGCGAACACGCAGCCGATAAAGACGCCGAGATTGATCCATATGATATTTTCGAGGGTAAAAAGCAGCCCGGAGGACGGGCCGATAAAGTCAAACAAACCCATATTCTGCCTCCTTAGAAACTAACATTCAGCACAAAGTGGAACACGACCCAGATCAGCACCGCCATCGAGACGGTGACGGCGTAGTAGAGGGGCTTCTTGCAGCGGAAAAACAGCAGGAATGCCACCGCGCAGAACACGGCACCCACCACAAACAGATCTGTGACCTCCGCCAGAAGATATGTGACCACCAGAATAAGAATAATGACCAGCGCCTTGGCCTCCACCAGAAGGTTGAGCGTCTTAGTCTTGGCCGGGCGGTGCATTACCATGTTATATGCCTCGCGGCCCACCAGA
>CAKTQP010000093.1 GCA_934597165.1 uncultured Oscillospiraceae bacterium
TTCTCACATTTCCCCTTTTCCTTCCTTTGATTTCCTGATATAATGGAGTCAGTTCCCCGAAAACCTGCCGTCCGGTGATTCCACTGGACGGTGGGCGGGAGAGGAAGGAGAGAGTGTTTTGGTAGAGAAACATGGTGAACCTGCTGCGCCAAAACGCCGCACCGGATGGACGCGAGCGGTCGTGGTGCTGGCGATCCTGTTGGTGCTGGGTGCTGCGGTGTATATGATCGGGATGTCCAGCCGGGACACCCTGCCTGATGACGTCATGGTGGCTGGCTGGCCGGAGAGCGGCGGTGCGCCTGCAGGCGATGCCGTCTCCACCACCGACCGGCCGAACCTGGAAGAGTTCCAGTGGTATGATGCCGTGCGGAAGGATGGCGTGTGGCAGGATGCAGAGCGGATGACGGCGTTCGATAAGGTGACTGGCAGCTGGAAGGGCATGATCGTCTACGCGAGCGACCGAAAGATGGAGCCTTACGCCAGAGAACTGCTCAATGTGACCATCGCCGGTGAGGAACAGGACTGCCGCCTGACTCTGGACTGGTATCAGATGTGCTGGAAGGATCGCCTGCCCCGTTCCGAGAGCAACAAGGCGGACAGCGTCTTTTCCGGCGCCTATCGCAACAGCGAGTGCTATGTCACCGGCTCCGGCAGCATCACCCTGGGGCAGTTCTGCCGCTATGAGGGCAAGGAATACGCCTTTGGCAGTTTGACGCTGACGGACGGGAATACGGTGGAGATGGTGCTCTTGCGGCCGTAAATATAAGACAAAAAACGACCTATGAGAAGGCTCATAGGCCGTTTTTTCATTGCGTCAGGGCTCAACCCTCGCTCATGGCTGCTTCGAACACCGGGCACATCCGGTTGCAGTAGTCCACCAGCAGGCCGACGGCCTTGACGGCGGTATCCACTGCGGTCTCTTCCTCGATAAAGGTGTTGACCATCGCCCACAGGGAGCGGTTCTTCTTGTCCACCCAGAACTTGACCAGGTGGGAGGAGCGGTGCAGCTCGTTGGCCACCTTCAGGGCGTTAGCGGACTTGCCCTTGGGGATCTCCAGCAGGTCGGCCAGGAAGACTGCCAGATAGTCGCCCTCGTGGGGGAAACGGACCACCATGAGACGGGGGCCGAAGGTGTCACCGGTGATGGGGATGCGAACCTGATCCTCCTTTTCGGTCTCGATCAGCTCGCACTCAAAGCCGCTGCTCTCGAACACCTTGATAAATGCACTAGTCACAGACGTCATAATGAAAAAACCTCCATATTTTGTTTCTTTCGTTCCCGTTCATCATATCATTTCCAGCGGACGGTTGCAAGCAAATGCGCCTATTTTCTGTGGACAGCGGAAATCCTGTCGATTGACACCACCTGGAATCCTCCTTATACTAATAGGGAACGAAAATCGTTGACACAGGAGGAACAGATATGAAGATGGAATGGCTCACCGGCAGAAATGGCCTTCAGGTCCCCGGCTGGAACGGCATCGATGGGGAGAAGATCGTGGTCATCATGGCCCACGGCTTCGGCAGCGCCAAGGAAGGGTTTACGCCGAAATTTATGAATCTGGGGCTCAAAAAAGCGGGCATCGGCTTTTACGGCTTCGATTTCCCCGCCCACGGCGACAGCCCCATCGACGGGGACGGTCTCACCGTCCAGCGCTGCATCGACAGCTATCAGGCGGCGGAACAGCGGGCGATCGAACTGGCGCCGGACGCCGAGATCTGCTACTTTGGTTCCAGCTTTGGTGCGTACATGACCGTGCTTTACCTGGCGGCGGAGGCTCACAAGGGCAGCAAGGCGTTCCTGCGCTCGGCGGCCATTGATATGCCCAAGCTGACCTGGAAGATCGGGGAACAGCGTGGGATGACCTTCAACGAGGAAGGGTACTGTATGCTCACCGACTACAACCGTCCCTTGAAGCTCACCAAGGCCTTTTGCGAGGATTTGGAGCAGCACGACCCCTTCGCCTGCTATCAGAAGGGCATGGCGCAGCTGCGGATGATCCACGGGGAGTTGGACAGCACGGCGTCTCCCGTCATCGCCAAGCAGTTCGCCGAGGAGAAGGAGGCGGAGTTCATCCTGTTCCCGGGTGCGGAACATCGGCTTATGGAGCCGGGCAACCCGGAGCGGGTGTTGCAGTTGGCTATTGACTTTTTTAAGCAGTAAAGAAAGACCGTCAGGAGACAACTCCTGACGGTTTTTTGTCACGGATTCTGATCCTGCTGGATCATCAGCTTGATGGCCTCGATGCCCACCTGGATGGCGGACGCGGTGTCGTGGCTCTCGGTCTGATCCAGGCCGGCGTTCTGGCGTTCCTGGTTCCAGACCACGTGGAAGCAGCTGCCG
>CAKTQP010000094.1 GCA_934597165.1 uncultured Oscillospiraceae bacterium
ACGTACAGCCGGCTGCCAAACTGCCGGGTGCGCAGCACATCCAACCGCAGCACGCCGTCCTGTGCCTGGATGGTCTCCGCCATGGCGGATTCCACCTCCGGGTCGGCAGCCTGATCCACCAGCTGGCGGACGGCGCTCATGAAGATGTCATAGGAGGCTTTCAGGATGAACAGGCAGATGACCAAGCTGGCGATGGGGTCCAGGATGGGCAGACCCAGCTGTGCCCCGGCGATGCCCACCAGGGAACCTACGGAGGACAGGGCGTCCGAGCGGTGATGCCAGGCGTCCGCCATGAGGGCGGCGGAGTGGATCTTATCCGCAGCACGACGGGTGTACCAGAACATCCCCTCCTTGACCACAATGGACACGATGGCGGCGATGAGGGCCAGCACACCGGGCACCTGCAGGCCGCCGTAGTTGGCCGCCAGGATGCTGCGGACGCCGGAGTAGCCGATGAAGACGCCGGTGCCGGCCAGCACCACCGCCAGCAGGATGGCGGCCACCGCCTCCAGCCGTTCGTGGCCGTACCGGTGGTTGCCGTCCGCCTTCTTGCCGGAGATGCGGATACCCACCATGACGATGAGGGTGGAGAACACGTCCGAGGCGGAGTGGATGGCGTCGGAGACCATGGCGCTGGAGTGGGCCAAAATACCGGCGGCCAGCTTGAAGGCGGTGAGGACGAAGTTGCCGATGATGGTGTTGCGGGAGACTTGCATGGCCAGATTGCCGTGGCTGCTCTGGGCGCGGGGGGTAGTCATAGAGAAGACCTCCTTTTTTGTTCCGTGAGAATAAAAAAATCTGTGGGACAGTGTGTGTCCCACAGATGTGAATCTGCTGCCTTGCGGCCCGGTTCCGAAGAACTTGAACGGATAAAGTTTTCATTACTTTATCATATGCACCGGCATCTGTCAATGTGCAAATGAAAAGTTAGGAATTTTTTCGTTTCGCAATGTAATTTAAGATGAGCTGCTCGATACGATCCCCGTAGATCATCCCCACGATGAACAGCGCCGCGCCGATGATCAGCAGCGGGATGGCCTTGGGGGAGAAGGAGAAGAGGGAGCTGCCAAAGATGCTGGCCACCAGCAGACCCCAGGGGCGGGTGAGCAGGGCGATGATGAAGAAGCGCCGGAAGGAGATGTCCGTGAGACCAGCCATGATGCACAGCAGGTCGTCGGGGAAGAGGGGGAAGAAGAAGGTCAGCGCCAGGAAGGTGTCCCGCTTCCGATCCAGCAGATCCAGATACTTGGGGGAGAGTTTTTGGCGGATGACCCGGTCAGCGAAATTCTTGCCCAGTGTCCGCGCCAACGTAAAGGTGGTGCAGGAGCCGAGGACGACGGCCAACAGCGTGATGGGGAACCCCGGCCAGACCCCAAAGGCGGCGCCGCCGGCGGCGGCGATGATGTTGCTGGGGATGGGGGCGATGATGACGCTGCACAGCTGGAGACCGAAGAAGATGAGCTGAGACCAGGGGGTGTGAGAGGCTAAGTAGACTTGCAGTTGCTCCACGTTCTTCAGTTTGTCCAGCAGTCCCGTTTGCCAGAGGGCGATGCAGAGGACCACCAGCACCAGGACGACGGCCAGAGCGGCCAACCATTTTTTTCTGTCTTTCTGAGACATGACGTGGATCTCCTTACGTTTGGGATTGTTACCAGTATAACCTGTGCCGATAAAAAGAGTCATAAGAGAATTTGAAAATTTCATGAAAGATTCGTGAATACTTTATTTATACCATATCGAAGGGAAAAAGCCAACGGAAAACCGTCTGTACAAGGGGCGAAAAGGGGGGTATGATAGACAAAAGCGCAAAAAGGAGGGACAGCCCATGAAAGCTGTGCTAGACGACGCCTTCGCCTACGCCGTCCTGTCCATCGTGGAGGAGATACCAGCCGGCACCGTGGCCACCTACGGCCAGATCGCCCGGCTCATGGGACGGGAGAAGAACGCCCGCCTGGTGGCGCGGGTCCTGTCCCACGCCCAGCAGTACGG
>CAKTQP010000095.1 GCA_934597165.1 uncultured Oscillospiraceae bacterium
TCTCCACCAGCTCCGGGTGGGCGATCCACTCGTCCAAGGGCAGGGAAACGGAGTGAGGGTGGCAGTCCAACAGCTCTTTGGAGCACTGGTCTGCCTTGTGGAGGGAGAGGGTGAGGACGGGTTCGGTCTTACGGTTTTCGTAGCGGACGCCGGGGTGATAAGCGCCTTGACGGCGTTCCGGCGGAGCGATGCGCTGGTTGGTCAGGTCGTCCAGGACGGTGCGGCGGAGGCCGTTGAGGACGGACAGGGGTAGGGACAATCCTGCGTCTACCTGTGCCAATGCCCGTTCACAGCGGTAGGGGGTGCCGCCGGTCTTGCCAATCTGCTCTTCCACCTGTTCCCGTGCCAGGGAGATTTTCCGAGCCGCTTCGGGCACCGGGCCTTCCGCTTTGGCCACGTGGCCGTCCTCGTCCTCCACAGCAATCTGCACCGGTTCCCCGGCGGCCACCAGGGCGTACAGCTTCACCGGCACCATGGGGTGCTCCTTGGAGTAGTCGCCCTTGGCGGCGGCGAACAATTTGGTGGGGACGGGGGTCTTTTCTCGGATGCCGAACATATGGCGGCCGGTCTTGTCCATGAAGTAACCGTCCGTGAACCCCTGTCGGGAGAAGGCGTGTGCCAGTGCTTTCTGCTCGCCGGGGGTGGGGTCGCGGTGCTCCCGGATGGCGGTGGCGTAGACCTTGGTGACCACCGCCACGTACTCCGGACGCTTCATGCGGCCTTCGATCTTGGCGCAGGCAACGCCCATATCTTCCAGCTCCTGCAGGTGCTTGGCCAGGGACATATCTTTCAGGGAGAGCAACGGCTTGTCCGCCGTCTGTCCCCAACCGTAGTTCAAGCGGCAGGGCTGGGCGCACATGCCACGGTTGCCGCTGCGGCCGCCGATGACGGAGGAGAAGAAGCACTGACCGGAGTAGCACATACACAGGGCGCCGTGGACGAAGCACTCGATCTCCACCGGGGAGCGGTCGCACAGGTAGGCGATCTGATCTCGGCTCAGCTCCCGGCTCACCACTACCCGGGTCATGCCCAGGTCGGCGGCGGCTTTGGCGCCGTCCAGGGAGTGGATGGTCATCTGGGTGCTGGCGTGGAGGGGCAGGTCGGGGGCCACCTGGCGGCACATCCGGGCGACGCCTAAGTCCTGCACCAACAGGGCGTCCACGCCCATCTGGCTGACCTGATCCACCAGCTTGGCGGCCTGGGTCAGCTCTCGGTCGTTGAGGAGGGTGTTGAGGGTGAGATAGACCTTGACCCCGCGGAGGTGGCAGTACTGGACGGCCTCCTGGAGGGCGGTTTCGTCGAAGTTGACTGCGTTGCGGCGGGCGTTGAAGTTGCCATAGCCCAAATAGATGGCGTCAGCACCGCTCTGGACGGCGGCGCGGACGGCCTCTGGGGAACCGGCGGGGGATAAAAGTTCTAACATCTCTCTCTGCTCCTGTATGTACTAGCCCCAGAGAGCGAGGTGCCCTCTGGGGGTGCGGTGTGGGTTCGGTCGTGTGGTGGTGGGGTTATTTCCCACCCTGCTGGAGGCGGAAGATCTCCCGCTTGGCTTCGGACAGCTCCTGCTTCATCTGGTTGGCTTCGTCCAGGTACTGCTTGACCTGCTGGCGCAGGTGCTCGGATTTCTCCTGTTCCTTGAAGAAGTTATCGGCCAAGTTCATGGCGCACATGATGGCGGCGTCCAGGGTGGAAGCGTGGGACGCTTCGGCGGCCTGTCTGATCTGTTCGTCTACGGACTCGGCGACCTTCTGGACGTAGGATTCCTCGTCGGAACTGGTGAGCAGGAAGGTGCGTTCTGCCACGGTCACTTTGATTTTTTCGTTCATATATCTCTAACCTCCAGCCTTCGGGCTTATCTTTCGTTACATCATTT
>CAKTQP010000096.1 GCA_934597165.1 uncultured Oscillospiraceae bacterium
TAGAAGGGGTTCTCGTTGCCGGTCATGCTCATCCATGCAAACACCAGAGAGCCGCCGCGGCTGACAATGTTCATCTTCCGCTTGTGCTTGCGGATCTGCTCGATGGTCTTGCGGGTGATGCCGCAGTGGAGGGTCACAAAGTCCACCCCGTCTTGGGCGTGGAGGCGCACCACATCCACGAAATCCTGAGCGGTCAGCTCCGCCAGGTCCCGCTGGTAGTGGATGACCGAGTCATACACCGGCACCGTGCCGATCATCACCGGGCACTCCCGGGTCAGCTTCTGCCGGAAGGGCTGGGTGTTGCCGTGGCTGGACAGATCCATGATGGCCTCTGCCCCCAGGTTCACGGCGCTCATGACCTTCTGCATCTCTACATCGTAGTCCTTGCAGTCCCGAGAGACCCCCAGGTTCACGTTCACCTTGGTGCGCAGCATACTGCCCACCCCTTCCGGGTCCAGACAGGTATGGCGCTTATTGGCGCAGATGGCCACCTTGCCCTCCGCCACCAACTCCCGCAGCTGTTCCACCGGCAGGTGTTCCTTCTCCGCCACCCGCTTCATCTGTTCCGTCACGATGCCCTTCCGGGCTGCATCCATCTGTGTGGTATAAGTCATTCCTGTTCCTCCAAAAAGTCAAAAAAGGCTTGTGTTTGTTTCGTTCTTCCGCCTAGGGTGTGGTCCATGGGTCCCTGTCCTCGCCCCAAATCCAGGCCAGCACGCAGCGCCGCCGTCAGATAGGCCTTCGCCGAGCGAACCGCCCCGCATAAGTCCTGACCGTTGGCCAGGTTGGCCGCAATGGCGCTGGACAAGGTGCAGCCGGTGCCGTGGGCGTTGGGATTGTCCACTTTGCTGCCTGAAAGCCACGTCCCTTTCCCGTCTTGCCACAATAGGTCATCGGCATCCGTCACCCGGTGCCCACCCTTGAGCAGGATGGCACAGCCGTAGTGCTCCGACAGCTCCGCCGCCACCGCTTCCGTCTCGCCGCGGCTGGCGATGGGACGTCCGATGAGGGCCTCCGCCTCCGGCAGGTTGGGCGTGAGCACCTCCGCCAGCGGGAACAGCTCCCGCTGCGCTGCCTCCACCGCCTGAGCGCTCATGAGCCACCGGCCGCTGGTGGAGACCATGACCGGGTCGATGACGATATGGGCGGGTCGGTACTGCCGCAGCTTCTCGGCGGTGACTTGCACCGCCTGGACAGAGGGCATCATGCCGATTTTCACAGCGTCCGGGAAAATGTCCTGGAACACACAGTCCAGCTGACTGGCCAAAAACGCCGGCTCCGGCTCCACCACTCCGTACACACCGGTGGTGTTCTGCGCCGTCAACGCCGTGACCACGCTCATCCCATACACCCGGTGCATGAGGAAGGTTTTTAAATCCGCTTGAATCCCAGCGCCGCCGCTGCAATCACTGCCTGCGATGGTCAAAGCCACCTTCATACCAGTCCCTCCAGCTGCCGCAAAAACGCCTGGGCTGCTTCGGTCTTATCCGCTGCGGCGAACAATCCGCTGATGACCGCCACACCGGCAATGCCCGTGCCCGCCAGCAACGGCAGGTTGTCCAAGCTGACCCCACCGATGGCCACCACGGGGATGTCCACCGCCTGGCAGATGGCAGTCAGTGTCTCCAAGGACATCTGGCTGACGTTATGCTTGGTGCCGCTGCCGAAGACCGCGCCGCAGCCCAGGTAGTCCGCCCCCGCCGCCTGGGCAGCCAGGGCTTCCTCCACTGTGTGGGCGCTGCCACCCAGCAAAGCGTTGGCGCCCAACAGGTTCCGGGCTTCCACCAGGCCAGT
>CAKTQP010000097.1 GCA_934597165.1 uncultured Oscillospiraceae bacterium
GAGTCGAACCCGCACGCCCGTAAAGAGCACTGGCACCTGAAGCCAGCGAGTCTACCAATTCCACCACTCGCGCATTTCGTGTGGTCGCCTTGGTCAGCGCAGGTATTATAATACCACGTCCGCCCCGGTTCGTCAAGGGTTTTTTCGCTTTTTTGCAAACTTTTTTCCCGCTTTTCGTCCCGCGCATCTTGTGGTACAATACTGACGAGAGAAGGAGGACTGGTATATGGTTTCCATGGAAGAACTGCGGCAGTACTGCCAGGACTGTCAGCTGTGCGGGCTGGGCGCGACCCGGAAGAATCTGGTGTTCGGCGACGGCAACCCGGAGGCGGACATCATGTTCATCGGCGAAGGCCCCGGCAAGCAGGAGGACGAACAGGGCATCCCCTTTGTGGGGGCGGCGGGTCAGTTTTTGTCCCGCATCCTGGAGATCATCGACCTGGATCGCAGCCGCTACTACATCGCCAACATCGTCAAGTGCCGTCCGCCCCGGAACCGGGACCCGGAGCCGGCCGAACAGGACGCCTGCATCCCCTATCTGAACGATCAGATCAAGCTGGTACAGCCCAAGATCATCGTCTGCCTCGGCCGCATTGCCGCCGCCCGGCTCATCCGCAGCGGCTACCGCATCACCCGGGAGCACGGCACCTGGGTCCAGCAGGACGGCATCTGGATGACTGCTATCTACCACCCCTCCGCCCTGCTGCGAGACGACAGCAAGCGGCCGGAGACCTTTGACGATCTGCGTTCCATCCGGGCAAAGATTTTGGAGGTCTGCCCCGAAGTCTACGACAACTGACCTGCACACCGGCGGACGAACCAGCGGAAGAGGGCGTCCCCTGCCGGGTGCAGTCGTTCCGGGTGCCACTGGACGCCCAGCATGGGCAAGCCCTGGCACTCGATGGCCTCCACCACGCCATCCAGCGCCCACTGGGTGGCCTGACACCCCTCCGCCAGTCGTCCCACCACCTGATGGTGGCCGCTATTGGTGACGAGCGCAGCGCCGTATAAGGCGTGGAGCTGGGAGCCTGGTCGGGTTCGGGTGGGGTGAAGGCGGTCGTGGCCTTGGGTCATGCTGTGGCTGCTGCCGATGTCTTGGATGAGGTCGCCGCCGAAGTACACATTCAAATACTGCATCCCACGACAGATTCCCAACACGGGAATCTGTTTTTTTGCAGCCAACGACACCAGGCGTCCCTCCAGCTGGTCCCGCTCCCAATCCAGCGTGTCGCAGCCCCAGTCCTCCTGGCCGTACCAGGCCGGATCCACGTCCCCCCCGCCGCCTAAGATGAGCCCGTCACAGTGGTGCAGCAGTGCCGCCTCCGGCAGGTATCCTCCAACCGGACAGCCGCCAGCCGCTTCCACGGCGTTGGCGTAGGCGGGCGGGTTGGATGGGGCTAGGGAGAGCAAAATCTTCGGTTTTCGTTCCATGGAATCACCTCGCTCCTGTCATCCTATGCGCTTTGGCGTGAGAAAAACCCACCAGGTTTTCCTGGTGGGTTTTCGTTCACTTATGGGTCGGGTCTTTCATCTTTTCATACGAGAACCCGTCTGGCTTCTCGCTGACCTTTGCCAAGTTGTTGTAGTCCTCCGAGTCGATGGACATCTTTTTCTTGGA